>JBBRWP010000170.1:0-7023 GCA_038249175.1 Acetivibrionales bacterium
CTCCAGGAGAACGTCGATTATGCCGCCATTGTGGAAAACCTTCAAAAATCCGGTGCTGAGGCTCTGCTCATCATTGCCTCTTCCACAGAAACAGCGCTGCTTCTGGAAAATATACCGGTAAAAGAACTGGGCATGCTTTGCTATCTGGCAGGATGGTCTGTTGGTGCGGACCTCATAAGCCGTGCCGGCACCAACATCGAAGGCGCTTTTCTGGTCAACTACGCCAACCTCTTGTCCGAAACAGAAAAATACAAAGAATTTTCAAAACGTTTTCAGGAAAAATACGGTTCTATTCCCAACTCCGGGGCCATCCTCTCCTACGATGCCATGGGTGTTCTGATTGATGTGTTGAAACAAGCCCCGGATATGAAGGCAGAGACACTCAAACAAACCCTGCTTCAAATAAAAACCTTTCCTGGCTTACAATCTGACGTGGTGTTTGATAAATATGGCGATGTGAACCGTCCCATTTACCGCTTCACCGTCAAAGACGGGCAATATGTGTTGTTGCCATAACACTTGTGGTTCTCGAAAGAGATACTTCGAAATGATATAAGCAGACATCTATGCGGTTTTCAGAAGCAATGCAGTTGTCGTGATACAAAAAGCAATCAAAAAGACGGATAAAATAAGATCTTGCCATAACACCTTTTCGATTGACGCATAAACAGCAGTGAGGTAAAGTAGACATAACGACGTAAAAAGTCTGGAAAGAAACACAATAAAAAGTACAATAAGACCAGTCAATCTGTGAAATAAAAGTAGTAAGCTAAACAAGTGACTACTCAGCAAATCAATCCGTGCAACAGGAGAAGTACTCATGCAAAAAAAGAAAATAAAGAGCCCTTCTCTTGGTGGCCGCATCATTGCCATCTACGCCGGTATTTCTTTTTTTCTGGCGCTCATTATTGCTTCCTCGGTCTATATCAGCCTCAGAAATTTTCAGTTGCAGGCCATGACAGAAAACCACAGAACCATTGCCAGCACCATGGGTGGGCGCATTCATCAGCTCATGGACAGCTTTCCGCTGTTAATGACCCTGGTGGCCAAAGAATATGAAGACTGGTCGAGGGAAGATAAGGCCGACGTCCGCCTGAAAGAAATTGTCATCGGAAACAGGTACATCGAGCGCATTGAGGTTATTAACAGCGAGGGCCAGGTCCTTCACTCATCCCAGGAGGGATCACAAGCGAAAATTGCGTCCCGGACCGGCGAACCCTTCATAGACTTTTTTGTTGACAAAGATGCCCCTTACTGGTCAAAACTCTTTATTTCCCCAAATACAGGGGAACCAACCATTCAAATGGTTTTGCATTACCATGAAACCTATTTTGCCGCTTATTTGAACTTAGAAGAACTGAGCACCACCTCCAACCTCTATGCTTCCGACTATAACAGCCGCCTTTCGGTTATTCTGACCGATCCTTACGGCATTTATCTTTCTGCCCCGGACAAAAAACTGGTGACCGAACGACATGTTAGTCCGGACATCGATACGGTTCAAGCCCTGGTCAATGGCCAGATAGCGCATGCTCAGACAGTGTACTATGGGAAGCCCGCGTTCTTAAGTGCCTATCGTGTAGAAAAACCCTTATGGTACGTGCTCGTTTATCAAGATCGGACGGATTTGATGAAAGCTGTATGGCAACCCCTGTCCATCTTAATCGCCGCCATGTTGTTACTGTTTGTTATTGGTTCTTTTCTATACATTCGACAAATTCAGTCTCTTTGGAGAATATTTAACGGTTATCTACTGCGTATGAACGATTTTGTTGCCGGGAAAAGGGACTTGGATAAAAAAGAAGAGCCTTTTGCAGAGCTGGAACACATCAATAAAAACTTTCGTGCCATGTCCGAGCAGATTATACAAAGAGAAACAGACCTGTTGCACCGGGCCAGCCATGACAGCCTGACCGGCGTCTATAACCGCATGCAGCTCATGATGGATATGGACCAGCAGGTGGACAACAACACACCGTTCAGCCTTATTTACCTGAATATTGAGCGCTTCCATTTGATGAATGACACGCACGGCCACGCCATGGGAGACCGTATTTTAACAGCCGTTGCACAACGTTTGTCGCAATTGACCGAAAAAGGTACGGCGTATCGCATTGGCGGGGATGAATTTGCTGTAATGTTGGATGCTTCTGATGGAGCAGCCTACATTCAACAGATAGCCGATGCACAAAATGAGCCCTTTTTCATCAATGGCACGGAACTGTTTGTACCCTTTAACGGCAGCCTTGTGAATTTCCCGGAAGATGTGGACAGCCGGGAAAATGTCACCAAATTGTCTGCCATTGCCATCATGATGGCCAAGCGGGCACATTGCGAGTTAAAAAATATCCTGAAAGCACCCTTTCGTTTCGAAGCAAAGAAGTACATGCAAATTGAGCATCTGCTCAAGGATGCCTTACACAATAATGAGTTTATTCTGCATTTTCAACCGCAAATCGATACCGTCACCGGCAACGTGGTGGGTATGGAAACACTGACCCGCTGGACCAGTAAAACCATCGGTGTCGTTCCCCCCGACTTGTTGTTCCTTGTGGCAGAAGACAGCAGCATGGCACATGAAATTACACGCTGGATTCTTGTTTGCGCCTGCGAAGAAATGCTGCGCCTGAACCGGCATTTTGGCTCTGCCATTCGTATTTCTGTGAATATTCCACCGAGTAGCTTTGGTCAGGCAGACTTTTCACAGCAGGTAAAGCGTATACTGCAAAAGACAGGGCTTCCACCAACCCAGCTTGAACTGGAACTGACAGAAACGGCCATGGTCAATTCCATTTCTGTTTTGCATGATCAAATGCTGCAACTGCGTGAAATCGGTGTTCGTATTGCTGTTGATGATTTCGGCAAAGGCTACTCTTCCCTGGAATACATTGGTGAACTGCCCATTGACACTTTGAAAGTGGACAAGGTATTTATTCGCAAGTTTACACAGCAACCCTTTTACCGCAGCATTATGCAGTTTATTTTACGCCTTGGCGAAGAACTAAAGCTGGACATTGTGGCAGAAGGCGTAGAAACGCAGGATGAATTTTTCACGCTGCAGAGAATGGGAAAAATGCTCATCCAGGGATATTACCATTCTTACCCCTTACCGGTAGAGAAACTGCAGACTTTTTTGGAGACACAGAAATTAGAAATGGAAAAAAAAGATATCGATACTTTTGTTATCGGAGGTTCACCATGAAAAAAATAAAAAATATTTTGATTGGCACCACACTGACAGCCCTTGCCGCAAGTGCTGCTGCCGGCTACTACTTTTACCAAACAGCCTTTGTTCGGAAAGCGCCGACGCAAACAGATTGCGACCCGGCATCCCTTTTTTTGGATAGCTTAAGAGAACCCCGACAGTGGTTGGCATCGGTACCGGCCACAACATTGAGCATGATGGCACCCTCCGGAATTCACCTGAAAGCCCGCTACATCGCGGCAGAAACACCTACGGCAAAAACCGTTATCCTGGTCCATGGTTACACGACAGAATCAAGTTCCATGGCAAACTTTGCGCAGTACTATCATGACACACTGGGGTACAACGTTCTACTGCCAGACAACAGAGCCCATGGCGAAAGTGAAGGTTCTCTCATTGGCTTTGGCTGGCTCGACCGACTGGATCTTCGCATTTGGATACACAGGGTTATTTTGCTAACCCCCAAGGAATTCGGAAAACCGAAAATTGTTCTCCATGGTGTTTCCATGGGTGGCGCAACGGTTCTGATGGCTTCGGGTGATCCGCAACCGGAGGCTGTAAAAGCCATTGTGTCAGACTGCGCCTATACTTCTGTTTGGGATGAAATGAAAGTCCGTTTGAAGGCGGATTATAAATTGCCGCCATTCCCCACGATGTATGCGGCCATGCTGTTTGCGAAGTACTACATGGGTACAGGCTTTACAAAGGCTTCGGCCCTGTTACAAACCGCCCGCTCAAAAACACCCACCCTTTTTATTCATGGAGATGCAGACGACTATGTTCCGTTTTCTATGGTGGCGGAGCTCTATGAGGCCTGCAGCGCAAGCAAGGCGCTGTATATCGCCAAGGGGGCAAAACACGCCGAAGCCTGGGCAACCGATGAGAGAACCTACCAGGAAAACCTGGTGGACTTTTTGAATATTTATGTAGGAAAATAAGAGACTAAAGTTGTTTCTGTTAAGCCCTAGGGGTCATGCCCACGTGGGGTCGAAGGGACTTGTTTAAGAAACTTCAGTCCTTGGCGCCCTATAGAAAGCAACAAAATGATTCGTCCTTCGCAATATAAGGTACTTACCAAAACAACATCGAGAATATTTCAACGGGAGGCTTTATGAAACAACTAAAAGTTGCCATTATCGGTGCCGGCAGCACCTACACACCTGAACTCATCGACGGCTTTTTGCAGCGCATCGGCTGCCTTTCCCTGGGTTCACTCTACTTTATGGACATTCATCTTGAAAAAACCCGCATTGTGGCAGCTCTATGTCAGCGCATGCTGGACGAAAAAGGCATTACGGCACCGCTGATTATCACAGACAATTTGGAAGAAGCGGTTGAAGGCGCCGACTACGTCCTGGGTCAGGTACGCGTGGGTCTGCTGGACGCCCGAATCCGCGATGAAAAAATTCCGCTCAAATACAACCTGCTCGGCCAGGAAACCACCGGTGCCGGCGGCTTTATGAAGGCTCTGCGCACCATACCCGTCATCATGAACGTGGCCAAAACCATGGAGCGCCTGGCACCGAAGGCGACCCTCATTAACTTCTCCAACCCTTCAGGAATTATTGCCGAAACGGTCTCCAACAACAGCAGCATCAAAATGATGGGGCTGTGCAACGGACCGATTAATATGATTCGTGAAGCCAAAAAACGCTTGCCTGAAGGCACAAAAGATTTTGATTTCGATTTTGTAGGGCTTAACCACCTTTGCTGGCTGACCGGCGTTTATGCCGATGGGGTAGAAATACTGCAAAGCCAGTTAACAACAGGTGCAGCTGCAACCAATATGAAGAACATACCGGAACTTGAATATCCCCCGGAACTGATGGCCGTAATGCAAGGTATTCCGATTGGTTACCTGAACTATTACTACTTCAGGGATGATTCTGTACAGCATTGCAAAGATGCTGAAAAAACACGCGGTGAAATCTGTGTGGGCATTGAAAAAGAATTGCTGAAACTATACGCTGATGTTAACCTCAAAGAAAAGCCGGATGTGCTGAACCAGCGCGGCGGCGCCCTTTATTCCGAAGCTGCCATCTCCCTCATCGATGCTATGGAGAACAATAGAAATGAAATTCATGTTGTGGATGTGAAAAACAAGGGAACCTATCCTTTCCTCGCTTATGACGATGTGGTAGAAACACGTTGCCTCATTAACAAAGACGGAGCAACACCCCAGGTGCTCCGCAATTTCAACAACCCCCACATTATCGGCTTAATTCAGGCCGTGAAAGCCTATGAAAAACTGACTGTAAAAGCAGGAATTGAAGGTGACAGAACGGCCGCCCTCGCCGCCCTCCTGGTTCACCCCTTAATTGGTGATTATAAGCGGGCAAAACCGATGATGGACGAAATGCTTGAAGCCAACAAGGCTTTTCTGCCACAGTTTTTCCGCTAAGCCAGGATAAGTAACAAAGGAGATCTGAATATGAACAAGGAAATATCTTCCCCCATTGTCCTTGGCGTGGATGGCGGCGGTACCAAAACCCATTACGCCCTGTTCCATGCCGATGGCGCCCCCATAGACTTTCTCACATCCGGTGCCACCAACCATGAAGCGCTAGACGATGGTTTTGCCGGCACAGAAAGGCGTTTGCGCAGGGATTTGCTAGCACTGACTTCTAGAAACAAGATTCAGGTGTCAGACATAGACCATGCTGTCCTGGGTTTGGCCGGCGTAGACACACGTCGCCAGCACGTTATTCTCTCCGAAGTGCTACGCACCATCGGTTTGAAAAATTTTATTTTATGTAATGATTCTTTTTTAGGTGTCAAAGCCGGTTGCCCCAGCGGTTATGGTATTTGTGCCATCAACGGTACCGGCTTTTCTATCGGCGGGATCAATGGTGAAGGAAAATTGGTGCAGATTGGTGGCTTTGGCGATCTCTCCGGTGATATGGGCGGTGGCGGCAGTTATGCCATCTGGGCCTTTCAGGCTGTTTATGAACAACTGTATAAAGACGCCCCGGCAACAACGCTCACGCAATATCTATTTCAAGCGGGTGATATCAAAGACCCGACAGACTTTCCGGAGCGCCTGCTCTCCGGCCTGGCAGAGCGGAACGTCGATTTTACCACGTTGGGGCACTATGTCTTTGATGCTGCGGAAAAGGGTGACGTTGTTTCTCAAAACCTGATTTTGCGGTCCACCAAGGAATACGCCCGTAGTATAAGCGCGGCCATTTCGCGCCTTGAACTAGACAGGGCTCCCGGTAAAACGGTAGAGGTGACACTGGCCGGTTCGGTCTTTGTGAAAGGCTATTCTGAAGAACAGCTAAAAACCCTTCAAGGACTTATACAGCAAGCCTTTCCAGAGCAGACCATTGTTCTTGCAAAACTTTTTGCGCCGCCTGTTATGGGCGCATTGATTTGGGCCATGGCACCGTATCTGAAAACGCCGGAAGCACTGCAGGACATGCGAAAGATGCTCTCTTCGGAAATTGCCGTGCTTTTGAAGCGATGAAGAAAACAGTTGCGAATGAATTCATTTTTCTAGTAATATTTTTTAATAGATTGCTCGATAAATAATGAACCAATAATGATAGAGGAACAATGATGCCAATGCTAAAGAGGATACCATTATTGCAGGCAATACCATCATTGCAGGCAATACCATCATTTCAAAAGATACCAACATTTCATAAGATATCAACATTTCATACGATACCAACGAACCCAACGACACAGAAGAAACAAGGAGTGTAAAAATGGAAACAATCATGTGGAAAGAAATTCTGGAACAACCTGCCGTATTGACCGCCTGCCGGGAAACCAATCGCCCTTTGATTCAAAAACTGGCCGACGAAATTCGCAGC
>JBBRWP010000171.1:0-7014 GCA_038249175.1 Acetivibrionales bacterium
CTTCCGGCCATTATTTTTACTATTTGGAAGAAATCGAGGTATCGTTCAATGAATCCAGTCTTCGGCAAAACAAACAAAAAAAACAAGGTCTCGCTTCTGTTTATTGCCGCTGCTCTTATTGGAACAATGGACTTTTCTGCCTGTTCCATGCTGCCGCAAGAAGAAGAAACACTTGCCCCCCCACTGAAGGTTCCGGAAAAAATCACCTATGAAACCATGGAAGTCAAAAAGGGAAACATTGAACGAAAAATCCGGGTAACCGGTCGTTTTATTTCTGTGGCACAAACCAATGCACAGTTTAAAGAACGTGGCGGAAGACTGTCTGAGCTGAAAGTCCATATTGGTCAAAAAGTGAAAAAAGGAGATGTGTTGGCGACTTTGGAAACACAAACCCTCGGTGACGATATCAAGTTACAGAAAATAGCCCTGGAACGATCCCAATTGGCCTATGACAAAGCAAAAAAACTCTATGATGCCGACGGTGGGATTAACAAGTACGATTTGGATATGGCCCGACTGGACGTAGAAGCCAACCAGATTCGTTTAAGGGCGTTGCAACGCGCCTTCAATGAGTCCCAACTGATTTCACCCATCGACGGGGATGTCATTTATGCAGCCAATCTCAAGACCGGTGATTGGATTGATACCTTTTCAACCATTATCACGGTTGCAGACCCAACAATATTGCAGCTGCGCTATTCAGAAGACCGTGTGGGTGATTTTATTAAAGGGATGCTTGTGGATGTGAATGTCGATAATGTGACATATGCAGGCGAAGTGGTCATGACACCTGCGGACTTGCCGATTGATGCCAACGAATCTATGAAAAATACGGTGTTCATCGGCCTGGATGAAATGCCGGAAACCGCACGCATCGGTGGTGATGCACAGATTGTTGCCATATTGGATGCTAAGGAAGATACGGTGGTGTTGCCTAAATTTGCACTGAACAAGAACTTTGGCAGAACCTATGTCAATGTGTTGAAAAACAATATTCGTGAAGAGCGTGATGTGGAAGTGGGTATCCAATCGGATACTGAAGTTGAAATTGTAAAAGGCTTGGAAATTGGTGAATTGGTTATCATTCGTTAAGGAGGCGGTACATCTTGTTTCGTTTAGTATTACGGCGGATGTCCAGTAACCTCTGGATGGTCATTTGCCTGCTCATTGGTACAATGTTGGCAACGGCGCTGGTGTGCAGCATCCCGCTTTACACAGATGGCATTATGCAGCGCATGCTGACCAAAGATCTTGAAAATTATCAGGTTGAAAAGGGTTATTTCCCTGGTTCTTTTTCGGTAAAGGCTGTTTTGAACTATGCCTATGATGGGGATGACAGGGCGAATGCCTTGCGGTATTTCCGCAATCGCATCTGGAATGTGTATGGTGAGGATTACAATGTACCTTTCCTGACAAAGGTTGAAGAAGTGCGTGTCAGCCATTCTTCCCTGCTGTCGGATCCCCCGGATATTAAGCGACCGGATGGCTATTTCGCGGAGCTGGCTTATCGTACAGATCTGCCTGACCACGTTACCTTGGCCAATGGGCGCATTTATTCGGATGCATTGGTGGATGGGATAACTGAAGTGGTGGTTTCCGCCAGAACGCTGAAGGATCAGAATCTGCTTTTAGACCATATCTACACCATCAATAGCAAACTGGCGAAGAATGAACGCAGCATGAAAGTGCGTGTTGTCGGCGTTATTGAACCAAAAGAAGCATCAGATCCGTACTGGTCCAAATCTCTGGCAGAATCGAGTGGCGTCCTCTTCATGAGTGAAAAACTCTTTGTGCCGGACTTTATTGATAAAGGCAGCCCTTTTTTACGGGAGGCTTACTGGTATTATGCATTGGATTACCACCAGATTAAGATTGGTAATCTGGACCATATGGTCAAGACCTGGGAAACACAGTTGGAACTGGTCAAAAAGTATCGTGGCGTACTGGAAGCCCAAATGCCGGCCATAGATATTATTTCCACCTACCATGACAGGGCTGTGCAGCTGACAACCACCTTGTGGGTGCTGGCTGTTCCAATTTTACTAATGTTAATATTTTACATATTTATGGTATCGCAACTGATTGTCGGGAATGACGAGAATGGCATTGCGGTGTTGAAAAGCCGCGGTGCGAGCAAAACACAGATTTTTATCAGTTACCTGATAGAAAGTGTCATGCTGGGAGCGGTTGGCTTGTTTGCCGGTCCGCCGCTGGGACTTTTGTTGTGCCAGATACTGGGGGCTTCGAATGGGTTCCTGGAATTCGTAGGAAGAACAGCACTCCCGCTGCAGATGGATATCAAGGCTTATATTTATGCAGCCGGAGCTTTTTTCATGATTGTTCTGACCATGCTTGTTCCGGTGGTTATGCAATCCAGAACCACCATTGTGAAAGTGAAACAAGGCAAGGCACGCGGCAACAAACGCACCTTTTGGAAAAAATATTTTCTGGACATCATCATCCTTGGTGTTGCCTTCTATGGACTCTACCAGTTTCAGCGCCAACAAAGTGTCTTGGCGACTACCGGTGTTTCAGCAGGTCAACTACAGGTAGATCCCCTGTTATTTCTTACGTCTACCTTGTTTGTCCTTGGCGCAGGCTTGCTTTTTCTCCGTTTCTATCCCTACTTGATTCGCTTTATTTATTGGGTAGGTCGTCGCCTCTGGTCACCGGTGCTCTATGTGTCGCTGATTCAGGTAGGCCGTTCCAGGGGACAGGAGCAGTTTTTAATGCTTTTTATTATCCTGTCCATTTCCATCGGCCTCTTTAATGCCAATTCCGCCCGAACCACGAACCGGAATGCTGAGGATAAAACACGGTATAGCGTTGGGGCAGAAGTTCGCATTATGCCGACTTGGAAAACAAACCAGGTTACATCCAGCGGACCGCCAACCGGTGCGCCTGTTGCCCAGTCGTTCAATGAACAGGCCATCAAATACATTGAACCCAACTATGCCGCCTATGAAAAACTAAAAGGAGCAGGCATTGTCACAAAGGTACTGCCAATCAAGGATGTTCGTGCCAGAGGGTATGATGCGGAGGCAGCGGGACTGCAGCTTCTGGCTATCAAGCCGGCGGAATTTGGACAAATTGCCTGGTTTCGTACCGATTTGCTGCCGTACCATTGGTACCAGTATTTAAACTTGATGACAGAAGCCCCAAAAGCGGTTCTTCTTTCTTCCAATCTGCGGGAGCAAATGAAGGTGAAGGAGGGCGATTCCATTGTCCTTTCCTGGTCCGGGAACAATACCATAGAGGCTACGGTGTATGCCTTTGTGGATTATTGGCCTACATTTAACCCCAATCCGAAAGTGGATATGAATAACCCTGGTAAAAAAGATTCGGGGGCTTTGGGTTCACGTCCGGGGCTGATCGTGGCCAATTTTGACTACCTCATGAGCAAGATGCCCATACAACCCTACGAAATCTGGATCAAAAAGACACCGGAGACACCGGACAAAACAGTCCACGATGATATTGATGTTAAAAAACTGGATATTGCAAGAATTACATATATGAACCAGGAAATCATCAAAATGAAGAATGACCCGATGCTCCAGGGCGTCAATGGCTCCTTAACCCTTGGTTTTGTGTCTGCCATGGCCATCAGCCTCCTGGGCTTCCTCATCTACTGGATCATTTCCATTCAGGCCCGTGTGCTGCAGTTCGGTATTTTACGTGCTATGGGCTTGTCCCTTTCCAAAGTCATCGGCATGATTGCCTGTGAACAGGTTCTGGTGTCTGGTGCGGCCGTTGCTGTTGGCTTTGGGGTTGGTAATCTGAGCAGTAAACTGTTTATTCCACTGTTGCAGGTAGCCTCTTCCGCAGCAGACCAGGTACCGCCGTTCCGTATTGTTTCTCAAGCGGATGATTATTATAAAATTTATGCGGTGGTGGCAGCCATGCTGATTATTGGTTTTGTGACACTGTGGCGCATTATTGCCAAAATACGCATTGATCAGGCCTTGAAACTCGGTGAAGACTAGGTTCAAGTTCCATGAGCCTTAGAGGTATAATCAACCTGTCACGATTCATACGAAAACCTTTTAACCAGTGAAAACTGTTGTCATTTGATGTGAAGTGTGCACTTTTGGAGGATAGACCGTTGAGTGAAATCATGAGAACTGAAAATTTAATCCGCTCTTTTCATTCCGGCAGGGAAACTGTTCATGCACTTAAGGGGATTTCAATCGGTGTTGAAATAGGGAAACTGACCCTCTTAAAAGGGCGTTCAGGGTCTGGCAAGACAACGCTGATGAACCTCTTGGGTGCGTTGGATTACCCAACTGACGGAAAAATTTTCTTTAGAGACAAAGATATTACAAAGGCCAGCGAAATGGTTCGTAATGGTTTACGCAGAAGAAACATCGGTTTTATTTTTCAGTCCGTTGCCCTTATTTCCATGATGTCAGCTTATGAGAATGTCGAGTTTGGGTTGCGGGTTTCCGGATATCCAGCCAAAGAACGCAGGGCCAGGGCTGAAGAGTGTCTGGCTTTGGTTGGGCTTGCGAAACGCATGCACCACAGACCGCAGGAAATGTCGGGTGGTGAGCAACAGCGTGTGGCCATTGCACGGGCTATAGCCCACAAGCCGGACATTGTGTTTGCGGATGAACCGACAGCGGAACTGGATTCCCATATGGGCTTGCAGGTGATGCGCCTGTTTAAAACTATGGTTGAAAAAGAAGGACTGACGGTTGTTATTACGACACATGATCCCAGTATGTTTGAAATTGCGGACCACGCCTATACTTTGGAAGATGGAGAAATCATCGATGAGTTTAAAAGATAAACCGATTGCTGAATCGGCTGACGGCATTGGCCGTCCGCCGATGATTGAATGCGAAAATTTGGTAAAAATATATAAGACTGCTGAAATTGAAGTGGTCGCCTTGCAAGGTCTCGATTTGACGGTGGAAGCCGGCGAATTGATGGCCATTATTGGCAACAGCGGCAGCGGCAAATCCACACTGCTCAATGCCCTTGGCGGTTTGGACAGGCCTTCTGCGGGTAAATTGCTTGTCAACGGACAAAATTTATTAAAATTTACAGACAATCAGCTGGTTACTTACAAAAGAGAGACGGTCGGCTTTGTATGGCAAAATAATGCACGCAATCTGGTGCCCTACCTAACCGCCATTGAGAACATTGAGTTGCCAATGATGCTGGTCAATGAACACAAACGCCGTCACCATGCGCTCAAACTGCTAGACATGGTAGGACTTTCAAAACGGCGGAACAATAAGCTGAGCCAACTTTCCGGAGGAGAACAGCAGCGCGTGGCCATTGCCATTGCCCTGTCCAACAATCCGAAGCTGCTTTTGGCAGATGAACCCACCGGTTCTGTGGATACCAAGACAGCGGCACACATTTTGGATGTTTTTCGTGAATTGAACAAGACATTGGGGTTGACCATTGTCATTGTTACCCATGATATGCTCCTGTCGAAGAAGGTGGATCGTGTGGTGGCCATTCGTGACGGAAGGACCAGCAGTGAGTACATTCGCAGACAATCTGTGGCCGAAGAATTGGCCAGCATGAAGGGCTTGTCTGAAACCGATCCGAATTCCCATGAAGAACTGATTGTTTTGGACAGGGCGGGACGCATGCAAATCCCGGCAGCCTATTTAGAGCGTCTGGGACTTAAGGGGAAGAACAAAATAAAGGTTGAGATGGAAGAAGACCGTATTGTGTTATATGCACCTTCGGCAGGACCGGTCTCTAATGAGGCCAAAGATGCCTTGGCTACGGAGTTTAACTCTGTGGAAGATGTGGCGGCTGAAATGAAACAATAGGTGCTGCATAGCAACAGATTTTTGGAATGAACCATCTGCAACCGGTACAAAGAGGAAGCGGTGATTTTTTGGAGTGTCCTCGATGTGGCAATACGCAATATAAAGATGATCAGGTTTGCTTATCCTGTGGCTATGATGCCACTTCTGATGAGGGACCTGATTTTGTTGCGTTGCTAAACGGCATTGCTGATGAGGACGGTGTAGCGCCTTCGGAACCAACGAATCCAAGGTATCCAAATATAAGCTCTGAAAGTATTTTAAAAGCCGGCGTACCTTTGGTTTCATCGTTATCAGAAGCGGTCAATACTGCGGAAATAATACCTTTAGTTGATGATGATGATGATGCTACTACTACTACTACTACTACTACTACTACTACTACTACTACTACTACTACTGCTGCTGCTGCTGATGAAGATGATGATGATGAAGTTGAAGTAGATGTTGCCGCACTGAATCGTATGCTGGTAGAAATGGGTGTGGAACCCATTTCGGCGGTTGAAAGACTTATGCCATCTGATGACCCGGGCAATCTGCACAAAGAAGAGACGGCACCATCAACAACGGAAAACATTTTTTTGGATGAGGATGAATTGCCAGGTAAAGTACAAATCGATGGAATATTACAAAATGACAGACCAATCGACGATGGTTCACAAAGAAAAACGCCGACAGAGGGAGTGTCACAGAATGACAGACCAATCGACGATGGTTCACAAAGAAAAACGCCGACAGAGGGTGTGTCACAGAATAATAAATCTATCGATGACGAATTACATCATGAACGGCCACAAACGGATGCCGATGAGAAGTATGCAACCGAGGCCGCTCAACCCAAAGGGACTCCTACAAAAGTAGAAAGAAAAAATAAACGCTGGAATAAACCATTGTTCATGAAGTCTGATCCCCACACAACCGTACATTTTCCAAAACGATCGCAGGCAATACATTTTTTTTCCGGTCTGGCAGCTGCGGTTTCGATGGCATTTTCTGCATTTGTCGGTTCTTTATTCCCGAAAAAAAAATTATACCTTTCAGAAAAAGTAAAAACACGCCTTTTTTGGGGGACAGCTGTTTTTGTTTTACTTGTGGTTGTGGCAGGGATTCTGTTGGCTGTTCTGACAATGCGTCAGAACTTTCTGGGCAATACTCAAGAAGCGCATAACAGCGACAAGACAAGCGGTGAACAAGCTCCCTATCACGCCTGGACACCAACCCC
>JBBRWP010000172.1:0-7002 GCA_038249175.1 Acetivibrionales bacterium
ACATTCCTTTCGCTTCGCTCAGGCACAAAAAGTGATGAAATTTTACCATTTTCAGATTTATGGAAGAAAGGCGGAAAAATCATGAATCTAAAGGAAATGCTACCCATGCCGGATTTAGAGAACTGTAAAAGTATTTTGTGCATACAACCGCATCCCGACGACAACGAAGTCGGTGCCGGTGGCACCATCGCGAAGCTGGTGCGCCGTGGATGCCAGGTAACATACCTGACTGTGACAGATGGCCGGAAGGGAACGGACGATCCTGACCTGCGCGGAGATAAGCTTGTTGCTATCCGCCGCGAGGAGGCTATTGCTGCAGCCAGGGTGTTGGGTGTGACGGCACATTTGATCTCATTAACGCAAAGATTATCGATGCGGACGCAGCGAAATCGGGGTTGCGACGAGAGGGTATCTATATCAGTACCATCAGCTTTCTCATCCGTTTTTCGGGCTTTGTCCGCAGCCTGATCTTCCTCCTAATTACGGTTGCCTTCGGCTTTGTTGACGGTTCCCAGCCGGGTGACAACCCTGGCATGGCAGCACGGTTCATGCTTTCCGTGTTCCCGCTTGTTCTAATGGCCATCTCCTGGGCTATTTCCAGACTAGTAAAGTTCGATCCGGAGGAATCATAAACGATTGCCGTGTCCATTCTTTTGGAGGGACAATGAAAAAAACAAATGCGATGCGATTCCTTGAAACATGTGATGTGCCTTATGAAGTACATACATATGAGGTGATTGATGGAAGAATCGACGGCATTGCTGTGGCCAATAAAATCAACAAACCTGTTGAAAAGGTATATAAGACCTTGGTCACAATCAGTAGCAACGGCCAACTGGCCGTATTTATTATTCCTGTTGCCTATGAATTAAACCTTAAAAAAGCAGCAATCGCTGCAAAAGAAAAAAGCATTCAAATGCTTCCCGTGAAAGAAATTACGAAATATACCGGATATGTTCGTGGCGGTTGTTCCCCTTTTGCGATGAAAAAACAATATCCGACATTTCTCAGTGGAGAGGCTATTTTACTCGATACAATTATGATCAGTGGCGGGCAGATTGGTATCCAGTTCGAGATAAGCCCGGATGATTTGATACGGGTAATTCAAGCGAACTATGCAGATATCGTATTTGATTGATAGTGCAGAAATAGTCCAAATCGATTTTTGCAATTTTCATTATTCACACTTGCATTTCTAATAAATTCATGCTACCATGACAACATTAATTAGAAGTTCTTCATTCAGCACGTACGGCAAAGGTGCCGATCCACCAAGGTGGGTCGGCGCCTTTTTTTATTGGCTGAGGGGAGACGGGAGGGTGGATTAATATGGAAACAAAGGTCATGATCGACAGTATTTGGGTAATCATCACGGCTGCACTGGTTTTTTTCATGAATCTGGGATTTGCTGCTGTTGAGAGCGGCTTCGCCAGACAAAAGAACACAGTCAACATCCTATCGAAGAACTTTATTGTGTTCGCAGTCTCATCTCTGGGCTTCATGGTACTCGGCTGGGGTCTGATGTTCGGTGACGGCAATGGCTTCATCGGCATGAAAGGCCTGTTCATGGCTGGAGGCGCAGACAATTCGCCTGCGACAGGCGACGCGTACAAAGGCGTCTACTCTTCAATCTCCTGGGCCACAGTTCCCTTCTGGGCAAAATTCTTTTTTCAGCTGGTCTTCTGCGGCACGGCGGCAACCATCGTTTCCGGTGCCGTGGCAGAACGTATCAAGTACCTATCCTTCATCCTCTTCTCCCTGATGCTGACCATGTTCATCTATCCCATCGTCGGTCACTGGATATGGGGTGGTGGCTTCCTTCAGAAGCTGGGCATGCTCGACTTCGCCGGCGGTACGGTCGTTCACTCCATCGGCGGCTGGGCAGCACTCGCCGGCGTCATCATACTGGGTCCCCGCATCGGTAAGTATGGCAAAGATGGCAAGATTCACCCCATTCCCGGTCATAACATGAGCCTTGCAACCATCGGTGCCTTTGTTCTGTGGCTGGGATGGTTTGGGTTCAACCCCGGCTCCACCATGGCCGCCGATATGACTGCCGCCTCCCACATCCTTGTCACGACGAACACCGCCGGCATTATGGCCATCCTGACCGCGACAGCTACGGCCTGGCTGCTCATCGGCAAGCCGGACCTGGGCATGTCCATCAACGGTCTACTCGCCGGTCTGGTCATGATTACCCCCGGTTGCGCCTTCGTCAGCGTTCCGGTCTCCATGCTGCTCGGTGCAGTCTCGGGTGTGCTGGTTGTCCTTTCGGTCATCTTCTTTGACAAGGTCAAACTTGACGACCCGGTCGGTGCGCTGTCTGTACATCTGGTGCACGGTGTCCTCGGAACCCTTTCCATCGGCCTGTTCGCAAAAAATGGTGTCGCCGGCATCACCACCTTAAACGGCCTGTTCTACGGTGGTGGATTTGAACTGCTTGGCAAGCAGGCACTCGGTGTGGCAGCCACCGGACTCTTCGTGTTCCCGTTATCCCTGCTGATTTGGATTCTCATTAAGAAAACAATTGGCATGCGCGTCTCCGCGAAGGAAGAAATCGAAGGTCTGGATATCGGAGAGCATGGGAATGAGGCATACCCCGACTTCACAGTACTCGACTATACCAGTTCGCCTGAGCGCCTCGACGGCATTGAAGGACCTGCTATTACCGGCACCGTTCCGGTCGAAACTGCCATTACGGTGGAGGTTGCACCCAAGATTTTGGTGGACCGTCCCGCCAGCGGCATCAAGTTTACAAAGGTTGAAATCATCACCAAACAAGGCCGGTTCGAAACCCTCAAAAGCGCGATGGATAAGATCGGCATCACCGGCATGACAGTGACCAATGTACTGGGATATGGAACACAAGGCGGTCATGTTGAATATTACCGGGGTGTCGAATTTGAGACTCACCTCTTGCCTAAGGTGAAGGTCGAAATTATCGTAAGCAAGGTGCCTGTCCGCACGGTCATCGAAACCGCCATGAAGGCGCTTTATACCGGCAACATCGGCGATGGCAAGATCTTTGTGTATGATGTGGAGAACGTCATCAAGGTCCGCACCGGCGAAGAGGGTTACGATGCCTTGCAGGATGTGTAGTGTATTTCAAGCAAAATAATGGAAGTGCCGCCCCCTATAAGCACGGCAGCCCGTCATGGCATTTAGCGGTAAACGCATCAAGCGTGGTATGTACAAAGCCAAAGACAGCACCCTCATCAATGCCAAAGTAAACGGCGCATGCAATATCATACGAAAAGTATTCCATCCCGCCTTCGAAGGCGGGATGGATAGCGGCGTTGTGAAGACGCCCAAGTCGTTACTCGTCGCCTGATTTCAGGTGGAAACGTAAGTACGATACGACCGAATGAAGCCACCACCTCTTAGCCAGCGGGCGCAGGTGGCGGTTCCAACTTCACCGCACACTGATGATTGATTACAAAACGCTATTGGTTAAGAATTTGATGTATAATAAATAGTAAAGAGGCTGCGTATAGTCGTTTATATTAATATTTCTTCGCTGTTTTCATATTCGGATAAATGGATCAAATTCATTGCACATTGGTCTTAAATAATAAGAGGAGTGTTGAACGATGCCATTATTAAAACCTGAACAGGCGTATTCATATGCTGACTACTTAACATGGGATGAAAGCGAAAGATGGGAAATTCTCGATGGAGTACCCTATATGCATGCTGCCCCTTCAAGAATTCACCAAGAAGTCCTTATGGAACTATCAAAGCAACTTGCAGTATACCTTACAGGTAAATCGTGCAGGGTTTATCCAGCCCCATTCTGTGTAAGGCTGGATGCTGAGAAAAACGATAATGCTGACGTAAAAAATATCGTTGAGCCTGATATAACGATCGTATGTGATAAAAATAAGCTCGATGAAAAGGGATGCAAAGGTTCTCCTGATATGATTATAGAGATATTGTCACCATCAACAGGCAGGAACGATAGGTTCATCAAGTTTAACAGGTACGAAGAGGCAGGCGTTAAAGTATATTGGCTTGTAGAGCCTGATCAGAAACTTGTCAGTGTATTTACATTGCAGGCAAACGGTAGATATGGAAGACCAGACATGTACACAGAAGAAGATAAAATAAAAGTTTCCATTTTCCCTGACCTTGAAATTGATTTGAAGCCTGTTTATGAGGACTTATAGGTTGATGACTTGAGAACGTACTTGAACCGGGTTAAAACCGAAAGTCCGCCAAATGGCTTTCCGGATTTGTTCTTACTGTTGCATGTAGTCCAACTTATTTGTGTCACCAGTAGCGACACAAATAAGTTGACTCTATACATTTCAAAAGACCGTTTCAATAGGTTCATTTGACAATCACATTTCTCTAAAACTCATAGGCATCCAACCATTCCGACACATCTGCCTGCATGGCCGCTTCCTCTTCCGTCGTCCGCATCATGCGAACTGATTCTGCCATGGCTGCACCGGTAAACGCTTTGCCCGCCAGCGCAGCAGCAATTTTGGGCACAAAATCCGGGATCAGGCTGTCTGAAAACACAGAAGCCACTTCTACCCTGCCGCCCTTTGTAACAAAGCCAATCTCCAGACTTCCCCAAGGAAAGCGTGCCTGAATATCCATTGTAAACTGAGGGGTTTTCCCTAGCAACCATTCCCAGGATGCGTTGCGTTCGCCCAATAATTTCACCCGCTCCGGTAAATCAGACAAGTCCTCGAAAACAATGCTTTCTGGAGTTCCGTACTCGTTTGAAAAACTCTCCGTGAGTAAATCCATCATCTGCTTTACCGTTAATTCCGGTACATATTCATTTAAGTTCACAACACGCGCCCGTACCGATTGAATGCCTTTTCCGGCCAGTTTTAGCGGGTTGACATTCAAGTAGGCGCCCAGTCTGGACATATCCGCCCCAATGAGTATGGTGCCGTGGTGTAAAGAAGTGTCTTTCCTATGAAGAAAAGCATTCCCCGAAAACTTCTTGTCCTGCACAGTGATATCATTACGACCACTCTGCATCGCGGTTAATCCTATCTTCGCCAATGCGTCCACAATGACTTTTCCTTGCCGCGCAACATCATAGGCTGCTTTCGGCACAATAAAAGAAAAATTCATATTGCCCATATCATGAAAAACCGCGCCGCCACCGGTGACACGCCTTGAAAGTTTCACATGTTCCCGCTCCATGGCATTCAAATTGCATTCGCGCCACGGGTTTTGATTGCAGCCAATGACAACGGTGTCGGCATTTTGCCATAAAAACAGTATGACTTCATCTGCCTGCGCGCTTTCCACCAAATGCTCTTCATAAGCCAGATTAAGGTATACATCTAAAGCGGTGCCGATGATAATTTTTGTTTTCATGTTGACATCCTTTCAAAATGACGATTTACCGGAAACAGAGCGAAATCAATATCAGGTATACTTCAAACACTGTGGTTGCAATTATTCATACAATATTGCCGGCACTTTGATAAACAGAAAAATCATGCAGCAAGAACCTCTTATTCCGTAAACTGCGTACTGTACAAATCGTAATAAAACCCCTTCTTTTCCATCAGCCCGGCATGGCTGCCGCGCTCCACAATGGCACCACCGTCAATGACCAGAATCTCGTCCGCTTCACGAATGGTCGACAAACGGTGAGCAATGATAAAACTGGTGCGTCCTTTTCTTAAATCCAGCATGGCTTTTTGCAGAATCATTTCTGTTCTGGTATCCACGCTGCTGGTCGCTTCATCCAAAATCAGGACGGACGGTTCGGCCAGAACGGCACGGGCGATAGAAAGCAGCTGTCGCTGCCCACTGGAAAGGCCGCCACCGGATTCATCCAGTACGGTATCATATTGATTGGGCAGCCTTTGTATATAGCCTTCCGCACCAACAGCCTTCACAGCCGCTTCCACCTCTGCATCCGTTGCATCCAAACGACCATAACGGACATTTTCCCGAATGGTTCCTGAAAAAAGGTGGGTATCCTGCAAAACCATGCCGAAGCAAGGCCGCAGTGTATCCCGCTCCCAGTAACGGATATCCCGCTCATCCATGGAAATGGCACCATAGTTCGGGTCATAAAAACGCACCAGGAGGTTCACAACGGTTGTCTTCCCTGCGCCGGTTGGCCCGACCAGGGCAATCGTTTTTCCGGGACTGGCATCCAGAAACACGTCTTTCAGTACCGGCACATCGGCCAGATAACCAAAGGAAACGTCTTCAAAAGTAACATGTCCCTTAGCTTCTGTCACCGGTATGGCTTCCGTTAAATCTGCCGGTTCCGGCATTTCATCCATCAGCTCAAACACACGTTCCGCAGAAGCCTGCGCTGATTGAATGGTACTGTATAAATTTGCGATATCGTTCAAAGGTCTTGAAAATTGCCGTGAATAGTTGATAAAACTGGCAATGACGCCCACGGTAATGGCACCGGAAACAGCCATCCAACCCCCTGCCGTGACCACAATCACAAAGCTGATATTCGTTAACACGTTCAGCATGGGCATGACCAGGCCGGACATGAGCTGGGCCTTTCGACCGGCTTCCTTGAGTTCTTCATTGATGCTGTCAAACTGGTCGATAACATGGTCTTCCTGACCGAATACTTTTACGACCAGCTGCCCGGACAGTATCTCTTCAATGTGGCCATTCAGTTCCGCCAGGTGGGCCTGCTGGGCTTTGAATTGCTTGCGTGACCGTTTCGCTACCTGGCCGGAGAACAGCAAAGTAATCGGCACCGTGACCATTGTCAAGAGGGTTAATAGAGGAGACAAGACCAGCATCATGACAAAAGAGCCCGTGACCATAAACAAACTGGAAAACAATTGTGTGGTCGAGGACGACAGCATGGTACTCACATTATCGACATCGTTTGTGAGGCGACTCATTAGTTCGCCATGGGTATGGGTATCGAAAAATCGTAAGGGCAGGTTCTGTACTTTTTCAAAGAGACTTTTGCGTATGACCATCACAATGCGCTGTACCACGCCGGCAATCCACCATTCCTGCAGCCAGGACAGCAGGGCACCT
>JBBRWP010000173.1:0-7001 GCA_038249175.1 Acetivibrionales bacterium
AAACAGGCTGCAGAAGCTTTCGGGTGGGAAGAAACCTGTACGGACTGGCGGGATGTTGTCGCACGCGATGATATCGACATCATCGATATTGTGACGCCAACCGTCCACCATCAGGCCATCGCCATTGCCGCCGCAAAGGCAGGCAAGCATGTTTTCTGTGAGAAACCGCTGGCCATGAATGCAACAGAAGCCAAAGCCATGCTGGAAGCTGCAAAAGAAGCCGGGATCATACACATGCTTGGCCATAATTATCGGAGAGTTCCTGCACTTGTCCTGGCAAAAAAAATGATTCAGGACGGAAGGATCGGCGAAATCCGTCATTTCAGGGGAGTTTATCTTCAGGACTGGATTATGGATGCAAGTTACCCGGTTACCTGGCAATTGAACAAGAAAATTGCAGGATTTGGTGCCCATGCCGATTTGAATTCGCATTTGGTGGATATGTCCAGATACCTGGTCGGTGAAATTGACAAGGTAGTGGGTACGGATGAAACGTTCATTAAACAGCGTCCGAAGGCGGCAGCGGGAGAAACACTCAACACCATGCTGACAGCGGACGGTAAAGCGGAAACAGAAACAGAGGAAGTAACCGTCGATGACGCCACAGCATTTCTGGCAAGGTTTAAAAACGGTGCAATGGGCACGTTCGAAGCCTCCCGCTTCGCCGGTGGCAGAAAGAATCATAAACGCATCGAAATCAACGGTAGCAAAGGCTCCATTGTATTTGACTTTGAAAAGATGAATGAATTGGAATTCTGGTCCGGTGAAGATGAATTGGAAGTACAGGGATTCAAGAAAATTCTTGTTACTGAAGGCGTCCATCCCTACATTTCTGCATGGTGGCCGGCCGGACATATCATCGGATACGAAAATACCTTTGTGAACGAATTTGCGGACTTCTTTTCCTGTATCAGCGAGAACAAGCCGGCACACCCTGATTTTCATGATGGCTGGAAAAACTGCCAGGTACTTGATGCGGTAGAAAAGTCCATTCAGACGGGATCCTGGGTTCATGTGGATGATATGTAGTCTGCAAAAGTTTGTGATCTTTGATCGAAAAAACAACAGTCCAGCTGCATCACGGAACAGGCAGAACACCATCAGATTGCGCCCTGGTCATTCGGGCGGATTCGGGAAGGATAACCGGTCAGTTGTCTGTTGCCCGGTTATCTTCAGACAGAAAGGGTCGTAAAAACGTGATTAAAAAAGATGTTGGTATTTGCATCATCGGAGCGGGACGCGCCGGCATGATTCATGCGATGAATTTCCGCTCCAGGGTTCCCCACGCTAGCGTTGTGGCCGTTGCGGATCCGTTTCGTGAAGCCGGCATGAAAGCCTGTGAGGAACTGGGCATATCCACCTGGTATCCAGGTTACAAGGAAGCACTGCAGGATACATCTGTGGATGCAGTAGTGGTGGTTGCCCCGACGGTATACCATAGGGAGATTGTTATCGCTGCTGCAAAAGCCGGAAAACATGTGCTTTGCGAAAAACCAATGGCCATGGATGAATTTGAATGTGACGACATGATCAAAGCCTGCAAAGAAGGCGGAGTCAAGCTTCAGATGGCGTTCATGCGCCGCTTTGACGATAGTTTTATCGATGCAAAGGAAATTGTGGACAGCGGTGAAATCGGCGATGTGGTCATGGTTCGCTCCAATACCCGGGGTCCGAGCATTCCTCAAAAATGGATGTATGATATTGATAAAAGCAATGGACCACTGGCTGAAGTAAACAGCCATGACATCGATACCCTGCGCTGGTTCACCGGAAGTGAATTTGAATCTGTTTATGCCATAGGCGGAAATTACCGTTCACCGGAAGCACTGCCGGAATTTCCGGACTTTTACGACAATGTCATCATGAATGCCCGCTTTGTCAACGGCATGCAGGGCACCATCGATGGTGCCCAGGGTGTTGGCTACGGATACGATGCCAGAGCGGAAATTCTCGGAACCAAGGGGATTATATTTCTGGGTCAGGTTCATGAAAAAACCGTTATGACCTGCACGAAGGACAAGGGCCTGGTCAGGCCTGCAATGAACAGCTGGCGGCATCTGTTCCGTGATGCGTATTTTGCGGAGGATGTCGATTTTGTGGCTTGTATCCTGGAAGACCGGGCACCACGCGTCACAGGGCTCGATGGCAAAATGGCCGTCAGGGTTGTGAATGCAGGAAACAAATCCATCAAGGGAAAATGCATCGTTACACTATAAGAGAATCGTGCGCACATAAGCACATGCAGTGCCCTCCGCATGAAGGCGGTCGCTTATGCAACGGAATCACAAGTGCTTATATTTGAACTGGCTACGCGCATTCAAAAGAGCATTTTTATGCATCAGAATTACACACACATAAAACATGGACAACGGCGGAGCGAAAGCAGTATGTTGAATCATCCTATCATGAAAAACAGACAGACAATCAATTCAAGAAGCACAAATCAATGGAGGACTGCATATGCAGGCAGCTTATTTGACCGGACCCAAGAGCGTTGTCATCAAGGAAACCGCAATACCGACAATCAACGAAAATGAAATATTGCTGAAGGTGAAAAGTGCGGCAATCTGCGGCACAGACATCCGGATGTACAACAACGGATACAAAGGTGTGAGCGAAGAAACCCCGCTGATTATCGGGCATGAGCTGTCCGGTGTCATTGAAAAGGTTGGAGCGAACATCCGCCATTACCAAGCGGGCATGCGGGTGGCGGTGGCCCCCAACATGGGATGCGGTGTCTGTGACCGCTGCGTCAGTGGGAATACCCACTTATGTGCAGATTATCGTGCACTCGGTATTAACCTCGACGGCGGTTTTGCAGAATATGTCAGGATTCCTGAGGCGGCTTGCCGACAGGGAAATATCAGCGTGCTGGAAGACAATGTCTCATTTGATGAAGCGGCACTGAATGAACCTTTATCCTGTGTTTACAACGGATTCTTAAAATGCGACATTAAGCCCGGTGATAATGTCTTGATTATCGGAGCGGGGCCTATTGGCATCATGCATGCGAAACTGGCAAGAATGGCCGGTGCTGCAAAGGTCATGCTCAATGATCTTTCCATGGAAAGACTGGATGTTTGCGGAAAGATCGACCCTTCCTTTATTCTTCTGGCATCTGAAGGACTGAAGGAAAAAGTCATGGAACTGACACGAGGGAACGGACTTGATGTTTGTATTACGGCATGCCCGTCTCCGCAGGCGCAGGCAGATGCACTGGAAATGATGGCTATCAACGGCCGTGTGAATTTCTTCGGCGGCTTGCCGCAGGCGAAGGAAATCGTCGGGATTAATACCAATCTGGTCCATTACAAGCAACTGATTCTGACCGGGAGCGCAAGGTCCAGTCTCTCCCAGTTCCGCAAAACCCTCGATTTCATTTCCAGCGGTGTACTCAATGTAAAAGATCTTGTCACGGAACGTTTCCCGCTGGAGAAAATATCAGAGGGTATACAAAGAGCCTCACTGGCTCAGGGAATCAAAAACATCATCACCTTTGAATAGCATGATGACATCCCAAAAATTCACATCGTGATATTTTGGACAAGATATCCCCGGGTAATTTGTCCCAGCATGCGCAGAATGATGGGACAACCTGTTGATTTATTCCAGATTATGACTTTGCAGCATTTTTCTGCAAGAAAACTTGCAGAGAAGAATCATGAAACGACTTTCCGGGATGCAATCATAGCATAATATATCAGGCGGGACGGCAGGAGGAATCATGGCAACGCAATATTTGGTAGGCATCGATATCGGTACCCAGGGAACAAAGACCGCTTTGTTTTCACAGGATGGACAGAAAATAGCAGAAGCATTCGAAGCCTCCAGACTAATCAGTACCACAAAGGGTGCTGTACAGCAGGAACCGGATGAGATGTACGGTTCAGTGCTGCATACCGTCAAATCGGTGATGCAAACGTCAGGCATCCATCCTGGAGACGTGGTCGGCATCGGTGTGGATGGACAGATGGCCGGAATTCTGGGCATTGACAGGGATTGGCATGCGGTTACCTGGTACGACTCCTGGCTGGATACCCGCTGTGAGAAGTATATCAACCTTGTGAAGAAAAAAGCCGAAGAAAAGGTGATTGCCATTACAGGATGCCCTGTTACCTATGCGCATGGCCCCAAAATATTGTGGTGGAAATATGAAAAGCCAGAGATTTATCAGAAAATTGACAAGTTTATTTTGCCCAGCACCTATGTGGTCGGTCGATTGTGCGGATTGACTTCGGATCAGGCCTATATTGATTACAGTCATCTTCATTTTTCCGGATTTGGCGATGTGGAACACCTGACATGGTCGGATGAGCTTTTGGACATGTTCCAGGTAGAAAAAGAAAAAATGCCACGCATTCTCAATCCATGGGATATTGTCGGACATTTGACACCAGAAGCGGCTGCTGCGTGTGGATTAAAACCGGGTATCCCGCTGGTTGCGGGTTGCGGAGATTCAGCGGCTACATCTCTTGCCGCAGGCGTAACGCAAAAAGGTGTCATTTTTGACGTTGCGGGAACCGCCTCCATTTTTTCCTGCTGTGTGGATCAGTATAAACCGGATCTTACGAACAAGACCCTGCTTTATGCGCGGTCCATAGTGCCGGGTCTATGGATTCCCATGGCTTATATCAATGGCGGCGGCATGTGCCTTGAATGGTTTAAGGACCAATTGACCGGAACTGAAGGGACTGTTTCATTCAAGAATCTGGATGCCGAAGCGGTTGCAGTTTCTCCGGGCAGTGAAGGCCTTATTTTCCTGCCACATTTCAGCGGCAGAGTGTGTCCGAATAATGCCTATGTTCGCGGAAGCTGGATTGGCCTGCAATGGTCGCATAAGAGAGCTCATCTGTTCCGTTCCATCATGGAAGGCATTGCCTACGAATACAATTACTACTTTGGCATTATCAAGGAACTGGTTAAGGATGCTGCATTCACAGAGGTCTATGCTATCGGCGGCGGATCCAAAAGCGAGTTGTTCAACACCATTAAAGCAGATGTTCTAGGCATTGACTATGTCAAACTGAATATTGGTGACACGGCGCCGCTGGGGAGCGCCCTGGTTGCCGGGTTTGGCGTTGGTCTATACAGCGATTTAAAGGCAGCCGCAGACGCCATGATCAGCTTCGAATCCCGGATAAGTTTTAACATGCTTCATCATAAGGCATACAGCAAGTACGCACATGCCTATGCGGATGTTTTTGAGGCTTTGGGACCGACATTCAAAGTAATTGCGGAAGGATAGGACAACCTACCTATGAGGATGTCTTCGAGGCTTTGGGCCAACATTCAAGTTGATTGCAGAAGGATAAGACAGCTTAGTCAATCACAGGACGGACCCGTCATTGATTCCAGTGCAAAAATCCCTTCTGATTTTCCATGCAACCTATATACGTCCACTGGCACAGTCGCTAACTGGCACTGAAACCTTGATGAATAAGTGGAACACGGATACTACACAATGAAAAGGAGGAACGGAAAATGAAGGTTGGTATTGACAGTTATTGCTATCACAGGTTTTTTGGAGAAGTCTATCCGGATCAGCTGCCACCGAGCAAACCCATGACCATGATGGATTTCCTGAAAAGGGCAAAGGAATTGGAAGTGGATGGGGTTTCTTTGGAATCCTGCTTTTTCCAAAATTTTGACGACAAATATCTTGCTGAACTAAAAGCGCAGCTGGATATGTACGGCTTTGACCGTGTTTATGCCTGGGGACATCCGGACGGCTTGGAACGCGGAAACAACAAAGAAGCCTATGAGGACATGATCGCCAACATTCCGAGAGCCAAGGCTATCGGTGCAGATGTCATGCGTGTTGTGGGGAGCAGTCTGATGTTCCGCCATGAACCACACGGCCCGCAAATTGCCGCATTAATTTCTTTGTTTAAAGAAGCCGTGAAGATCGCCGAAGCCAATGGTGTGAAGTTGGCCGTGGAGAACCATATCGATTTTACGGCGGATGAGATTCTTCAATTGCTCAAGGGGGTCAATTCTGAATACCTTGGACTGAATTTTGACACTGGCAATTTCTTGCGTCTGCTGGACGATCCGGTCGCAGGAATGGAAAAATTGGCACCCTATGTTTACGCCACGCATGTCAAGGATCTTCTTCCCGATAAAAACTTTTCACCGAAAGATTGGTTCTTCTTTGCCGGCGTTCCGGTTGGAAGAGGGCTCATTGACAATCAAAAGCTGGCATCCTATCTGCAAAAAGCAAATTTCAGAGGATTTCTGGCCGTCGAAATTGACCATCCCCACACAGACTGGACAGGCTATGAGGATGAATCCGTGGCCATTAGTGTCAAGGAACTGAAAAAAATGGTTGCAAAGTTGTGATGCTTTAGGATGTGCTGAATTATACGGTCTTGTAACCGTAAAGGCACGGACCCGCTTTGATTTATCAGCAAAAAGCTTAAGCAAAAGTCTTCGATTATCACATCGAAGGCTTTTGCTTAAGCGTCTTAGTTATCAGATTCTGCCACAATATCTGTGTTATTTCTTATTCAAACACTTTTCCCTTTATCATAGATACCGTGGCTACGCAGTGCTTAGCCTTTTTGGCCCTTACGGTAATACAGTGAAATATATAAAAATATCTGAATATTTCAATTCAATTGTACTATCCCATGATACATTTGAGGATTTATACCATTATTGTTATCATCGTGTTCCCGTAAGAGCCGCCTTTTTTTTATACCTGATTAACCCTCTGCAATACCTCAGGTACATTTCCAAGCATACTCACCTTTTAAACTCAGCAACATTGTATACAACAACTCCTTTCTGTATTCATGCTCATTCACGCTCTTTTCTATAATTATTATCCAATCGTTTTGAAATATCATCTGCCTCTAATGGCCTTTAAAAATAATAGCCCTGTACAAAATCTGAACCATACTCTCTCAATCGATCATACTCTTCTTTAGATTCAACCCCCTCTGTAACAACTTTCATATTTAAGCCATGACATATTGAAATAATACCTTCCATAACTGCAG
>JBBRWP010000174.1:0-6997 GCA_038249175.1 Acetivibrionales bacterium
CGAAGAAAAGCAGTGTTTTGAGAGATTGCGTTTTCCCAGGAAAAATACCTGTGTTGTTTTCTTCACGCATCACATGCCACCATCCTTTGGTTTCGAACCGGCATTTGCCTTTGAAACAGAAGGATCCGTCGCTTTACCGGCGGTGGTCGTTTGCCCGGCATTGACCGCTGCACTTCCCGTTGTCGTAGCACTTCCCGCTGATGTCACAGTTCCCGTTGTCGTTGTGCTTCCCGTTGTCGTTGTGCTTCCCGTTGTCGTCGCACTTTGTCCTGTTTTCACACCAACCTCAGCCGCAGCTCCTGTCGTACCGGCTGCGGGCTCGCTTGTGGTTCCGCTTACGCCTTCATTGGCACCTGCTTGAGGCGAGGTGCTTTCAGCGGCTGCGCCTGTGCCTGAGGAAGTTGTCGTCTCTGGTTTCTGTTCTTCTACCGGGGGTGCAGGCACCACAGCAAGGGGTTGCTGCGGTTGCGGATCCGGAATGCTGTCAAACCACTTCCGGTTGGTCCTGTCCAATGCGGTCATGGCACTATCTACAATATTCGGGTTGGCATGGATCAAATCCAGTACATAGGTGTTGGCCGGATAGGTGCACTGAGCCGCTGCCTGTATATCCGGTGCCACATAGGTGACGGCATACAAAACGGTACCCGGATGCAAAAAGGCATCCACAACAGCAGAAGACATGCGCAGCAGCTCTTCTTCCGAAACTGTCAACCATACAAGGTTCCCATTGCCGGCTTCATCCCGCTCCAGGTCCAAAACATTTTTCTTCGACAGCACCACATAGTCCAGCCCATTGGGAAACATGACCCGCACATCCACCGCATCATTTTTCGCCAGGCGCTGTGGCAGACGAATGGCCGTATACTCTTGCACACGTGCGTCATCCGGGTAGTCTCCCTCTGAATACACAAGCGATTCGGTCATCAAGGTACCTGCCTTCAGTCCACTGCGCGCCACACGACCCACAAGCCCATCCAGGTCTGTGAGGGTGTCTTGTGGAACCGCTGCGGCACTGACTTCCTGCAATACAAAATCTTCCTCTTTCATCACCGCTCCGGATAGCATGTCCACAGACAGAACATAGCCAGTTTTCAGCGGATGTGCCGCCTCCCAGGACGCCTCAACTTCCAGGAGGGTTTCCGCTTTGATTTGTGCACGTTTCTCCTCTTCCTGGTTTTGCATCCAAAAATAGCCACCGCCAAGCAGGATAATGGAGATAGAAAGACCGCCTACAAAGGCAAGCACAGCACGAACATTCCGTGGTTTTACATACATGTTGTTTCCTCCGGTTCAAATATTCAACGTAAGTTTCAAAAATATTTCCAACTCAAACACTTGCACTTTCTGTTCCATTTGGTTCAGTGACGCAATTTATGCACTTCCATTTTACAAACCAGGCACAAAATCGATACAACAGCAGTTTAGTTGAGAGTTACACCAAGCTGTTGCAAAAACCGCGATACCTTTTTCATCTCTGTTTTGGACAGTTCAAAAGGGTTTTCAATCCACGGAAAGAACAGCACCTGCCGCTTCCCGAAAATTGGTTGGAGACTGTGCGCGTTAAGGTCTGTTGCTTCCACCATCGCATAAACCATTTGTGTCTCTGCACCATGGGGGTCGAAGCGGTCAAAAAATGTTGCAATTCTATCCAATTTCCAATCAGCCTGTGGACAAATCACCAACTGTACATCCGATCGAAAAAATTCTTCCATGGCATGACCATTTGGTTTGGAACCAATATCGGTTACCGTAATGTCATACTGACGGGTGCGCAAATCAGTGAGCTTTTGACAAGCTGGATGAAAATTGATTTTTTGAAAAGTAAAAACATCATCCAGGTTGGTGGATGTGCCATTGGCTAGCCTTCTACCCGATGAAACCCCTTCGGTGCCAGACATCCTGTTGCTCATCGGCAAATGCATTCCTTTTTCGGAACCGGAATTTTTTACATGCCCGGTGGATTGCAAGCGTTGGCGCAATGAAAACATATCCCCGGAAGCATTCATCTCGACATAGGACACATGCCGTTTCAACTTTGCAAAGTAAGCGGCAAGTGCAACTGACTGATGCGTAACGCCAACACCGGGGCAGACGCCCAATAAAGACAACCGTAACTGTCCCTTCACAGTGTATGCATCTCCTGGTTCAATCGGTTCACCTTGTTTTTCTTGGTTGGGCAACCTCTCCAAAGGTGTTGTTTCCAGTGCTGCTTTGCAGGCCAAGGCGTCCTGAAACCGTTTGGATGGCAATAAAGCGGTGCACTGCAAAAGCACATTGACCATTTGTTCCGAAATGGCATGCTGCAACAAAACATCCGAAAGGCTTCCCTGTGCGATGGACACCGGATGAACCCCGGTAAGCAGGTGACTTGCGGTCATACCCAAATTGTAAATGTCTGTTCTTGCATCACTTTGGAAAAGTCCAAATTGTTCCGGAGCTGCGTATCCCTGGGTGCCGATATAGCTGGTATCCCCTTCTCTACCGGCTTGATAGGTTCTCGCCGTACCAAAATCTACGAGTTTCAACTGGCCTTCCGCATCCAAAAGGAGGTTGGATGGTTTCAAATCGCGGTATATAATCGGACCATTGCCCCTCGTATGCAAATAATGCAAAACATCACAAAGCTGCACCATCCAATACTTGACGATGTTTTCTGAGAAGTTTTGCTGTTTTTTCAGTTTTTCCAAGAGATTTTCGCCTGATAGGTAATCCATAACAACCAAAACATAGCCTTTAACATGGAGTACATCAGCAATACGTGGCAGCATGGGGTGACTGAGATGCTTCAGAATTTCTGTTTCTTTGAGATGGTCCTGCAAGGTAGGTTCTGATTCAGAAAACACTTTCACCGCCCACAGGTTTCCGAGGGACAGATGTCTGGCCTTATAGACTGTCGCCGTGCCTCCCTGTCCAATTTTCTCAACCAGCTGATAGCGGTTTTCTAAAATGGTACCAATGTCGATTTTTACCGGGGCTTGCACTGGCGGGGCAGAGTCTCTTTGCAAGAATAGATCAATCCCCATGGCACTGACTGTTTCAGAAGCTTTGACGGCATTCCCAGTGGCTCCCTCAATGGCAGACCCGTTATCGGAATCTATGTTTTCTATTTCGTCAATGACTGTAAAGCTGTCGAAGGCTTTGTCATCCGTTTCCTCGATGGACTTACAGCTGTCGGGAGCTTTGCTGTTTTCCGCACAAACATAAACGGCAGATACAACAATAACGTCCGCGATTGAATCCTTTTCCCGCAAAGGGTGTTCTTCTGGTCCCGGCGATTTCATATCACCAGCTATATCAATAGGAGGGTTGTTTCCCACAGATAGATGTGTCCCATTCGATTGCGTTTCATCATTCGTTAGCGCAACTGTGTTTGCGATCTCATGCAAACGACGCTGGGCGTCATCCGAAAAAAACATTGTAAACTCCTCATATGACGAGAACCTTGGCATAATGATTGTTATTTTACAATGGATATTGACTTTATGCAATCAACATAATTCTGTTTTAAGGAATTTCTTTTATTCGTGTTTTTTCGACATTATTATTTAATAAAAACGACTGATTGGACAAAAAAAGAACGGCCAACGGCCGCTCTTTTCATGTGACGCGGGGACGGTTCTCTTGTCACATTCACTATATGCCCGTGTGCGCGGGGACTATTTTCTTGTCACTTTCGCGATATGAACCCTCGTTTCATAATACCCCCTCACTCACGATATCTTATTCAGCGTGTGACGCGGGGACGGTTCTCTTGTCACATTCAGACGTGTGCCGCAGGGACTGTTTTCTTGTCACTTTCGCGATATGAACCCTCGTTTCATAATACCCCCTCACTCACGATATCTTATTCAAATAAGTTATCGTGTCCAGCTTTACGAGTGGGGGCTGATAGGAACCTATTTTGCTATCATGTCAGGCATTCTTTCCAGAGGCTGATCCAGTAAAATGTTCCCAAGCGTTGTCCCTGATTTGCCCGCTACAAGTATCATGACTTTTTGTATTGTTGGAAACTCCGTTAGTGTATTAACGATGGAACCCAATGTCATCATCTCTCCAGCGCTTCCACCCCCATGATTATCAATAAACTCCTTTGAGAAATCGACTGTACAAATGCCATTTAAAATCTTAAGACCCCGTACTTTTGTTCCCTGAGGAATTGTCGGATAGAGATTTGCTGTCTTTGGCCCGACAATAAGTGCCTGAATGGCGGCCAATGCCGTTTGAGCGTCATAAACCGTGACATTTCTGATTTCAGTTTTTAATTTATCTGCACTGCTGTTTGAGAAGTAAAGTGTAACATCCATTTGAACAATCTTTTCAGGCTCATTGAGATAGTAGCCGGCAGTAAAGCTTTCACCCTGAAGTTCAAAAAGCTTTTCAAAGGAAACGACACCAACGCCCTCTCGCATGATACGCTCTTCATAGTATGGGCTTTTAATGTCTTTGTAACGAACAGTGTACTGTTTAATCCCTGCTGTTAAAATTTCTACTTTTGTAATTTTAGCGTTTATATCCTTGCTGATTCCAGTTTTATCAGTCACTTTTTCTGTCCAGAATGTACCTGCTACAAGTGGCGTTTTTATAAGGGTTAGTCTGTCAAATTTTGAATCCATCATTGTTTGTTCACTTTTTTGTTGAATCATGCTGGTTTTTTCAATAATATACTGCATATTGATTCTTAAGTCAGCCGCACTTTCTCCACCGGATGGATCACCTACCATACCGGTCATCGTGTATGTCCGTTTCGTTGTCTCGTCTGTTATTGAATTCAGCGTCATTTCATGACCATATTCGGCAAAGCCATGGTATGTCCATTTGTAATCTGTTGTCGCTGGCAAAAGCTTTGACAAGGCCTCTTTCTGATAGGTCATATTGTTTATGCTGGCGACATTTGTGATGGCATTCCAGCCAACATCCTTTCCAAGCAACTCAGCAACAGCCCTAATGGGTACATATGTGACCCCATTATACACAAAATTATCTGTTGAAACGCTTTGACTGTTCACCTCAAGCTTGACACCATTCCTATAGACTCGAATCAGTTCACTCATGTCAGCGCCAAATGAACTATTTGCAAATAATGCAGCCACTAGTATTCCAGTAATACCGACCAAAAGGGTTTTCTTTGTGCTTAATTTCAGTTTGTTATAGAATTTTTCTCTCATTTTAATCAATCTCCTTTTCTCATTCTCTTGTCTCGCATGCATTGTCTTAAATCGTATTTTTTAGCTCGTATCCATGATTCTGGTGGAACAAAAATTGTAGCGCCCCCCCCATGTATAATTAAGCCTCGAGTGCATATGCTTGAACTCTGATAAAAACTCCGATATTGCAGCGCTCCCATGTACAATCAATCCGTGAATTGAACATCTTTATCATAATGATGCACAGTTTTTAAGGCGCACACAATTTCAATCCCTGATGCTGCCTTTAAGTATACACCTTCCTGCTGATTGATAGATACCATGTGACGCGGGGACAGTCCCGCCAACTTGTCATAATAAAAAGCAGCTGGCAATTTAAGATTTGAAGCTTAAATTGCCAGCTGCTTTTTTATTGTCATTCTAAGCCTACCGGACCACGCGGGCACCGGCACCCTTCATCACGGCCTCTACTTCAGCAACATTCGCCATGGAGGTATCGCCCGGCGTTGTCATGGCCAAGGCACCATGGGCTGCACCATAGTTGACGGCAATCTGAGGGTCTTCTGTTTTCATGAGGCCATAGGCAAGGCCGGAAGCAAAGCTGTCCCCGCCGCCCACACGGTCCATGATTTCCAGTGCCGGATAATCAGATGACATATAGACTTCACCATCAGCCACACACAAAGCACGCCAATCGTTGACCGTAGCACTTTTTACTGTGCGCAGCGTGGTTGCGGCCACTTTGAAATTCGGGTAAGCCTTCATGACTTCCTTCACCATTTTTTGGTATCCAGGGATATTCAGTTCTTTCAGGTTGGCATCATTGCCTTCGATTTCAAAACCCAAACAAGCTGAAAAATCTTCTTCATTGCCAATCATCACATCCACATATTTTGCAATTTCACGGTTCACTTCCTGTGCGCGTTCTTTGCCGCCAATGCCTTTCCATAAGGAAGGACGGTAATTCAAGTCAAAAGAAACAATCGTGCCGTGTTTTTTCGCTACTTTGCAGGCTTCAATCACCACTTCCGGGGTACTTGAAGATAGGGCGGCAAAGATACCGCCGGTGTGCAGCCATCTTGCACCTAAGGTTCCAAAAATATGTTCGAAATCAAAATCTCCAACTTTTAACTGAGATGCCGCTGTGTTGGCACGATCAGACACGCCAAGTGCACCACGAATACCGAAACCGCGTTCAGTAAAGTTCAGCCCGTTCCTGACCGACCGGCCAATGCCATCGTAAGGTACCCATTTTATGAGCGATGTGTCCACGCCGCCTTGTAGAATAAAATCTTCGACCAGACGTCCGACATCGTTGTCGGCGAATGCTGTCAGCACCCCGCAGGTCATACCAAAACATTTGCGCAAACCACGGGTGACATTGTATTCTCCGCCGCCTTCCCACACGGTGAACTGCCTGGCATTTCGCACACGGCCTTCTCCTGGATCAAAGCGAAGCATCACTTCACCCAGAGATAAACAATCATATTGAACCGATTCCTTCGGTTTTACATGCAATAAAGACATTTTCAAACTCCTTTCAACGGAACATTTCTTACGCGCGCGCCAGTTTCACCTGTTCCACAAATTGTGCACCAATCTTGGCGACCGAATCATAATCCCCGGTCTTTGCACCATTGGTCAGACTACCACCAACACCCACAGCGACACAACCGGCTTTGATCCATTCCGCCACATTGTCCAAGGCAACACCGCCGGTTGGCATTAATCTTGCCTGAGGGATAGGACCTTTAACCGCCTTGATAAAGGCTGGTCCAAAGAGTTCGCCAGGGAACACCTTAACGATATCTGCTCCAGCTTCCATGCAGGCAACAACCTCGCGAATGGTC
>JBBRWP010000175.1:0-6915 GCA_038249175.1 Acetivibrionales bacterium
AAGGTCATTATTTGTACCGATGCCGACGTAGACGGTTTCCAGATTCGTGCCCTCATTCTGGCTATGATGTACCGCCTGGTACCGACCCTCCTTGACGAGGGCAAGGTGTATATTGCAGAGTCGCCGCTCTTTGAAATATCCTGCGGCAAAGAAATCCGTTTTGCCTATACAGAAAAAGAAAAAATGGAGATTCTGGCGGCCTTTGAAGGTAAAAAGGTGAGTATGCAGCGGTCCAAAGGTTTGGGCGAGAATGAACCGGAAATGATGTGGAACACCACCATGAATCCGGAAACCCGACGCCTGATTCGTGTGATGCCCGAAGATGCTGCGTTGACACAAGAGTTTTTTGATATTTTGTTGGGGGATAACCTCCAGGGCAGAAAGGACTATATTGCCGACCACGGGCATGAGTTTATGGATATGCTCGATGTGAGTTGACCCACACTGACCAGCTCTGAAAACAATGGCTGTGATAGACAAAAAGGAGACGGTATTTGATGAAGGCTGAAAAAGGCGGGAAACGCGCACACGATAAAATAGGAAAAACACCCTCGAACAGGCCCCCTTTTGTGGACATGGCCATTGTGGAGACCCTGAAAACCAACTACATGCCGTATGTTATGAGTGTTATTGTGTCTCGTGCCATTCCGGAAATCGATGGCTTAAAGCCTTCACACAGAAAACTCTTGTATACCATGTACAAAATGGGCTTGTTGAAGGGAAATAAAACGAAATCGTCCAACGTGGTGGGGCAGACAATGAAGCTGAACCCCCACGGAGATATTACCATATACGAAACCATGGTGCGTTTGACCACCGGCAACCAATCTCTTCTCCACCCCTTGGTGGAATCGAAGGGGAACTTTGGCCGCGTGTATTCCCGGGATATGAAATATGCAGCGCCCCGGTACACAGAAGTGAAGCTGGATCCGCTTTGTGAGCTGATGTTTCAGGACATCGACAAGGACGCTGTGAATTTTGTGGACAACTACGATGGCACCACACAGGAACCGGTCCTGCTGCCATCGGCTTTCCCGAATATTCTGGTCAACCCGAATCAGGGTATTGCGGTGGGTATGGCGTCATCTATCTGCAGCTTTAACCTTGTGGAGGTCTGTGACGGCATTATTGCCTATGTAAAAGATGGTGCGGTGGATTGGCTGAAATTGCTTCCAGCACCGGACTTTTCAACGGGTGGTCAGATTATTGTCTCTGAATCGGAGTTGCGAAAAATTTACGAAACGGGGCGGGGTTCTTTCAAGGTACGGTCGAAGTACCGTGTCGACACAAAGAACAACATGATTGAGGTTTTCGAAATACCCTATTCCACTACCACAGAAGCCATTATTGATGGCATTACACAATTGGTGAAGGATGGGAAAATTCGGGAAGTTACCGATGTGCGGGATGAAACTGACCTCGAAGGCCTGACGCTCACCATTGACTATAAGAAATCGGCCGATCCGGAAGCACTGATGCAAAAGCTCTTTCGCATGACCCCCTTGCAAGACAGCACCAGCTGTAATTTCAACATCCTTATTGACGGCCGACCCATGGTGCTTGGCATTGAAGGCATTGTGGACAATTGGCTGGATTTTCGGATGAAATGCATCCGCCGCCAGTGTGCCTTTGACATTGCAAGAAAAGAAGAGCGCCTGCATTTGCTGCTGGGGCTTGCAAATATTTTGCTGGATATTGATAAAGCCATTCGCATTATTCGTGAAACCCGTACGGAAGCTGAAGTCCTGCCGAATTTAATGCAGGCATTTTCTCTGGACAAGGTACAGGCCGATTATGTGGCCGATATCCGTCTGCGCAACCTGAATCGGGAGTATATTCTCAGGCAGACTTCAGATATGGAGAACCTGAAAGATGAGATTGCCGATTTGCAGAATATTCTGGCACACGAAACAAGGGTGCTGAAGATTATCACCAACCAACTGAAGGAAATTAAGAAAAAATATGGCCAGCCGCGCCGTAGTGAACTGTTGCAAGAAGAGTTGGTGGCCGTATTTCGGGATGATCACTTAATTGAAGACTACAATCTGAAACTCTTCCTGACGGCGCATGGCTATCTGAAAAAAGTAGCGTTAACCAGCCTGCGTTCGGCCAACGACCATAAATTAAAGGAAGAAGATGAGATTATTCAGGAAATTGATACCCACAACAAGGCGGAACTCCTCGTTTTCAGTGACAAGGGGATTGTTTACAAAACACGTGTATATGAAATTCCTGATGCCAAGGCCAGTAAGCTGGGGGAATACCTGGGGAACCTTCTGCAGATGGAAAATGATGAAAAGGCCGTGTACATGGTTGCAACAGACGATTACAGCGGCAGCGTCATTTTTGCATATGAAAATGGGAAGATGTCCAAAATTGCCATGGCCAGCTATGCCACAAAAACTAACAGGAAGAAATTATCAAATGCCTACAACACCGATGCAAAATTAGTGCGTATTCTATTTATGACCGAAGACAGGGAATTTGGTGTGTTCAGTAATATTGATAAATTGTTGGTCTTCAATACGGCAGAAATTGCAGTGAAGTCATCTCGTTCAGCCCAGGGGGTACAGGTGTTGAAGTCAAAAAAAGGCAGTACCCTGGTTTCCTTACGCACCATAGAAGAATTGGCTCTGGCCAATCCGAAGTACTATAAGGCAGCCATCCCGGCGATTGGGAAGTATTTGAAGGAAGAAGACAAGCCCTCCCTGCAGATCGCATTGCCGGGCATGGAGTAATACAGGCGACAAGCTTGCCAATATCCTGGTGTTAGGAAAAACCATCCTTGCAGATTGCTTTGCCAGATTTGGCATGATGCAGGCAAAATGGTTGCAAAATATCTTGACATCAGACAAGAGTGGAAATGACTTGTAATAATGGGTAAGAACAAACAACGAAAAACAGTTTTGTGGAACAGCAAGGTGACGCATGGACGATATCCACTACATCAAACAATGTTTGGCCGGCGATAAAAGCGCTTTTGAACCCTTGGTACAGACCTATCGTGGTCTGGTCTACAGCCTGGCTCTGAATACCCTTTTTAAAAAAGATGAAGCAGCCGATGTGACGCAGGAAGTCTTTTTGAAAGTTTGGGCTAATTTGTGGCGCTATAATGACGAATACACGTTTAAGGCTTGGATTTCCCGGATTACCATTAACCACTGCATCAATATGAATCGCAAGAAGAAGTTGCACATGGCTGAGGCTGAGGGCGTGATGGAGACGGTTCATGCGGTGGAAGGTCTGCCCGAAAAAGAGGTTTTGGATGCAGAGCAAAAAAGACGCATCAATGCCGCTGTACAGGGTTTGCCTGAAATGTACCGGGTGCCCATACTGCTGTTTCATCAGCACAACCTCTCCTATGAAGAAATTTGCAAATCTTTGGACTTGCCGATGACGCTGGTGAAAAACAGAATTTATCGGGCACGCAAAATTTTGGCCGGTCAGTTATCAGAATTACAGGAAAACAAGAAAAACGGATGGGGGGAAGCAAAATGGACTGCGCAAAAACTTGGCAATGGATGATGCAGGGCCTTGATGGCACCCTTTCTTTAGCGGATGAACGGAAAATGTTGCTGCATTTTGGGAACTGCCCCACTTGCGCAGCCACCTGGAAAACCATGCAGGAGGCCAGCTTGTTTCTGCCCGAAATGGTTGTTGAACCGGACGAATCTTTTGTTTCCACCCTTATGAATAAGCTTTGTGACGCGCCTGGGAAAAAATGCGAAAATGCCATGAGCGGCTTTATTGTCACTGCATTCTTTATGTTGCTCTCTGGTGCCTACGGGTTGGGGTATCAAGTGTTTTTGATGAACCGTCAGGAAGTTCTTCGTTTTCTGACGGTGACCAGCCAAACTGTAGTTGCTTTTGTCAAAGGTATTTTCCATGTTTTGCAGTTTGTTTTTGGACGAAACCCGGAGGCCTGGCTGGCCATGGGGATGCTTTTATTGATGGTTGTTTTGCTCACCGGTGCGTTAGCGGCGGTGCGTACGATCCAAGCTGACCATACCCCAATGCAGGGTCCCCTTGAGTTTAATGAAGATGAATTGCGTGAAAGGGTTTTATAATGATGAAAAAATCAATGCTGTTTCTCTTTGTGTTCCTGTTGTTGTTTGCAAACAGTTTTGCTGTTTTTGCGACGGAAGGCACCATGACATCGGCTGACAAGGCGGAAAGCGACAAGTTGCTGCAAGGAACTCAGGTTACAGCGGATGGTACTGTGGCTGGTGATTTGCTCTTGTTGGGACAAAATGTCAGTATGCATGGCCGGGTTGGCGGAGATTTGCTGGGGTTGGCCACGGAACTATCCGTTTCGGGAACCACAGAGGGAAACTTACGGAGCATCTCTCTTAACCTGACCGATAGCGGCACTGTGAAGAAAAACATGACGGTATTTGCCGGCAATGCGAACCTGACCAAAGAAAGCCGCGTGGAAGGTAACCTCTATCTGATTGGTGATGGTGTAATTCTTGAGGGCACAGTGCTCGGCAAAACCTGGGTTGCGGCTTCAACCGTTACCCTTTCCGGGACATTCGAAGGCGATGTGACGGTGGAGAGTGTCGCCCACAGCAAAGAAAAAGTTTCCGGTCTGCGCGTTTTGCCGGGAACCAACATCAAAGGTACCCTAACGTACAAGGGCAATTTGGAACCGGAAATACCAGAAGGTGCCAGCGTTGGCAAGCTTGTTTTTGCAAAAACGGAACTTTCTGCACATAAAAATATGCTTGAAGCCATGGGATGGAAAATTGCGGTTCGCAAGCTCCTGGGGGGCTTGCTATTGTTCCTGCTGGGCCTCCTGCTGTTTAATCTGTTTCCCCGCTTCTTTCACAGACCGGCTGCCTATATTGGTGAGAACTTTCTGGCAACCGCGGGTGTCGGGGTTGCAGCCCTCGGGGTATCTGTCGGGGCAGGCATTCTTCTCTTCCTTGTAGCCATACTTTCGGCGCTTTTTTTCCCGCCGGTTGTGCTGCTTATTCTCATGAGCGTTCCGTTTTCATTTATGCTCCTGATCTCTTTCTTTTCGCTATTGCCGGTTGCGCTGTGGTTGGGTCGTATGCTAACCCGCAGTGAGAACATTGCGTTGGCCCTGGCAGCCGGATTGGGAACGTTGACGGGTCTGGAGATTGTTCTGTTTCTACTGTCTAAAGTTCCGGTCATTGGCTCTGTTTTTACCGTCTTACTGGGCATCCTCGGATTTGCGATATGGCTGGTGGGCACCGGTGCTATTTTAAAAAGCCTGAAGCTCTACCATCAGGCAGCAGCGAATGGCGCAGAAGAGCCGCTGGTCTTCGACCGTTAGGGTATATATTGTGTTTGGTAATTGTTAAGATAGTTGTCTGCTTCGAAGGTTTTCTCGGATAGGGTTCAAACCTATAAACAATAATATTGCAATTTCGGACACGGATGGGAATGCTGGTTTTCTGAGTACAGAAATAAATAGGAATAATAGGAAATAATGTTTATTCAGTATAAAAAAGGACAGCAGGCGCTGTCCTTTTTTATTTCTGATATTTCTTTTCAGATATTCAGGCAAGTTTTCTTTTTTATACATCTGCTGAATGCCTGGCATTAGGCAAGGGTTTATTTATAAATGTGATGAATGCTTATCTTACTTAACCTGTGATGTGTGCTGCTTCATAAGCATTGATGGCCGCTTCATTTTTCAGGGTCTGGCCAATTTCATCCAAGCCCTGCAATAGAAATTGTCGGCGGTCTTCTGCCAGGTCAAAGGGAAGCTGCAAGCCTTTGTTATCTGTAATCTGCTTTTTCTCCAGGTTCACCGTTAAGCAATATCCTCTTTCTGCGGTTGTTTTCGCAAAAAGACTGTTCACAGTTTCTTCTGGAAGAGTTATGGGAAGAATACCGTTTTTGAAACAGTTGCTGTAGAAAATATCTGCATAGCTGGGGGCAATGATTACTTTGAACCCAAAATCGTCCAAAGCCCAGGGTGCATGTTCGCGGGATGAACCACAACCAAAATTGGCCTGTGCCAAAAGTACAGTGGCCTTCCTGTAGGGCTCCTGATTCAGGATGAAATCTGGAATTTCTCTGCCTTCTGTATCAAAACGCCATTCAAAAAACAGGTATTGTCCAAACCCGGAACGCTCAATGCGTTTCAAAAACTGCTTTGGTATGAGGGCATCTGTATCAATATTCATACGGGCTATGGGGGCAACGATGCCTGTGTGGGATATAAACTTCTTCATATCAGAACTCCTTTCACAAGTGACAGAAACATGGAGGACAGAGGGCGCTCAGAACACCCCTTAATAATCTTTCATGGTGATAGGGGGGCATTTCTGCCTAAATGAAACACCGGGATATTTAGTCCCTAAGCAGGGATGCCAATAAAAAAACCTGTTGTATGCCAAATATATTTTATAGGCGTTAGTATGGTTTTATGATTGAGCCATATGGCATTTGCCACTAGAACTTGCGGATATCCACAAAATGTCCAGCAATCGCAGCAGCGGCAGCCATGGCAGGAGATACAAGGTGGGTGCGTCCGCCGCGGCCCTGACGTCCTTCAAAGTTCCGGTTTGAGGTGGATGCACAGCGTTGTCCCGGCTGCAAGACGTCCGGATTCATAGCCAGACACATGCTACAGCCTGGTTCACGCCATTCAAAGCCCGCGGCTTCAAATATTTTATCCAAGCCTTCTTCTTCAGCCTGTTTTTTCACAAGGCCGGAACCGGGAACCACGATGGCTGTGACGCTTTTGTTCACCTGACGGCCTTTGGCAACAGCCGCCGCAGCACGTAGATCTTCGATGCGGCCATTCGTGCAGGAGCCGATAAAGGTATAATCGATGGGAATGTCCGTCATGGCTGTGCCGGGTGTCAATCCCATATAATCGAGTGCCGCCTGAACGGCATCCCGTTTGGCCTGTGGTTCAAAATTGGCCGGGTTCGGCAC
>JBBRWP010000176.1:0-6899 GCA_038249175.1 Acetivibrionales bacterium
AGGATCCTGGGGCAGAGATTCTTTGATTTCACTGCCCGGCCTTCTGCTAAAAACAAAACGCTACCGTGATGCGGCGGATGTGCTGCGATTTATGGGGGAGAACATACGCAATGGTTTGTTGAAAAATCAGATTTTTCCTGATCAAAAGGATGTGATCAGCGAGGCAGCAGATGGGGCTCTGTGGTATTTTGAGATTTTGTACCGCTATTATATGGAAACAAAAGACCACGAAACCTTGTGCAACCTGATTCCCGTTTTAAGCGCTGTCATTTCAGCCTATAGAGCCAATGTCGTGCGAGGCATGAAGTTGCAGGAAGACGGTTTTTTGGCCGTAACTGACGCATTTTGCCCCATGACATGGATGAGTGCCTCCGTGGGGAATTGGGTTGTGACACCACGACTGGGCATAGCTGTTGAAATGAACGCCCTGTGGTACAATGCACTACGTATTTACAGTTTTTTCTATTCTGATGAACCGGCCGCCTTTCAAACGGTTTCAGACAGTATAGCTGAGATTGACGCAAGGGCAGAAAGCATAGCAGAGATTGATGCAATGGCAGACGGTTTGCAAACTGTCTTTCCAGAAGTCTTCTGGAATGAAAAAAAACAGTGTCTGCTGGATATCGCATCACCGCAAGATGCGAAGGTGCGGCCCAACCAGATTCTTGCCATGTCTTTATCCTTTCCTGTTCTTAGCGGTGACAAGGCCAGGAAAGCCTTGAATACTGTTTATCGGCTGTTATATGCCGGCATTGGTTTTTGTTCGTTGTCCAAAGATGATGATCAGTACCGTGGACAGTATATGGGCGATGCCTATGCCAGAGAAGGTGCCATGCACCAAGGCACAGTTTGGCCATGGTTTATCGGTCCTTTTGCAAGTGCATGGCACAAAATACACAAGGATGAACCCGGTACAAAAGACTTTCTGGAACGCCTCTTTCTGCCGCTGGAAGACCATCTGTCCGATGCCTGTATCGGTCATATTTCTGAAATTGCGGATGGTAACTTTCCTCATGAATGCCGGGGTTGCACCTCAAAAGCCTGGAGTGTTGCGGAGGCTGTTCGTGCATATGTGGAGGATGTCCTGAATTTTGATGCATAGGAAAGCGCAACGATAACTTTTGTATAAGCTATATCATTTTTTGTTAGTGAATCATTTGCTTCGAAACCTTGCTGTAGAAACATTTCATCGAGAGTTTGCCTCGGAAATTTTGTTATTGCAACAACGCTTGGACAATGTTATGGGATGTGGCTTGATGAACCTTTGACCATCACAAGGAGGTCGCATTGTCTTTTTCTACAGGTGTGAAAGAAGAAATCGTCCATATGACAGATGCCAAACCTTGCTGCCAAAAGAGTGAATTGGCAGCATTGCTGCGAAATGGTTTGTGTTTTCGTACAAGTGGTAAAAAAACCCGTTTATTGTTTATCTCTGAGAATGCCGCATTGTCCCGTCATGTTTTTCGTTCGATTAGAGATCTTTATGGGAGCCGTCCGGGTGTTGTGATGCAACATACACATAAGTTGAAAGACCATGCTGTCTATCAACTGGATTTCACCGGGTTGACAGATGGCTCAGGTTTGAATTTTATGGAAGAAATAGGTATAATTATTAAAAAAAATAAGCTGCATTATTCTCCTTACCACCCCAGAAAACGTTGTTGTCAGCGAGCCTTTTTGCGTGGTTGTTTTTTGGCATCCGGATCTATATCCGACCCGGACAAGGGCTACCATTTGGAAATATCATTTCTTGAAAACCTTTTATTGAAAGAGTTTCAGACGGTCTTAAAAGAATTTCACTTTCAGGCAAAGGAAATTAATCGAAAAGGCCGTACCTTGGCGTATATGAAGGAAGGACAGGAAATTGTCGATTTCCTGAACATCATTGGTGCGCATAGTGCTTTGATGCAAATGGAAAACATTCGCATTCTAAAAGATGTTCGAAATCAGGTGAACCGCATTGTGAACTGCGAAACTGCCAACCTTGAAAAAATGGTCAATGCCTCGGTGCGGCAGGTGGAACAGATTCAGTTTCTCGTCAATCACATCGGACTCGATTCGTTGCCGGATGGACTTAAGACGATTGCCGAACTGCGCCTAAATCATCCGCAAGCTTCCTTGCAGGAGTTGGGCGAAATGTTGTCACCGCCACTGACAAAATCTGGTGTGAACCACCGGCTGCGAAAACTGGAAGTGCTGGTTGAAAAGGCAAGAGTGGGAGAAATGGATAAATAACGGTGTTCTTGTATGTTAACAAGTGATTCTTAAACTGTCTGTTGCATGACTATTTTGGCAAAATTCTTCTGGCTTCCACATAAAAACGCTTTTCATGCGCTTCACCCATTGAAAACGTTTTTCTAGGAAGAGCGCCATCCTGCACCACCGTGGTGAAAAAACTGTTTTTGTCTACATCCGGAAGCAAGAAGCCAATATTACCTGTCATTTTTCCAAGCCTTGCCGTGGTATCCCAGCCATGCACATAATCGATAGCGGTTTTTCTGTGTGTCTGTAGGAAATCGTCCAGAAAAGCCTGCAGGGAGCCAACGGCAATTTCATGATTTGGGTTTTCCCAGGACAATCTGAAACTTTCGTTTTCCGAAACAAGGAATACTTCCTGTTGCCCTTCCTGAAAATGCATTTTTGAGGCGAGAATTTGTTCTGCGCCGGTTTGAATGCCACGTTCCTCATGCCAGGCTTGGAAGGCATCCAGAAACATGGCCGTATCTACATGAAACAAAACACGGTGAATGGGTTCAAATAAAAGGCCGGCATCATGTACGTTGACAAGTTCTACCAGCGCAAAACGTGACGGATGACTTACCTGAACTGCTTCACTAAGACTTCCTTTGAGTTTATCCCAACAGGACTTTGCCGTTGCCAGCGAATGGTTGCCGTCCCCAACGGCAAAGAGCAGAACACCCTGATCTTCGGTTGCGTTGTAGCGCCCCTTAAAATATTCTGGGTTTGCCAGGACTTTCAGATTTTGTACGATATTGTGAACCACGCTGGGGTCAGTTGTTTTCCAGGCACGTAGATGCCCGCTGTTTTGCATCAGATCAAAGTTGTATATTTGCTGAAACAACACAGATGTTTCAGCGGTCTGTGCCTTTGCAAGCATAGGTTCTATCACGGTTTTGTTTGGATCATCGATAAGCACCATGATATGTGGCAATTCAAGGGCTGCATGGTCCCGGATGACCATGCGCGGGGGCAATCTGTCGAGAATGGTTCCTTCCGTTGCACGAACAAGGCTTTGTGACCCTTTGGAAAAATCGTACTTTTCCAGGTCGACAGCAACAACCAAGCCAAGGCGCCTGGATCCGTTGGGTGCTGAACGCTCTACCAAAATGGGGCTTTGATGCGCACAAAAGATATTGCAGTCTAAATAATGTTGCATGGCACCTTGTATCTTCGTAATACGGTCTTCTTTTTGTGCAGTGTTTTCACGTTCCAGGTATACTTCAGGAAAAATAAGACGCAAGGTGGAAGGCGCATCACCCACCTTTTCTTCGACTTCCTGCCAGTATTCCGGTTCCGATGTGTACTGGTCACAAGCCACAACAGCCCATTTTTGCATGTCTGTTTCGGGTGAGGGTAGCAAGATCTCGTCAAAGTGAAGACCAAGTTCCTGTGCTTCTTTTGCTATATTTTTCAACAGTTATAACTATTCCTTTCTCTTCGTATAAGCGAAAACTTACTGAAAATGCTGCGCGTTTTCAGATATAACCATTCCTTTCTCTTCGTTTAAGCGACAACTTACTGAAAATACTGCGCATTTTCAGATTTATAAACATGCCTTACGCTTCGCTCAGGCACAAAAAGTGATAAAAATCTTGCGCTGAACGTGTGTCACACTCAGATTTCTGCCTCCTAAACGTGAAGTTATGTGTCAATAGGATTCGCTAGCCGGCTGCCCGGATGCAATTTTTGCCATCTGCCTTGGCTGTATAGAGCATACGATCGGCGCGGTCCATAAAGGCATCCGGGGATTCTCCTTTACGATATTGCACAAGACCGAAACTGGCCGTGACATGACCACACTTCACATAATGGTTTGCTGATATGGTTCTGCGCAGGCGTTCCACAATCTCCATGGCCTCATCAAGCTGGGTGTCCGGGAATAGGAGGGTGAACTCTTCACCACCCCAGCGGGCGAAAAGATCGCGGTGGCGGATGGCGTCATCCACAATGTTGACGGTTTGCAAAATAACCTGGTCTCCGATGAGGTGGCCGTAGGTATCGTTGACCCGCTTAAAGTCGTCGAAATCAAAAAGAACCAGTGATATTGACACGTTGTATTCATTGGCACATTTGACCCAGGACTGTAAAGAATCATTAAACCGACCCCGATTGGCAATGCCTGTTAGTGGATCGGTAAGGGATAGCTGAAGGAGGCGAAGGTTGCCAATGTATTGGTTGCGCTGGTCGATGGCACTTTGGAGCGAAATGGCAGCCACCAAAGCGGTACCACTGAGCACAAAGATATTGCCGATGACCTGGTTTTGAATAGACATTTCCTGTGCAGATTTATAAAAAACAATAAAATATGCCAGAATGGTAAAAGAACTAAGCCCGGCAGCGTAAAGCCAGCGATTGGGGATGATAAAAAACATAAAACTGTAACAGATAACACCCAGGCCAATGACTGCGTAATGGTAGGTATCTGCTGTGATATAGGCGAGATAGAAAAAAACGCTGACTGACAGCAGTTCGTAGGCTGTCAGCATGGTGGACAGGCTGTAAAAATCACCGACGGTTGAGACTTTCAAAATGATGAGGAAAGATGCAGCAAGAAAAAGACCACAAAGGGGGATACTGATGAAGGGGAAAATGCTGCCATTACCGGAGAAAAGCTCGAAAATCGCAACCACCGAAAAAATGGATGCAAGAAAAATGACCAGAGGGCGAACGCTGGACCGTACTTTATAAAAATGCGCATGGTGATACTCTTTTTCTAATTTTTCATCTCTGAACTCGCCTGTCCATACAGATGTATGGCGTCCGGGTACTTGTCGATCCACAAAATCCCCTTTTTATCTTTGATGATCTTTGATGATCTTTGATGATCGTTGATGATCGTTGATGATCGTTGATGATTGTTGTTTATCATGACAGTTTGTTGATATTTTACAATATTCTCATGGATGGCATAAACAAATAAATGATTTATTGTTTTTTACCATTATAACGAAAGGCGTCGGGTTGAACAAGTAAAAACTTGAACGAATAACGTCGAATTAAAAAAACTTTACGGGAAGAAAATTATTTTTCATAAAGTGGCACAGCTTTGCACGGTTAATCTTACAATTTAACACGGGATAAAAATGTTGCATCTTGCTTGACGCTCCGCCTCGGCTTTCTGTATACTCAATAGTAGTTGATTTCACTGCAATAACTCTACATTGAATAAAAAGCAGCAGTAAATGTGTTGAAAACAGCCCGTTTCAGCCATAAAAATGGGATGTGCGCCATGTTTTATGGTTAAATGGGATTGTTTTCGAGTTGTTGCAGTGAAATTATAGTTTGGTACATCATCATTATTAAGATGCAAGATGCTTTTACATTATCCAATAAAGTGTCGTTAACCAGATAGAGAGAGGTTTTGTATGCAAAAAACTGGTCTGAATACCTTAAGAGAAATGTTCCTGTCTTTTTTTGAAAGCAAGGGACATCTGCGTGTGCCCAGTTACCCTTTGGTGCCGCTAAACGATCCAAGTGTTTTGCTCATCAATGCCGGCATGACCCCGCTAAAACCCTATTTTACCGGTAAAGAGAAACCACCGTGCCTGCGCATGGTCTCATGCCAGAAGTGCATCCGAACACCGGATATAGAGAATGTCGGCATTACAGCACGCCATGGTACCTTTTTCGAAATGCTTGGGAACTTCTCTTTCGGAGACTATTTTAAAAAAGAAGCGATTCCATGGGCATGGGAGTTCTTTACAAAAACTTTGGAAATCCCTGAAAACCTCCTCTTTGTTTCTGTGTATGAAGAAGATGAGGAAGCGTACAATATCTGGCATCAGGATGTTGGTTTGGGTGAAGATAAGATTTTTCGTATGGGGAAAGCAGACAATTTCTGGGAACACGGCACAGGCCCCTGCGGCCCCTGTTCTTAGATTTACTTTGATCGTGGCGTGGATAAAGGCTGCGGCAAACCGGACTGTACGGTCGGCTGTGAATGCGACCGCTTCATTGAAGTTTGGAACAACGTGTTCACCCAGTTTGATAAACAGTCGGACGGCCGTTATCTGGAACTGTCCTCTAAAAACATCGATACGGGCATGGGACTGGAACGCCTGGCTTGTGTGATGCAGGGGGTGGACAACCTTTTTGAAGTAGACGCCATTCGTGCCATCTTGGACCATGTTGTTCGCATCACCGGGGTTGTCTATGGGAAAGACCGGCAAAAAGATATTTCCATTCGTGTCATGACAGACCATGCACGCTCTGTGGCCATGATGATTTCTGATGGCATACTGCCCTCGAACGAAGGACGTGGCTATGTCCTAAGAAGGCTTTTGCGCCGCGCAGCACGACACGGGAGGCTTTTGGGCCTGCGGAGAACCTTTCTTGCTGAGATTGCAGAGACGGTGGTGGTCTGTTTCGGAGATGCCTATCCCAATCTGATTGAAAAGCAGGCATACATTTTGAAAGTCATTACTCTTGAAGAAGAACGTTTTTTGCAAACGGTCGATGCCGGCTCCAATATACTGGAGGGCTTTATTGCAGAGGCCAAAGGGCAAAATGCCACAAAATTAAGCGGTGAACAGGTTTTCCGGCTGCATGATACCTACGGTTTCCCCCTGGATCTGACAAGGGAAATTGCTTTGGAAAATGGCTTGACCATTGATGAAGACAGTTTCCGTTCAGAGATGAAAAAACAAAAAGATGCAGCA
>JBBRWP010000177.1:0-6865 GCA_038249175.1 Acetivibrionales bacterium
AAAGCACTGGTTCTTCTCACAATTTCAATATCACTACAGCGTGACTTCGATATTTACGCCAAGTCTAGCATCATTTTTGAGGATTCTGACTTGTTGTAAGTCCGCATAAATAAAGGATTATAAAAATGAATTATTCAAACTCACGCTGTAGTGATATATGTTTTCTTAATAACTATATCCCTCACACAGCGAAGAATGCAAAATCATTAAACAAAAAAACTGTTCCTTACGGAACAGTTTTTTATAACAATCATGCGAATGGTAAATTCATGTAATAAAATTAGCAAAGAAGAAATTATTTAATTTCTACTGTTGCGCCAACTTCTTTGAACTTCGCAGCAATCGCATTGGCTTCGTCTTTGGTCACGCCTTCTTTAATGGTAGAAGGAGCACCTTCGACAACGTCTTTTGCTTCTTTCAAACCAAGGGCTGTGATTTCGCGAACTGTTTTGATAACCTTGATCTTCTCAGATCCGGCTTCTTTCAAGATAACATTGAATTCTGTCTGCTCTTCCTCAACAACGGCAGGAGCAGCACCGGCCGCAGGACCTGCAGCAGCAGCCACAGGAGCAGCAGCAGAAACACCGAATTCTTCTTCAAGGGCTTTCACCAGTTCAGCGAGTTCGAGGACTGTCAATGCTTTGACATCTTCAATCATTTTCGTTACTTTTTCAGACATTTTAAGATACCTCCATCAATTATTGGCTCAGTCACTTTTGACTTGAGCGATTCAGGCAGTCTGCCGTTTGTTTGTTGAGAGCCCGTGTTCATGCCACACGTATTCTCTTCTTATTCTTGTTTTGCACACGACCCACCACACAGTAGAGTTATGCTGCCAGTGAATTACGCACTCTGTCTTTGTTCTACGATGGCGTTCAGAGCAACCACCAGACCACGGATGTTGGCGTTCAGTACATTGACAAAGCCCGTTATAGGGCTCTTCATGCTGCCCAGCATTTTTGCAATCAATTCTTCTTTGGAAGGAAGCAGTGCAAGCGCTTTGACGCCTGCGATATCCACTACTTTGCCTTCAACAACACCGGCTTTGAGTTCGAATTTTTCAAGATCTTTATCGAACTTCGTCAGCACTTTTGAGGGCGCAATCGGATCTGTCAAGCTGATGGCCAGGGCTGTCGGTCCATTCAAGTACGGTTCCAAACCGGTCAATCCCGCTTCAGCAGCCGCAAAATGGATAACGGAGTTCTTCGTTACCTGATAATCGATGCCGGCTTCACGCATTTCTTTACGAAGACGTGTGTCCTGTTCAACAGTCAATCCACGGTAGTCAGCAAGAACAATGCCTTTCGCATTTTTCAGCTTTTCAGCCAATTCACGAACCTGTTCCTGCTTCTGCAACATAATTTTATTGCTTGCCATTCTATTACCTCCTTCTTCAATACTTGCTGAATGAATACGGATTCCACGAGACTACTTGGTTTTTATGCGACGAAATCGTAGAAGAACCCAATATCCCGGATATCAAAAAACACCCTTTTTCCATTCTTGCCGAACAGAAAAAGGGTGTTTATAACCACAACATCTGCCTCGGCAGGAAAGAAGTTATGCCCGAAGGCTCCTGCTGTCTTTGGTCACTTATTCAACTGTAGCGTATTGTACCGGATAAAGCACTCTTTAGTCAAGTACTTTTTGTCCATTGAGCTTTATGCCAGGTCCCATCGTGGATGTGACGGTGACAGAACGCAGGAATACGCCTTTGGATGCGGATGGTTTTGCCTTAATAACGGCATCAAGTAACGTATGGAAATTTTCATGCAGTTTCTCTGTCCCGAAAGAAACCTTGCCGATAGGGCAGTGAATGATATTCGTTTTGTCCAAACGATACTCAATTTTACCGGCTTTGATATCGGAAATTGCTTTCGCAACATCCATGGTCACGGTTCCGGCTTTTGGGTTTGGCATTAAGCCCTTCGGACCCAAAACTCGACCCAAACGACCCACAACACCCATCATATCCGGGGTTGCAACCACCACATCAAAATCAAACCAGTTTTCTTTTTGGATTTTTGTAACCATATCTTCAGCGCCAACATAGTCTGCACCATTTTGTTCTGCTTCCGTTGCTTTTTCACCTTTGGCAAAAACCAAAACGCGGACGGTTTTACCGGTTCCGTGTGGTAACACAACGGCACCACGAACTTGCTGGTCTGCATGTCTGGAATCGACACCCAGTTTGATGTGGGCTTCTACCGTTTCATCAAATTTTGCATGTGCCGCTTTCTGAACCAATTCAAACGCCTCTACCGGCCCGTATAACGTCGTACGATCTACGAGCTTGAGGCTTTCAAGATATTTCTTGCCTCTGTTCATTTTACTCACTCCTCCGTGGTTAAATTTCGGGATGACTCCCTCCCACTGTTCCGGCTTCTTAAGATAAGAAGACTAGTCAATAACAACAACGCCCATGCTCCGTGCTGTGCCGGCGATCATATTCATCGCGGTATCCACAGATGCAGCATTCAGGTCGGGCATTTTCAGTTCTGCAATACGACGAACTTCAGCTTTGGTAATTTTGGCTACCTTGTCTTTGTTCGGCGTTGCAGAACCGGACTCGATTTTGCAGGCCTTCTTAATGAGAATTGCTGCCGGGGGAGTTTTTGTGATAAATGTGAAGGAACGATCTGAATAGATCGTAATAACAACCGGTATAACCATGCCGACCTCTTTGGCAGTACGCTCATTGAATTCCTTAACGAAACCCATGATGTTTACGCCATGTTGGCCGAGGGCTGGTCCAACCGGTGGAGCGGGTGTCGCTTTGCCAGCGTTCAGCTGAAGCTTCACGTAACCCATTACTTTCTTTGCCATGTAAATCCACCTCCCAGTTTACTCGCCTTTGAACCCATCCATCAGAAAACAGTTGAGATAACTTCCCTATTTTCCTTTTTCAGTGGTTCTTGACACCCTTGCGGGCTTTATAAAAACGCAGCTGCGTCTTTATTCTAAATTCATAAATGACCTAGTGCAAAAAGTCGATTTTCGACTTTTTCATGCAAGCTGCAAAATGTAACTTGCATACAGCCAGTGGGGTTGCCGATGGCTGGCAGAAAACCTGAATCAGGTGCTTTACAGCCACACAATCAAAGTTTTACAATCTGCGTAAACTCCAATTCCACAGGGGTTTCCCTGCCAAACATGGAAACGGCCACACGAACTTTTTTCTTATCCAGACTGATTTCTTCCACACTGCCAATGAAGCCTTCCAAGGGACCTTCCACAACACGCACACTGTCTCCGACTTCAAAATCCACAACCGTGTCGAATTGTTCCACACCCATTTTCTGTACTTCTTCATCAGAAAGTGGCACCGGTTTGGATCCGGGACCGACAAAACCGGTGACGCCGCGTGTATTGCGGACAACATACCACGAATCGTCTGACATAATCATCTTGACCAAAACATAGCCAGGAAAGACTTTTTTCAAAGTCGCCTTTTTTTTGCCATCCTTGATTTCAATCTGTTCTTCCATCGGCACAACCACATCAACAATATAATCTTGCATACGACGGTTTTCTACGATTTTTTCAAGGTTAACTTTCACTTTGTTTTCATACCCGGAATAGGTATGGACAACGTACCATTTTACTTCTTCAGTCATCTTCAAGCGGAGACAGCGCTCCTGTCCTCCTTCCGATTCGTACCTGGCAATCTGCGTATGGGATTATCTTTCCTGCAGCATCCTTTGCGTCTGCTTCATCTACATTGCGCGAAGAACAGCATCCAGTCATCCATATTCCACTGCTTACAGTTTACCAAATACGGCTGTGTAGAGGAGACCAAGGCCGGCATCTGCAATCCAAACAATTGTCCCAATAATGAGACAGGCTGCAAAAACAATCAGCGTATTGTTAATAAGCTGTTGTTTTGTTGGCCAGACAACCTTTTTCAGTTCCATGCGGACTTCACGGACAAACCGTGTTGTGCGTTGAAGCACGTTTGCTTTTTTCTGATCAGTCATCGAACGCAACTCCCATCCGTTGGTTTATTTGGTTTCTTTGTGGGCTGTGTGTTTTCTGCAGAAACGGCAATACTTACTCATTTCAAGCCGATCCGGATCGTTCTTTTTGTTTTTCATCGTATCATAGTTGCGTTGCTTGCATTCACTGCAAGACAAAGTAATTCTGGTTCTCATGATTATACCCCTGACCTTCCATCATTTTTAAGACAAAAAAAAACTGCACAAGGCGAAGATTAGTATACAACAAGCGGTCTTCCTTGTCAAGACCGCTTGTTGCTTGAAAATCGGGCACCGAACCCGCATTTTTCGCAGAGTGAAACATCGTCAGATTTTCTTAAGAGTGCACTGCTTTGACGGTTTTTTTCTTGCCACCTTCGTGAATGGTGTACCAAAGTGGAATGGCAATGAAGAGGGATGAATAGGTTCCGCTGATAATACCAATGGTCAAGGAAAGGCTAAAGTCTTTCAAAGAACCAATATTGTTAATCGCAGAGAACAGGTACAGTGAGAGCAGACACAACAACACCGTTATGGTTGTGTTGATACTTCTGGAAAGTGTTTGCTTCACCGAAGTATTGACAATATCATACAAAGGCTGTTTTCGCATCAGTGTACTGTTCTCACGGATACGGTCATACATAATGATGGTATCATTGATTGAGAACCCGATAACCGTCAGGACGGCGGCAATAAAACCATCGTTCAAAGGCAGGCGGAAAACCACGTACACACCGAAGATGATGATGGCATCGTGTACCAGCCCCAATATCGCTGTAAATGCTGCTGAGAAACCGGACATAATGGCAAAGCGCCAGGCAACGTAAAAGAGGATCAGGAGGGAAGAAATAACCACAGCCATGATGCCGCGCTGCAAGGTTTCCTGACCAATGGTGGGCGTGATGCTCACCGTTTCGTTACGACTGCTATCCAGCTTAATCGGAAAATTTGTTGAAATGGCATCTCTGACTTTCGTGACTTCTTCTTCAGACAAAGGTTCGCTACCGGCGACGTCCAAACGCAACATTTGAATTTGCTTGCTGGTGTCTTCAGCATTGTATGTTTTGGTAATGCTGCCATTGATTTCATTTCCAGTAACAGTCTTGGCCAAAGCAGCCGCTTTCTCAGCGTCCACTGCGCCCGTTGTCTCGAAAGTGATGCGTGTACCGCCCTGGAAGCTGATATCCAGCACCATGCCCTGTATAAAGAACACCAGCATCATGCCGACGATGACAATCGTGCTAAACATGTAGCCATATTTTCTAAGTTTCAAAATATCAAACTGCTTCATTTGTTCTCCCTCCGCTTACGCTTTGACGCGATAAAGCCATTTTTTACGTGCAAATTCAAAGCCGACAACGCCTTGCAGCATCAGTCTTGATGCAGTCACTGCTGATAAAAAGCTGATAATGACGCCAAGACCCAGGGTAATACCAAAGCCGCGTATAGGACCGGTTCCCATGAGGTAGAGTACGACAGCTGCAATGACGGTGGTAATGTTCGAGTCAAAGACAGCCGCAAAGGCACGCTTAAATCCTGCATCAATGGCTGAGCGATACGTTTTTCCAGCCTGCAACTCTTCGCGGATGCGCTCAGAAATAATGATGTTGGCATCCACACCCATGCCAATTGAGAGGATAATACCGGCAATACCGGGCAATGTAAGCGAAATGTTCAGGTTGGCCAGCAGGAGAACCTGAACGGCAGCCATACCAACAACAGCAACACTGGCAACCAGTCCGGGAATGCGGTAGAAGATAATCATGAACAGGATAACAGCCAGGAAGGCAACCAGTCCGGCCAATAGGGTAATGTCCAAAGCGCCTCTACCCAGTGTCGGAGAAATAGAATCGACAGAAACAGTTTCCAACTTAGCGGGCAATGCACCGGAACGAATCTTATCCGCCAGAGATTTTGCTTCTTCCATGGTGAAATTACCGGTAATTCTAGCATTTGCACTGTCGATGCGCGTCTGTACGTTTGGCGCGGAAATCATTATATCATCCATAAAGATAGCGATACGCTGACCGACCAAACGACCGGTTGCCTCGGCAAATTTTCCTTGCCCGGTCTTACTAAGTGTCAAGTAAACACTGTAATTTTGTGTTTCGTTGTCTATACCGTGCGATGCTTCATCCACTTCGGAACCATCCATAATGATGATGCCGGTTGGTAAAGGATTTCCCTTGTCATCCAGCTTTGTTTCATCGACTTCCTGGAAGGTTAGTTTCGCGGTGCTCCCAAGTTCACGCAGGGCAGCTTGCGGATCATAATTGGTTTCGTTCTGCGCCCATGGAATTTCCAATATAATGCGCTGATTGGTGGTATCGATACTGATGTTTTTATCGTAAACTCCTTTGCTGTCCAGACGCGATTCCAAAATAGCCCTGGCCGTGTTCAAATCCTGTGTAATGTTGATATTTGTGGCTCCTTCAGGATACACGGGAATCATGATGGCATTGATTCCACCACGGATATCAATGCCGGTGCGAATGTCCGGTGCGCCATTGATGATTTGCTTTGTACCGGTATTCACGCCGAAAACGGCCAACACGGCAAAAAGCGCAATCAGGAACAGGACCAGAAAGAGTTTCCAGGTTTTCTTGTCTTTCATTGAGGGTCTCCTCCTTCAGCGTTGGAAAGTCGTAAAATGAGCTCTGTTTGAAAATGACAAAACTGGTTTTGTTCGATTGGGTTGGTTCATTTCCTGAAAAAAGTGTGGTCATGCCTTTTAAGAATCACATTAAAGTATTATAAAGCTTTCCGTCCATAAGGACAAGTACAAAACCCATCATTCACGATTTGTTCATATTTATGTCCATGCCATTCTCTTCAAGTTGGCACAAAACTTACTGAAGATGCTGCGTATTTTCAGATTTTTACCCCATGCG
>JBBRWP010000178.1:0-6798 GCA_038249175.1 Acetivibrionales bacterium
CAGGCGCTGCTGTTCCTTGTTGCGTCTGGGGTGTTGTGTTGGGATCCGGTTGTGTTTGGTAGTTCATGGGTTCCTCCTTCACAAGCATGAAGACTGGTTCTCTGTCACATCGAAATGTATTTAAAGCAAGATAAAACATTGACAGTATCCGTTATTTATATAGAAAGAAAAAGATATCGCTGTTACATAGCATCTGATTCACAGATAAATTGCTTTCGAATTCATGATAAGCGTTTCATTCAACGATCAAAGACTGTCGAGTTTTGACGTTAATTGGGATACGTGCGGTTCTGCTGAGATGTTTCCGTTTTGGGCTTTTCACTCTGAATGCCCGCAGTGTTTTCAAACACTTTTATTTCTGTATCCAAATCCATGGCATCGTTGGCCAACATCTTGTCTTTTTGCTGAAGGAATGTTTTTCGAATATTCGCCAACGATTTCTCTGTGCGCTCCAAGGTGGCAACCGCATCGGCCGGCATCGGTCTGGCCGTTGCCAGTTCTGCGTACTTTAGAATGATCTTATGTGTAGGCTCCAGATAATAGGTAATAAACTGCTTCACAATGCGCAGATCACGCGGGTCATCCTTGAGCATATTCATCATGGCATCAGAAATATTGCAAATATCTATGACCGCACCACGAACATCCGACTGACCCAGGCGGTTAATGGCTGTACGCATCTCGGCTGCATATTTTTTCCCGGATGTTGTTACTGCGTCAATGTCGCCGTAAGTAACCCCTTCAAAGGCAACGGTCTTAGCATGTTCCCGTTTGCCAAGCAAGGTTTTCAAGATAAAAAACAGTGCCACGCCAACCACAAGCGGCAGTACAAAAGGGATGCTGACAAACTCGACAATCAGACCTGTGCCAAAACGCAAAAGAGCAATTGCACCAATGCCGGCCAGTACAGATATAACGATATTTTTTCCGGACGCCTTCTTTTTCATAGTCTCCTCAGCAAATCACAAAAAAATTCTCTTTCCGAACACATTTCGTTTCCCCCACTTACAATAAGGTCGCTCTCTCTATTCTACCTTCCTTCATCGCTTTATGCAAAAAAATATTCCGGTGTAATACCACCAGTTCCGGTCTTCCAAGCACCGGATGTACCCGTTTTGTATCAATCAATATCAAGAATTTGTTTGCGTCTGCCTCAATGACAGTGTCGTCAGCAGGGATGTCTACGATTACTGATCCTTTTAGCATGCTTTCAGCACTTGTTGTCGTGCCGAAACCGGATTTTTCCATTGGCAAGGCTTCAACCACCCGCACACCCCGCATTTTCGGAACCGTCCAAATGATTCGGCGTGCAAAAAAGCGGTTTTTAATCGGGCTGTGGATCTGTCTGTCGTCAAGGTCTTCTATAGGGTACGCAGTGTGCAGGTCATTTGTCTTGACCTCTGCCACTTCTTCCCCATCGGTCAGCCACTCCGGTAAAAACGGATTCTTGTGTGCACAAACAAAATCCAGACACAGGAAGGTATGCAACACTTCCCGGGATACCCCGCATTGCAATGAAAACGGGGTTCTTTCAATAAAGGACAGGAGGAATCGAAACAGCGTTTCCGAAGAAACCGCCCGTTCAAAGAGGCTGTTCTCCCTTTGGGATTCTGCCAATTGTGCGTAAAGCGCGTAGGGTGTTTCGAAAACAAGCAACAATTGCTGCATGGTGAACAAAAATCGGCCACTGTTATAAAACCGTTCCAACGTTTCTTCAATGTCTTTGAGGTGCAGCATGTCTATCACTGGCAGGGCCTGCGATGCAATAACCTCGTAAGGCGGGTACCCTCTCCTCACAAAGCCCCAGGCATCCGCTTCCCGGTCCATGCGTGTTCCACGCAAGAGTTTTAAAAATCCCAACTGCAAATGGTGCGGGAAAACTTCGGTGAGTTCATTCAGCGACGTTGCAAAAAGGTTTAAGTCCTCCCCGGGTAGTCCAGCGATGAGGTCAGCATGCACATGCACATTGTCCTTTTCCAACACTTTTTTCAGCTGTTGCATTGCCTTTTTCACATCCATAAGACGGTGAATTGATGTCAGCGTCTCCGCATGAACCGTCTGAAAGCCCGCCTCAATTTGCACCAGACCCACCGGCATTTCTGAGAGCAACTGTATTTCCGTATCAGAAAGCAAATCTGGTGATATTTCGAAATGAAACACCACATTGCTTTTGGAAAATCTCAAAAGATACCGCCAAATGGCCAAAGTGCGGTCTTCCTTAAGGTTGAAGGTGCGGTCTACAAACTTCACCACCTTGGCCCCGGAAGAAACCAGTGCATCCAACTCACAGTACACACGGGCCAGTGGCATCCAGGTAAGACCCTTGCTTTCAGAAGACAGGCAATAGCTGCATTGGAAGGGACAGCCACGGGAAGATTCAACATAGGCAATCCGTCCGCCGAGTAATTTTAGATAATCATCACACAGAGGACTGTGAAGTTTGTCTGCCGGCAAGGGCATAACCTGTGTAGCCAGCATTAGCCGTTCATCCGCCAATACTCTTTCTGGATGCAAACAGGTACGGGGTGTCTGTTGACCACTTTCAACCGTTTCATTTTCACAGGAAGGTGTAGTCTTGACGACCGCAGAGTCATCCTCTGTCATCATCTCCGACAAACTTTTGGAGGAGAAAAGGGGGTTTTCGGAACCTGCTTCGGCAGTGGCAGCCTTGCCGACCGTAGGGACATCCGCTGTCATCGTCTCAGACAGCCGTTTAAGCAGATAAGGGAACTTTTCTTCCCCTTCACCGCTCAATGTAAAGTGAACACCGGCAGCAATATAGTCCTCTGCGCCCAAGCCGAAGGATACCTCCGGGCCACCCGCCACAAGGATGAGGTGCGGGAAGGCTTCCGCCAAATCCCTGCACAGCTTCAAGGTCATTTCACGATTCCAAATATAGCAGGAAAATGCGACCAGATCGGGTTTTGCACGCACGATAGCACCAAACAGATGCCCGATGTTATCATTGATGGTTTTTGACAACACACACACATCCCACAGAGACCGCACATGGTTTTCCTGTGCCTCCCAGGCTGCTTTCAAATACCATGGCGAGGGGTTTTCATGCTCATAGCGGGTATTGAGCGACACAATCAGTGCAGCATTTCTCTGTGTTTGAACACCCATACTGCCCGTACTGCTTTTCATATATTCCGTGTCCATCATCGCTTTCCCGGATAATTCTGTACAATCATGTTGCGTTTGTTTCAAAACTTCACAACCGGCGCAGCCGATTCAACATCGTTGGCTTCAAAGAAGGGCTCAACCTTGAAGTTGAACATGCCGGCCACGATATTGGTGGGGAACATTTGCACTTTGTTGTTAAAATCCATCACCACGTCGTTGTAAAACTGGCGGGTAAAACCAATTTTATTCTCGGTATCGGCCAATTGTGACTGCAAATTGACAAATCCGGTACTGGCCTTCAAATCCGGATAGGCTTCTGCCACGGCCATTAAGCGGCCCAATATCGGTGTCATGGCCGCATTGGCATCCATGCGTTCTTCCGGTGTGGCGGCCGACATAAACTTCGTCCTGGCCGCCGTGACTTCTTCGAGCGTCGTCCGCTCGTGTGTTGCATAACCTTTCACCGTCTCTACAATGTTCGGGATAAGGTCAAAACGCCGTTTCAGCTGTACATCAATCTGACCCCAGGCATTTTTCACCTTGTTCTTCCCCATTACCAGTCCATTGTAACTCGTCATGAAAAATAATATCCCCACGACCACCACTGCAATCAAACCATAAATCATACGAAACCTCCTGCATTTTTTATTTTGAGAACTTCTTCGTTCTTAGAACCTAAAGTATGATTGTACCCCAGAAAGTCACTTCACGACTTTTTTCCACAAATTTTCTTATGTTGAATTGCAACAGAGTTGCAATCTGGGACAAATCAACACGATTCCCCGGCATTCAACGAATACCGGGGCAAGTTATCTGGCAACAACTTGCCCTAAAAAGCCACTTCGTGACTCTCATAGGGGTAAAGATTGTGTCCGACAAGTTTTTATTTCCCCTAGAAAGCGCCGCCGCCCCCGCCGCCACCGCCGCCGCCGGAGCTGCCGCCACTAAAGCCGCCACCGCCGCCGGACGAGGATGATGCAGCCGAATTGGCCACTGAGGTGGCCGTGCTGATAGCAGCATCCACCGTGCGCATCGTTTCAGAAAATGTGTTGCTAAACAAAGCCAGCGACCCATAATGGAGCCCATACATATAGGTCAGATTACGGTTGTTCAAATCCTCATCCCGCAGCACCAAAGGAAGCTGCTTAATAACATCTTCGGCTACACCAAGAGAGATGGCATAAACCAGATAGTGTTCCCAGATAATCACTGACGGCAGCGTTGCCGCTTCCATATTGCTGAAATCCTTTAAAAATTTACGGAATGCCTTCCAAAGCGTGTACTGCTCATTCCCATAGGGGGTTCTTCGTTTGATGGTTGCGGCGTAGATGGTAAATACCAGCCCCAGAATGGTGGGCAGCACGGTTGAAGCGCCGGTGAGTTTTATGGACAGCACGAGAAACACGCCAAACCATAACAAACCAATGAGTGCCGCAATGCCAACCGGGTTTTTAATGGACTTGTCATCAAATTGATTTTTCTCCGCTTCATCGGACACCATTTTGACCCATTTGTCATAGTTTTTCTTAAATTCCAGGGCATCACTGCGGTTCTTAGTATATTCTTTGACCTGATCAAGCGTCACAGCAGAACCGTCTCCAATTTCTGTTAAAAACCAACTGAGTAAAAAGCTTTCATGGCTTTTTAGCGGTATGGGTACCGCATCCGCCCGGTAAACAAAGGCATGGGTCGTAACCGTTTTGCTGCCGAAAAAACCCTGCTTCAGTTCATCCTGCGAAGACAGGAAAATCTGTTTTTTCCGTACCAGATCCATCAGGGTTGCCAGAATATCGCGCGTTTTGGCACTACCGTACATCAAAAAGCTCACTTCTGCGGGGGTGTATTCGCCCGGGAGCTCTCTGTAATATGAGCCTTTGAAGACGGGCACGCGCTCTTTGTCATATTTCAAATAAAGCAATACCATCGCAAAAAGCCAAATAAAAACTGAAACGCCCGAAACAATCTTGCCCACTGCTTCCCGCTGTAATTGCTTCGCTCTTGCCTGCATGACCAGGAGGTTTTGTTCTTCAGCCCTTTGTTTCTGTGCCGCCACATCAGCCTTGGCGGCTTCTCGATTGGCATTGGCTTCATCGGCCAGTCGTTTTTCATTTTCAAGGAAGCCTGGCAGGGCATCGTTATTCAAGATTCTTTTGGCATCGGGCACCAGCGTTTTAGGAAAAAGCACCAATGCTTCAATAAAACTGCCGGGGCTTGAATAGGGAGAAGTCAGTGTCAGGGTTCTGCCATCTACAATTTCTGAAGATCCTTCCAACGGGCCGTGCACAAAGATGCGCAGATCTTCTTTTGCTGCCCCTTCAGGGAACGTGATGCGGGCGGTGATGTTTGAAAGAGGAATATCCCAACCGGTATCAATTAGTTTCCTGTTCAATGCTGCCGTGTCATTGTACACCTCCACCACATTGGTTAAGTTGTAGCGGATGATGAAAGTTTTGTTTTCATAATCTGATTTTTCAAAAATTTTCAGCTGCAAGATGCCGTTGGACATTATGGCATGATAGGTTCCCGGTTCACCGGTAGCATCGAGCGAGGAAGCGTTATTTTTTTGAAAAAGCCTTTCTGTACCACCATCATCCACGCTGACGGATAGACCGATAATGTCTTCGGACCTGTCCAAATCGATGTTACGGAAGATGCCGTTGAAAGAATCCTGAAAATCGTAAGTGATGTGCTCTTCAATGGCCAGGTCACCATTTTTTTGTACAGCAACCTCCATGTGCATCGCTGCTACTGTGTACACCTTTGCAAGGGACGTGGTCGACAAAAACGAGGTACAAAGTAGTGCCGCTACCAAGGCCGTCAGCATGAACACGGGTATTTTTTTCTTCTTAATCTGCAAATCGAACTCCTTTCACACGGGCACTTTCAATAGGCAACGCCGCTTGTTTGAAGGGACAGCCAGTTTCATACAAATCACTTTTCAATAAGGATTCACCTTGCTTGTTCATGAACATCTACTTTCACGCGGGAACACCTTTTCATTAAGCAACACCGCTTGTTTGGATTTGAATATACATTAGGAATTTCACACGGCACTACTTTGTCGCACGCCCATCAAGAATCATTTTCATGGCAAGGTAGCGCTTTAGCGTGTTTTCCGTTTGGATGCGTACATCTTCTAAAAACAGCGTATACAGTTGCTTATCCTCCAATACGTACTTTGCCTCCAAAAGTTTCTCTGCCTGGGTACAAAATTTTCGTTGAGTATCCATCTCTGACAAAACTTTCAGATTACGATCCCGTGCAAAGACCATTTTCAGCAACGATGGAATCTTATCCAGATACGTCGTTTCGTCGTCCTTCAAACCCAGAAGCATGGGCATGTCCAGGTTGAGCGCCTGCACCAGGTTGAGGATAATTTCCAGCTTCGGGTTTTGCTTACGCCCATTCTCAATTTGGGATAGGTAGGCCACCGAAATACCGGCATTTTCAGCCAGATCGGCCATGCTGATTTTTTGTTCCTGCCTTTTGGCACGGATTATCTCGCCAACTTTTACTTCCATAAGCCCATCCTTATGCATCAAAAAGCACACGCAGGTACTTTTTCTTTCCTTGTTTAATAACCAAAGCATTGTCCTGAAGGTCTTCTGCGCCATAGCGCTGATCCACCGATGCGACTTTGCCTCCGTTCACAGAAACACCGCCACCCGAGAC
>JBBRWP010000179.1:0-6785 GCA_038249175.1 Acetivibrionales bacterium
ATGGCGTCTAAAATAGCATCCGATATTTTATCGCACATTTTATCGGGATGTCCCTCTGTGACAGATTCCGATGTAAACAATCTTCGATTTGACATAGGTTTGTTCTCCTTTCAGGATGGTGGTGATGGTTATGGTTTTTTTTGCACGCGTATTTTCATTGGCTTTGGATGAACCCTACTGCTGTACCTTTTCGAGTATTCAACCCACAGCATCAGAATTCATGGAATTTCAAGGAGTTTCAAGGAGTCTCAAGGAGTTTCAAGGAGTTTCAAGGAGTTTCAAGGAGTCTCAAGGAGTCTCAAGGAGTTTTATGCATATCCATGCATAAAATAACTCTTCACTCCGGTACATAAAACCAGATAGATGCCCTTTTTGTTCATTCTGCATGATGAACAAGATTTTAGAGGATTTCATGCATTTTCGTGCATAAAAAAACTCTTCACTCCGGTACATAAAACCAGATGAAGAGACACGCTCTTTTTTCCTCATCTGGCAGGCTATGAACCTGCGGGAATTGGCACCATTCCCTTACGGTCGGTTGCCGGGTTTCATCGGGCCCAAATCCCTCCACCTCTCTTGATAAGGATCTTATTCAATTATGGTACCAGTTAGTCATTGAGTTCATCATACCAAAATCTTTCTTCATTCGTCAAGCCATGGACAAATCTAGGGTAAAAAAGTCACACAGCATCTTTAATTAAACTGGAAAGATACCTTGAGCATGGTTATAATAAGTGTATTGATGTTTCCGGTGTAAGAACCCCGATTTCTAGCCCGAAGGGGCTGAAATTGAGTGAAAATGACCAATTTCAGGCTAATATCGGGCTCTATAACAAAACAAGCGAAGTACTGCGCTGCGCCTCGATGACGTGATTTGGCATCAAATAAAATTATTTTCGAGCTATTAAACTCAAAAATTATTCTATTTGAAACTGGTTCCCGTTCCAAATTAAAACTGGTTCCCGCTCCTAAATGAAACTGGTTCCCGTTCCTAAATGAAACTGGATACTGCTCCTAATTGAAACTGGTTCCTGCTCCCAAATGAAACTGGATACTGCTCCTAATTGAAACTGGTTCACGCTCCTAATTGAAACTGGTTCACGCTCCTAAATGTTTATTTTATGGAGGAAAATACATGAAAATACGTAAGCCTTTCAGCGTCATTATTACTGTGTGTGTGGTTACTATTTTGTTCCTTGGCTGTTCAACGCCAATAAAACCTCAAGTGGCTAAGAATACTCCGGAAAACTCGACACCAGGCAATACTCCTGAAATAGTACCTGGTGAGGTGAAAACCGAGCCTAAGGAAACACAGATTGATGAGACAGATTCCAAGCCTACGGAAACGCTGAATGGTGAGGTGGATGCCGAACCTAAAGAAACACAGGTGGCTGAGGTGGATTCAGAGCCCGTGGACACACTGATTGATAAACCGTTTACCATAACAGATATTGCGGCATGGAAGCATCCTATAAAGAAGGTTCTAGAGGATAGTGGCATCACCATTACGAAGATGGAGTTATATAAGGACAAAACGTATCCAGTAATCTATTTTGAGAGCGAATGGGGTCTTAATGCAGATACACGATCTGAATACATCTCCATGCTTTATGCAGCGGCAAAAGCAAACGGGTACTGGAGTTTTGAGTTGAATAACCACAATATGGATCGGATAATTGAGGTTATATGTAACCCTGAGCACAATGGAATTAAAAAGATACGAGTTAACGGCGAGGACCTCATTGATGCAGCCGAGGGCGAACCGGAGGGTGAAAATCAGCTTGCATCTGAAGATGAAGCAATACAGTATCTGCTAAATCAAGTCCAGGAGATTAAGGAATATCAAAAGCTTGTAACAGATGCTGCTTTAGATTCAGGTACGCCTGGAAATAAGCCGATTATAAGGGTTGATGCGGCTCCAGATCCAAACGCTGCAGAACTGTTCGCGCAAAACTTCTACGAGATTTATGTTGGCGAAACAACAGATACCCATACCAATCGATTTGCCACTTTTTATGTGCGTAAGGACCTGCAGGAAATTTTAGCTGATAATCCTGAAACAGGTGATACTGTTAGTCTTGAAAAGTGGAGAGCTGGAAGAAAAACGCGGTGATAGTACCTAAAATGTACCAAGCACAACGTGATTGTCCATGCTTCCGCTTCTGACAAAGTCTTTTGTTTGATGGCTCGGACCAGAATCTTCGCGCAATTTTTTTGTGAAGTTTCCAGATAATTATTCTGATACATAGGGATAGCTGGAGTTGATGTTTTAGCTTATATTTGGTAGAATACCAATAGAGAATACTTGAGAATTCAAGAAGGAAGGCAGTTATGAATTTAGTTAAAATCTCTGCTAATGGGCAAATTACTGTTCCCATTGAAATACGCCGTTATCTTGGTTTGAAATCAGGGGATAAGATTTTGTTTTTCCAAAAACCCAATGGTGAAGTTGTTATGAATAATGTATCGGCACAGGCAATCTACAATGCACAAAGAGCTTTTTCAGGTGTTGCAGAGGCTATTGGAGTAAGCGATGAAGATGATGTGCAGAATTTAGTGAATGAAGTCAGATATGGAAAGGAAGTGGGACTGGTATTGTAGCTATTATTTACGGCTAAACTGATAAGATTGTGTTTAGATTTTATTACAATAAATCCAGCGCCTGTTCCACTGTCCGAACCGGGCATATCTCAATGCCATTGACCAGCTTTTTCTCTGTTCGGCCATCAGTAGCTGGAATAATACACCTTTGGAAGCCAAGACGTGCGGCTTCCATTATCCTTTTTTCTGTTTGACTGACCGAACGCACTTCGCCAGTTAAGCCGACTTCGCCGAAAATAACCGTTCCAGCATCTACCGGGCGGTTTCTGTAGCTGGATGCGACTGCGCAGAGCACAGCCAGATCGGTCGCCGGTTCATCTAGGCGCATGCCGCCAACCACATTCAAATAGGCATCGAACGTGTGAAGTTGCATACCCAGTTTTTTCTCGAGTACCGCTATAATCATGGTTAGGCGGTTAAAATCCAATCCCGTGGCCATGCGGCGCGGGTTATTAAAGCTTGTAGGACTGACAAGAGCTTGAATCTCCAGGAGCATGGGTCGTGTGCCTTCCAGCGCTACTGCAACCACTGAGCCCGGTTCATCTTTGGATCGACCATCAAGCATCATGGCTGATGGGTTCATCACTTCTACAAGCCCTACCTCCCGCATTTCAAAAATACCAATTTCATTGGTGGAACCAAAACGGTTTTTAACCGCGCGCAAGATACGGTAATCCTGATGGCGTTCACCCTCAAAGTAGAGCACGGTGTCCACCATATGTTCAAGAACGCGGGGGCCTGCAATGGCACCCTCTTTTGTAACATGGCCAACGAGAAACACAGTAATATTCTGCTGTTTGGCAATGCGCAGCAGCTGTCCGGTAACGTCACGCACCTGGCTGACACTGCCCGGCGCACTGGATATATCACTGTTATAAATGGTTTGAATGGAATCGATAATCACAACGGCCGGCATTTCTGCAAAGATAACTTCTTCTACGCGGTCAAAGGCCGTTTCTGCCAACATGAGTATGCCATTACGTTTCACAGAAAGCCTGTCGGCCCGCATTTTTATCTGTGCAGCCGATTCTTCGCCGGAGACATAGAGTGTTTTTAAATTTTCTCCGAGACCTTCACACATCTGCAAGATAAGGGTAGATTTTCCGATGCCGGGGTCACCGCCCACCAAGACAAGCGAACCGGGCACAACCCCGCCGCCCAGAACACGGTTTAACTCCCCGTAGCCGGTGTCAATGCGCATACCTGCATCGGTTTGTATTTCATTCAGCGGTACTGCCTTCAGCGGCTGTGTGTTCAGTCCGCTACGGGCTGCCGAAACTGTTCCTGCGGTCTTCACAACTTCTTCAATCAGCGTGTTCCAGCTGTTGCAGGCGGGGCATTTCCCAAGAAAGCCGCCACTTTCATAGCCGCACTCACTGCAAACAAATTTCGTTTTTTGCTTTGCCATTTTTAATCCTATCTCTGCACAAGGCTCATTTTACTTATAGGCGGCATTTATAAATAAAGTTATTCAACCTGATATTACGCATTCTCAGGTTTATAACACCAACGCATTGCCGGTTAGTGTTGTTGTTAGTGTCAGTTGTGTTGTTGTCAGCGCCGGTTGTGTTGTTGTCAGCGCCGGTTGTGTTGTTGTCAGCGCCGGTTGTGTTGTTGTCAGCGCCGGTTTATCTTTTTGAAAGTAATGGCACTACTGACCATAGCACATCTAAAAACCCCCGACCACTTCATACCTAAGACATCACTGACCACTTCACGCCGTCCGGCGTATCTTTGATTTCAATGCCCATGTCTTTCAAGGTATTCCGCACACGGTCGGCTTCTGCCCAATTTTTCTCTGTTCTGGCGGTCTGCCTTTGTGCAATCAATGCCTCAACTTTATTGGCCAGGTCCGTATCCACTACTTCGTCTTCGCGTTGCAAGAGACCGAGAACTGAGGATAGTTCCATCAACGTGTTCAGTGCCCCCTGAATAAAAGTAAAGTAGTGTATCTTTTCTTTTTCTGAAGTATCAGCCTTTTCCTCTGACACATCTGCTTTCTTCTCTGAGACATCCACTTGTTTCTCTGCCATGACAGTATTGAAGGCACGAACCATATCAAAAAGAACAGAAATTGCGTCAGCAGTGTTCAGATCATCGTCCAAGGCTGCAATAAACCGTGCTTTATAGGCTGCAATGGATTCATCTGTCGTACTTTTAGAATTCCCCATATCGTTGCTGTTCGTATTTGGTTGCGGAAGGCCATCCGACTTCTGTTGCATCTGATTCTGTTGCATCTGATTCTGTTGCAGCTGATTCTGTTGCAGCTGATTCTGTTGCATCTGATTCTGTTGCATCTGCTCTTTCTGCAACCGCTCCAACAAAAACCGCAAGTTGTTGCGGCACTCATAAATTCTATCCAAACCACTCTGCGCTGCACCAAGCAGTTCTTCGCTAAAATTGATAGGGCTGCGATAATGGGCAGACAGAATAAAAAAGCGTGCCACTTCATAAGGAAACTGTGCAACAATATCGCGCACACGGAACAGAGGGCCTGTGGATTTTGACATCTTCTCATTATTGATGTTAATAAAGCCATTGTGCAGCCAGTATCTGGCGAAAGGTTTTCCTGTTGCTGCTTCACTTTGTGCAATTTCATTTTCGTGGTGCGGGAATATCAAATCGAGGCCGCCGCTGTGAATATCGATGGTTTCGCCCAGGTATCGTCCTGCCATGGCCGAGCACTCAATGTGCCAACCCGGTCTTCCCATGCCCCAAGGGCTTTCCCAGGCCGGTTCACCCGGTTTCTGTGCCTTCCACAAAGCAAAGTCCACGCTGTCATGTTTGCGGTCGTCCACATCCACCCTTGCACCGGCTTCCAATTCTTCCAGGTTGTAGTGCGAAAGCTTGCCGTATCCTTCAAATGCCCTGGTTTTATAATAGACATCACCATTCATTTCATAAGCAAAGCCTTTTTCTTCGAGGGTTTTTATCAGGGCTATGATTTCAGGAATGTTGTCTGTTGCCCTTGGCTGAACCGTGGCGGGCTTGATTCCCAGGCCAATGGCATCGGTTGTGTATTCAGTAATGTATTTATCCGCAAAGTCGTGTAGAGAAAGGCCCGCCAACTGCGATCGTTCTATCATACGGTCGTCAATGTCCGTAAAATTCTGTACAAAGGTGACGTCCAGACCGCGATATTCCAGGTACCGGCGCAGGGTATCAAACACGATAAAAGGGCGAGCATTGCCAATATGAAAAAAATCGTAGACGGTTGGCCCGCAGGAGTACATGCGCACCTTGCCCGGTTCAATTGGTATGAATTCTTCTTTTTTTCGGCTAAGTGTGTTATAAAGCTTCATTTTTTTCCTCCTAAAGGAACAATTGCTTTCAGATAGTACGTTGTAACTTCTATAACTTTCATTTTTTATTGAAAATAACAAGTTCTGTCAAGGTTTCATTTGACAGTTCGTAAACCATAAGTTTTACAGCGTACTAATATCAAACTGCATATATTTTTTCAACTAAAAGTCTTTTATATCAATGATTACAGCTTGATTTAAATATCGGAGACTTATGCAACTTGGCACTTGGACTCTATACTCTTGGAGTTTATACTCCTGGAGTTTATACTCTTGGAGTTTATACTCTTGGAGTTTATACTCTTGGAGTTTATACTCCTTTTTATAACCACTTATAACCACGTTTATTCTTCAGTTTGCGATGGCGGGCAATTTATTTTCACATCAATTTCCGGAAAACTGTCTCTTATTTCCTGTGGTACACGGTTCACATCAGGCATATCAAGCGTTTCATTTTGCAGTGATGGACGGCCCGCCATTATTGTACTGCCGTTACGCTCCTCTTCAAAGAGGGGACAGTTCTGTTCATGTTCTGGACAATTCTCCGGGTCGGTACAGATGAAGCCACCGCTGACGAGTCTCTTACAATTGGGACAACCCCGCTTGGCAGACCGTTCCTGAATTACCTGGACCACGCCTTCACAATCCAGCAGCTCATTTTTCAGTTTTTCCAGCTCATTGCGCATACGACAGAATTCCTGTGAAACCGGATCAGCAATGTGAATCTGATCGAGTTCAAAAGAAGAGCGCAGTTTTGTGTTCCCTTTACGCACAGCCCTGGCCGGCACACCGACCATGGTGGTATCATCATCAACTTCTGTCAGAACAACCGCATTGGCTGCAACTTTAGCGTTATCGCCGACATGAAAGGGTCCAAGAATC
>JBBRWP010000180.1:0-6698 GCA_038249175.1 Acetivibrionales bacterium
CTTGTGTGAAGGCACCTGTCCAAAGAAGTTTTCCGCTTTTGCCGGTTAAAGCATCCGCTGAAACATCTTTGCCGTCCAGGCGCCATGTCAGTGTTGCTTTTAATGGGAGGGGTTTATTCATCACACCTTCATAATAAAAGCTTTTCCCTTCTTTGCCGGTTAAGTCCCAAACGACGCGGCCTGGTGAAAGGTCAGGCTCAGGCACTGCTTCCATAGCGCGAACGGAGAGGTAGTTGCCGGAATCTGTCCATTTGCCGCGATCAGAAGTGATGAGACGGTTGACCACGCGCACATCCTTAATGCTGCCATCCGTATTCAGAAAGCCGTAAACCGTTTCATCTTTGTTTTCTGTAACACTGTTCCCGGCAGCAAAAGCCGGGTTGGCAAAAATGGTACCTGTTAAAACCAGACTTAGTGCGAGCAATATGGGACAGAGGGTGGAGAGGTTTTTCATGTTTTTCATGGGTGAACACTCCTTTTCGCGGGGATTTACATGGTTAGCTTGTTTTTTCTAATGTTTTGTTCTCGCTGGTTAACATTCTCTTATTGTTCTTTGGGGATGAGCTGTCGGGTTCATTATTTCTTTTTTTCTATGCATACAATCTTTTGTCGGGTCTACTGCTTCAAGTTCGATCACGTAGACTTAAGCACTTTCGTTTTTGTTTTTTTATCTATGAATTCAACTTTTTTGGGCCAACGCAAGGAAGTTCTGCGAATGAGGGGATCAAACAAAACCAGCATGCCAGGCAACACAAGTAAAACCATGACAGTGCTGATAAAGGCACCACGACCAATAAATAGGCACAATTCCGCACCAGTTCGGATGGTGGCGATGAGGTAAACACTCATGGTGGCGCTAATGAGAATGAAAGAAGAGGTTAAAATGGATTTGGCTGTATCGGAGACCGTTTGTCGCGCAGCTTCTATGGGGGGCAGCAGGGCATAGTTTTCTTTGTAGCGGCTGACAAAAAGGATGGCATAATCGACCGTTGCGCCTAACTGTATGGCACCAATGATGATGAAACTGATGAAGCTCATCGGTGTCTGCATAAAATAGACCAGGCCGACGTTTATCCAAATGGCCGTTTCGATCAGGAAGACAGCAATGAGCGGTATGCCGATGGATTGGAAGGAGATCATGATAATGAAGAAAATGAGTATGGCAGAGGCAATGGCCACTTTCCCCTGATCGGCATCCGTCACATCCTTTAAGTCTTTAAATGTAAACGAACCGCCGCCAATGATGGCCTCCGGGATGTGCTTCTGCACAGCTTCCCGTACCAAGTCTACCATGACAAAGGCTTCATCGGTTTCGCTGCCACCGGTGGAGGTTGTGAGGATGAGCATACTGGTTTTGTCAGAATGGAACTGTTCAACCAAGGATGCCGGTAACAATTCCTTCGGCAGGCGGGATGTAGCCCCCACCCCAAGTCCATCCACAGAATTTACACCGGGAATTTTCAAGAGGTCTTCCACCATGGCTTCTTCTTCAACCTGATGTCCCAGTGGCACCAGAATGGTTGATTGTTCGGTGTTTCCGTAGATCTCCCGAATCTTTTTGTCATCGGTCAATGCTTTGTCTGCGATGGGCAGGACATTGTCCATACCATAGTAATAATCGATGTTTCCTTGTGCCCGGAAGAAGACCACAGCCAGTAATAGCAGGAGGATGGTTAATGGATAACGAGCCTTGACGGAAAAGCGGGAAACTTTTTTTAAGGAGATGTTCAGATCCCGGTGCGTCCATTTCTCTACCCATTTGTCTGTGATAATAATGAGGGCTGGCAGGAAGGTGAGTACAGACAGTAAACTCAGTGCCACCCCGCGTGCCAGAACGATACCAAGATCTCCGCCAATACCGAAGTCCATCAGCAGGAGGGCGGCAAAACCGGCAACTGTGGTTAAGGCAGAAGCGAGAACCGGCGCGGTCGACAGTGTCATGGCGTTCACCATGGCTTCTTTCACATCTTCCCCCGCGGCCCGTCTTTCGTGGAAGCGGTGCAGCATGAAGACCGAGTAGTCCATAGAAACTGCCAGTTGCAGGATGGATGCGGCTGAAAATGTAATTTGTGATACCTCGCCGCCTAAAAGGTTAAGACCCATGTTGATGATAATGGATACCCCGATGGATAGAAGGAAAAGAAAGGGTTCCAGCCATGAAGTGGTGGAAAGAAAGAGGATGATGAGGATGAGAACAACTGCCACCGCTGAATAGAGGGGGACTTCCCGGTTGATGCGTTCATTTGAGTGGGTGGAGGTAACCGCCGTACCAATAAAATAGCCGTTGTCTCCAACCAAAGCTTCAATTTTTCTGACAGCTTCATGGGTAACGGTGCTGTCATTTTTGTCGGAAAAGAGGATGGTAAATTTGGCATAACCGTCCCGGTAAAACAGGTCTGTGAGACGGGTATCCCAGGAAGTCACCGGTGTTTTCATATCCACCCTGGTATCGAGCCAAACCACCTGGTTTACTTCTGGAAAGGAATCTATATGTTCCTTGAGCGCCAAAACCTTCAGTGGGTCTGTTTCTTTGACCATGAGGGTTGCGGTGCCGCGCATGTTGAATTCTTTTTCGAGTACGGATACCGTCTGTTTTGATTCAGAGGTGTCAGGGAGGTAGCCGATGTTGTCCAGGTTCACCTGAACACCCATGGCCATAAATCCACCAAGCACCATCAAAACAAGAAAAACTATAATAATTATTTTTGTATGTTTAACAACAAATTCTCCTAATCGATGCACAGAACCACCTGCTTTCTTTTTAACCCGTTACAGGTTTATGGTATCAGATAGCTTCTAGAACCGCCTGCGCATTCTTCGGGGCTTGCTTGTCTATTCTTCGGATATTTGGGAAAAGAGGCAGCAGTGATGTATAATCTGTATATTGAAAAGCTGGATGAATGAAGGAAATAGGACAGTTAAGATGCGACAGTGATGGTTCATCTGTATGATCAGTTATTTTTTTTTGGAGAGACAGCACGATGAAGATTGCCATTGTGGATGATGAACCCTGGATTGTGAAAGGCATAGCAGCGAGCTGCGACTGGGCGTCTTTTAACGCTGAGGTTGTTATTCAACTCAGTGACCCCGAAACAGCGATCATTCGCATTGCAGAAGAAAAGCCGGACCTTGTGTTCGTGGATATCAATATGGGAGCAGTATCTGGATTGGAAGTGATGCGTCGGGTGAAGGATGGCGGGGGAACCTGTTTTTTTGTTGTGATCAGTGGTTATGACGATTTTAATTATGCTCAGGAAGCCATGGCACTGGGTGCTGCCTACTACCTGCTGAAGCCCCTGAAAAAAGAAGAACTGAAACATGTCATGGAAAAAATATCTTTGAAGTTTCAGCAGAAACGTTTCAAGGAGAAGCGGGAAGAGGAAGTGGACCGATGGCTGCATTCTGTAAACCTGTCGCAATACAATTCATCCCGGGAATTTGTAGAGAATAAAGCAAGCGGTTCACCACAAAAGCAGAAAACCTCAGTGGTTCAACCGTCTGGGCAGGACCGGTTTGATGAAATTTACCATGAAATGGAACGGCGGTTCACTGACAACATGACACTGAATGATTTAGCTGAAAAATTCCATTACCACAGCACCTACATCAGTGACTTGTTTCGAAAGCATACCGGCCATACATTTTTGGAGCACCTGCACTTGTTACGAATGCATCGTGCCGGCTATTTGTTGATAGAGACGACACTGCCTGTGACTGAAGTGGGTTTCCAGAGCGGATATACCGATCCCAGTCATTTTTCGAGGGTATTTCGTAGGCATTTTGGCATGTCACCCACGGCATATCGGGCAGCAAACGAAGGGAAGAAGCATGTCGCCCACAATATTGTGGACAGAAAACGAAGGGAAAACACATGAAATCTTTCGGTGACCTGCGCATACGGCATCAGATTAATATTATTGTTTGTGTGGCGGCTGCCCTATTGGTGATGACCATGGGAGCTGTTTATGTTGCTTTTGATGCCATTATGACACGGATGGCGGCAGAACGCTTTCACGATTTGGCAGAGCGGAGCGGGTTCAACGCACAGGCCATCCGTAGAAGCATCGATGCCACAGACAGGACGTATGCCTTTATTATGGAACAGAGCGGGTATCCGGACTTTAGTGAGGGAAACCTGGACATGAACCGCATTGTCGCAGATGCATACGCCTCTATGAGTGCAATATCAGAGGATCTTCGTGGTGTGATGCTGGTCTCCGCCATGTCAGCGGATAAAGGTGAGGACATTGTCTATTTTTATGCCAGTCCTGACGCTGCTGCAAAAACCGTGATGACGGGGCTTGTCCAAAAATATGGCTTAAATAATGGTGAGAGACCCAATGCGTTTTTTACCGATGCCTTGCAAGGTGAAGTGGTGGAAACCCTCTATTTTGCACATATTTCACCGATTTTTTCAAAGGTGGATAAGTTAAAACCTGGTGGTTATATTGTTTCGTTGTTCGATTATACGTCTGTGCAGGACATATTGCGTGCTTTGGCTGGTACCGATGCACGCAATACCGGGGTGCTGTTGGAACGGGGGAATATACTGACAACGACAAAAACCATCACATCGAGTGAAAAAATTCTTTTAGAACAACTCTTTATGAAGAACCAGAATGATTTGACCCGTTTATATCGACCGTTTGAATCTGTGAAATTCCGAAATAAAGGTGTCATCGCGCTCTCCGCAACAGTACCGGGGTCCGACTGGACAATGGGGGTGCTGGTTTCACGTGCCGTTATCAAAGCACCCATTCTCTCCCTTGTTTGGATTGGTCTAATTATTTTAGTTTTGGGTGCCGGTATTCTGGCAATTGCAAGTGTAGCAACCATCAATGCCATTACAAGACCGGTAGAACGCATGGCAAAAGCAATGAAAAGCGTTGAAAATACACATGAATACAAAGAAATTGCCATAACAGTAAACAATGAAGTTGGGATGATGGCTACCCATATCAATGACATGGTACATAAATTGGAGCAGGCAGACCTGCGAGCACACGATGCAGAGCATATGTTGTATCAGGCAGATTTGGCGAGGATGAAGGCAGAGCAACGATTGTATGAAACCGATCTGGCCAAAACACGGGCGGAGCTTTCATATTACCAAAGCCAGATCAATCCGCATTTTTTATATAATACCCTGGAATCCATTCGCAGTATGGCTGTTGTGTACGGTGCAGAAGAGATTAGCACTCTGGCCGTAGCAACTGCGGGCATATTTCGCTATGCGGTGCGTGCAGAGGGAGCGGTATCGTTGCAAGATGAGATGACTTGCGTGGAAGAATACATGACCATACTGCAGCTGCGTTTTCCAGACCGTTATCGATTGACGCTTCGTGTACCGGATAACATGCTGAGAAATCCGATGGTACGCATGTTGCTGCAGCCGATTGTGGAGAACAGTTTTAAGCATGGCTTTGCACGAAAAAGCCGTAACGGTGTTGTGCACATTGCCGCTAAGTTGGTTGACGGCGGGTATGATGTACATGTAACAGATAATGGAAGTGGGATTTCTTCTGAGATATTATCGGAGACACAGGCCCGATTTTCCGGCAATTTGGAATTATTATCAGAAGATGGTGACACGAGACCACATAAAGATACCAATGTCGGCCTTGAAAATATCCATCGCCGCTTGCAATTAACTTTTGGGCAAGAAAGCGGCCTGACCGTGGAAAGCCGCGAAGGTTTTTGGACTCGGGTGACCATTCGTATCCGGGGATAAACATGGAGATATTTTATTTCGAAAAAACCCTCTTTATAACGGCAGCAGCGGGTTTGCCAATGACCGAATACCCGGCATCTGTACTGGCATTATAGTCAGGGTGTACATTAACCGGCCAATCCCAAAGGGAGTAACCAGAGTGCCAGGACAGCGGTTCGCAATGGTCGAACATGGTTTGATAAAAACGAACCTGTTCACCCATGTCCAACGGTTTTGTACCAATCAAGTGCCAGTCGTTGGGTATATAGGCAGAATCCAGTGTGGAAGGACAACCAACTTCAGAAAAAAAGAAGGGTAGATCATATTTTTTCACCACTTTTTCAATGCGTGCAATCTGATTCGGCCAATCATTGATGGGGTAGTAACCGGAGGAGGAAATGACATCACAGGCATCCCACCAATGCACATTGTGCTCCTGATATTTGTCGCAGTTGTACGTGACCAGACCGGAATAGACTTTGCGCACGGCTTTGATGAGCACCAATGGCAATATTGACTGTATTGATGGCGCATTCATCCACCATGGCGTCTATTTGTTCGGTCGCTTTTTTCATGTCTGTTTTAGCTGCATTCCATAAGGTGAAATTGAAAGAGTGGATGTTCCACATATACTTTCTCCATTCTGTATCGGTCATTTGACTAACGCTTGTTCTTTCCTACGCAAACTTTTTTAATGCTGGATGCGCCAAATTAAAATTACACTGCCAGCCAGCGTTTACCACGCTGACTGCATACAAGTTACATTTTACAACTTGCATGAAAAAGTTGAAAATCGACTTTTTTCACCAGAATAAAGCTTGGGTGAATCATGATTGCCAAATAAGGTTCGGATCAATATGCATAATATCGGCAGAACCCGTTCTTGCCATGGCACCGGCCAGTTGTCGTGTGATTGCTTCAATTTTCTCACGGACACCATCCGCACCTTCTTCGGAAAGCGGTGGCATAATGGCACGGCCAACCGAAA
>JBBRWP010000181.1:0-6671 GCA_038249175.1 Acetivibrionales bacterium
AACCTTTCCGAAGCGCCTGTGCCACAAAACAGAAACGATGGCAACTTTCTCTTTGCCACAGGCTTCCGCCTGAAAGCGGCTGCTATCGGGCAACTGCACCGCTGGCTGCCGGCGACTGAAGCCAGCGTGATGGCGGGTATGTTGCTCGGAGATACAGATGCCCTGGATCGGGATCTGAAAACATCTTTTCGTATCACCGGCCTTTCCCACATCATGGCAGTGTCCGGTGCCAATGTTGCCTTTATCCTCCTGCCGTTATTATGGCTGTTTAAAAGGCTGGGTTTGAACCGGCGTCTTGCATCAGCTGTTTCCATTCCGTTTTTATGCATGTATGTCTTGATGACCGGCTTTGAAGCCTCCATTGTGCGTGCGGCCCTGATGGCAGCCTGTATGCTGCTTGGTCAACTGTTGTGGCGGAAGAATGATGCGCTAACCTCTCTTTCGCTGGCCTGCCTGCTGATGCTCAGCTGTAACAGCCAATGGTTCTTTGATGCCGGCTTTCAGTTGAGCTTTTTGGCAACCTTGTCCATTGCACTTTTTTATGAGCGGATTAAACTGCATATTCCAAAAAAAGTACCGGGCGTCGTCAAAGATACCCTGGCAGGAACCCTTGCGGCGCAGGTGGGTGTGTTTCCGGTACTGCTCAGCACTTTTCACACCTTGTCCCTGCTGTCTCTGCCGGCGAATCTGATTGTGGTACCCTTTACCGGCATCATCACGTTTCTGGGTGCCCTCGGCTTGTCAATTGCGATACCAATACCGGCTGCCGGACTGTTTCTGGGAAAAATTCTGTCATTTCTGCTCTCGGCGCTCATTCGTTTTATTCAGGCGGCAGCAGACATTCCGGGTGCGGAGCGCATTGTGGCAAGTCCGCCATGGTTGCTGGTCTTGCTTTATGTTTTCTGGCTGATGTATTTCCGATACGGGTATGTCTGCTTTGTCAGGGAAAAGAGGATTGTGGTAACCGTTGGTGCACTGGCGCTGAGCATCCTTGTGATGCTGGTCGTCATGCTCCCGGACAAACGACTGCACGTGTACGTCGCCGATGTGGGTCAGGGTGATGGCATGTTATTGAAAACCCCGGCCGGTGCTGCCATTGTCATTGACGGGGGCGGTTCGGCCGCCGATAAGGAAGGATCCCGAGCCGGTGAGAAAGTGATGCTGCCATTGCTGCTTTCTGTTGGGGTTATTCAGCCGGATCTGCTGGTTTCGACCCATGGCCATGCAGACCATATTCTTGGTCTTATTTCGCTGGAAGAGCAGATGGGTGCGAAAGCGATAAGCCTTTCCGGGCGTGAACCGGTGACGGGCGCAACGGCGACATATTTGGATCTGGCAAAAGAAAAACAAATGGGGATTCAAAAAGTACAAGCCGGTGATGTTGTATGGGTAGAGAAGGATTTTGTGTTAAAAGTGCTGTCTCCAACCTCTGAGTGGTCTCCACCAGACAATGACGGAAACAAAACCGCCCTGGTTCTCCTTCTGCAATACAAGGATTTTTCAATGCTGTTCATGGCGGATGCGGGCGAGGAAGCGGAAGCACTGCTGTTACAATCGGACCAACTACCAAAGTTGGATGTTTTGAAAGTGGGGCATCATGGTTCTGCAACAGCAACGTCGACGGCCTTTTTGGACAGGATTCAGCCTGCTGTTGGCGTTGTCAGCGTGGGCAGAAATCGATATGGCCACCCTGCAAAAGACACATTGAAGCGTTTGTCTGCGGCAGCGGTGACGGTGCACACAACACGGTCCGACGGTGCATTTGTCTTAAAAACCGATGGTCGTGCTTATTCCTGGTATCCTTTTGTTGTGGAACGTGTTTCTCTTTTTGATTGAAAATCGTAGATGTGAAAGGTGCCATAGAAACTAAGCCGTTGAGGCGATGTAACCCATTCATTGTGCAGTGCCATGTTCCCACCCTTTTATTTTAGGTATTTCAAACCCTACACCAGTGGTTTTCATGATGGAGCGCTTATGCTAAGATAGGAACAGACCATAAAGGAAGGAAATTAACCATGGCGCGAAAAGAAGCCCCAAAAGACTATGTTCAGGAAATGCGTCGGCAACTCAAAGAAGGTGTCACGGTTTCTTGTATTCTTCTTTTTGGTGAAGAGCGTTTTCTGGTGTCCTCCTTTCTGAAAGAAATTCGGGATAAGGTGCTGCATCCGGAGACACGGGCGCTGAATGAGATAGTTTTAGAAGGACGGGTGAAACCGGCCGATATCATGGATGCCTGCGAAACCTATCCTGTGTTTGCAGAACGCAAACTGGTGCTGGTCAAAAACAGTGATTTGATGAAGGTTTCCCGTAAAGCCGGACCTGAGTCAGTGAAGCACGAGGCCTCATCACCGGCAGCTGTTGAAGATGCTGCAGATGAAGAAAGTGACAGCGAAGTTGAAGCGCTGCAAGCGTCTGGAAGTGGCTGGGATCCAAAAGCGGGCAAAGGTTCGGAAACAGAAGAGAAAACCGATTGGAAAGGCTTTTTCAAAGACTTTCCAGCCCATACACTCCTGGTTTTTGTTGAAGAAAATGTGAATAAAACCCTCTCTTTGTATAAACAGATACAACAAAACGGGCTGGCCGCAGAAATGACCTTTCAAAAACCGGAGATGCTCAACCGCTGGCTTCAGAAAGGGTTTGCACAGTCGGGTGTTCAGATTATGCCTTCGGATGCCGATTATTTGATGTTGCGTGCCGAGGAAGGTATGACCAGTCTGCACCAGGAAGTGAAGAAAATATGCACCTATCTGGGGGATAAAACGCGGGTGCAAAAAGAAGATATTGATGCGGTTGTTTCCCCATCCATCACCAGCCGCATTTTTGATCTGATGGATGCTGTTGCTGCAGGGCAAAGTGCCAGGGCATTACAGATGCTGGATGATATGCTGGTAAAAAGAGAACCGGAACAGAAAATATTTTACATGATTGCCAAACAGGCCGGACGGCTTTTACAGGTGAAGTACATGGAAGCAAGGTTGTCATCCGATGTCAAAGCCAACCGACTTGGGATGAATTCCTATGCCTTCTCTAAAATGGAGCGTCTGGCAGCCCGGTTCAGCCGTGAAACCCTGGGACATTTTGTGAAAAAAGCGATGGAGATGGATGCAGACACGAAGAGTGGCCGCATTAAAATGCGCCTGGCACTGGAGTTGCTCATTGTCAGTTTACAAGCAACGGTGTAAACAGTAAAAAGGGAGACATCGCCTGCCATCTTAAGGGCTGAACGCTTCACGCACATGGATTGCAGCATGGCCAGGTTTGTTCTGATGCCCATCGTTTCCGGAGCGAACGCTACACACACGTGAATTGCTGCATGACCATAGAAAATTGGTATTTAAAGAGTTTTATTTTCAATTGTTAAAAAACAATTAACTTGACTGTTGCAGCTGCTGCAAGGCGGCCGTAACAGTCAAATAAAGAGGTTAATGAACAGTTACATACATAATATTATTTTTATTCAGAGTAAAAAATATTTAATAAGGATTTAACAATTAGCCTATATCAGATTAACAATTTGACGTTAAAGTAGGTATTGTAAAGAAAACAAATCAGAAATTGGAGGAGAGGTATCTACGATGAGCAAATTTAGATTATTAGGAATTGTTTTGGTACTTGTTATTACAGCGGGAATGTTTGCAGGTTGCACAAGTGCATCAAAGACACCAGCAGTACTAGAGACACCGGCGGCATCAGAGACACCAGCGGCATCAGTAGCTGCAAAACTTGAAGGCAAAGTAATTGTTGACGGATCTGGTACGGTATATCCATTAATGGCTAACATCGCTGAAGAATACATGGTAAATGTACAACCAGATGTCAGTGTACAGGTTGGGAGAGCAGGATCTAGTGCAGGATTTAAAAAATTCATTCCAGGTGAAATAGACTTTTCTGATGCATCAAGAAAAATAAAAGATGAAGAAGCTGCAGGACTTAAAGAAAATGGGATAGAATTCTTGGAATTCAAAGTAGCCCTTGATGGTTTAACAATGGTTATCAATAAAGAAAATACCTGGGCAACGGAAATGAAAAAAGAAGAAATCATTGATATGTATTTATCAGGGAAATTTAAGGCAGATGACAAAGTTCTTTGGTCTGATATTAGAGCTGATTGGCCGAAAGAAGAAGTAAAGTTTTATGGTCCGAATGAAAATCACGGAACTTATGAATTCTTTCACGAAACAATTCTTAAGAAAGCAGATATGGTTAAAACAGCTAACCTTCAACAAGAATACTCAACATTGGTTGACTTGGTATCTAAAGACAAAAATGCCATTGCATTCTTTGGATTTGGTTACTATGTGAGCAATACGGATAAACTTACTGCGGTAAAAGTTGATTTTGGTGAGGGTCCGGTAGAACCTTCTTTAGAGACAATAGGAGAAGATCTTGCTTATGCCGGATTTACTCGTCCTGTATTCACATACTTGAATGTCAATTATGCAAAAGAAAAACCACAGGTACTTGACTTTGCTAAGTATGTTGTGTCTGCTGAAGGTTGCAAAAGACTGGCAGGTCCAAATGGATTTGCTCCACTACCAGATTCTGTGTATGCAGAATATCAGAAGCAATTGGAGGCACTTAAATAGTAACTTTGAAGAAGTTCTTATGAATCTATAAAAATTAAGACGAGGAGTTGTTTGCTCCTCGTCTTAATCAGATAAAGACCACATGCTTCCTCGTTGCGTTCACACAAGAATTACAGAAAATGCTGCACATTTTCTGATGAATACCCCATGCTTCCTCGTTGCGTTCACACAAGAATTACTGAAAATGCTGCACATTTTCTGATGAATCAGGTTGATAAAAGATAATAATAATTAATAAGTAATTTTGATTTCTTATGGAATAGGGTGTTTTTATGAGTAACCATGTTAATGGAAAACAGATTATCAGAAAAAGTAATAATTTTAAATTATTACAAATTGAAAAATTAATGCCTGGCATTTTATTTCTGATTACTTCAATTTCAATATTAACATCCATAGGAATTGTTTTAACTTTATTTGTTGATGCATCTCGTTTTTTTAGAGAAGTACCGTTAAAAGAAATATTCAGTACAAAACTGGCTCCTTTAAAAGAAAACCCTTCCTTCGGCTTTTTACCCTTAATTGCGGGAACCTTTGTTACTTCTGCAATTGCGATGTTTGTGGCAATTCCAATAGGGTTAACAGCGGCTATGTATTTGAGTGAGTTTTCATCAGTAAATAGAAGAAAAGTTTTAAAACCGGTTATTGAAGTATTGGCTGGGATTCCAACCATAGTTTATGGATTTTTCGCATACTCATTTGTGACTCCTATATTAATGAAACTTCTTCCGGGATTAGAAGCAAAGAATGCACTAAGTGCAGGTTTAGTCATGGGAATAATGATTATTCCGCTGGTTACTTCACTTTCTGAAGATGCGATGAATGCAGTACCGGATTCAATTCGTGAAGGCGCGTTAGCACTTGGTTCAACAAGACTAGAAGTTACATTAAAAGTTATTGTCCCTGGAGCACTTTCTGGTATAATTGCTTCGTTTGTTTTGGCGATTTCCAGAGCTATTGGAGAGACCATGATTGTTGCAATTGCCAGCGGCAGCACGAAGAACTTTACATTAGATTTTACGCAACCAATGCAAACAATGACAGCTTATATTGTAGAGTTTACAAGTGGTGATGCTGGTAGTGGAACAATTGGATATTATAGTTTATATGCAGTAGGATTGGTACTTTTCATTTTTACTCTTTTAATGAACTTGATAGCAAGGTATATTACAAAAAAATATAGAAGGGAGTATTAAGTATGAAAGATACTTCAAATACTCATAACAATAAATATACTTATATTAATGCTGCAACATCTCAAAAAAGGAGCAAAAAAAGGATTTTACTGGATAAGGTTGCCGGAATGGTGTTTTCGTTTTCAATCATATTTGCTTTATTTGTGTTAGGGTTATTATTATATAGAGTCATTAGTGGGAGTATTGGATGGCTGGATATTCAGTTTTTAACTAGTAAATTATCAATTTCACCAGAGAGAGCCGGAATAAAAAGTGTCATCATTGGTTCGGTCCTATTAATGGTTATTGTAGCACCTGTAACATTATTACTTGGAGTAGGTACAGCAATTTACATGGAAGAATACTCTAAAAAGGGAATCATTCAATCCATGGTCAATATGAACATATCCAATTTATCGGGTGTTCCCTCTGTCATATTTGGATTGCTTGGATTAACGGTTTTTGGAAGGTTGTTCCAATTAGGTTCAAGTGTTCTGGCAGGAGGATTGACAATGTCTTTATTGGTTCTACCTATCGCTGTTGTATCAAGTCAAGAAGCGATACGAGCTGTTCCAAATTATCTGAGAGATGCATCTTATGCTTTAGGGGCTACCAAGTGGACGACAATAAGGAGAATTGTTTTACCTACTGCAATGCCAGGCATCATGACTGGTTCAATTCTTTCCCTTTCAAGAGCCATTGGAGAAACTGCACCATTGGTTGTTCTAGGAATACCAACATTAATATTAAGAACACCGACGAGTGTAATGGATGACTTTACAGCACTTCCCATTCAAATATATTATTGGACACTAGACACAGTTCTCACAAAAGAATATGCATATCTTGCTGCAGCAACGATTGTCGTATTATTGATGCTTTTATTTGTAATGAATTCAATTGCAATTAT
>JBBRWP010000182.1:0-6664 GCA_038249175.1 Acetivibrionales bacterium
AGTTCGCACAAAACCTGCTGAAAATGCTGCGCATTTTCAGATTTATACCCCATGCGTCCTCGTCAATTTCGCACAAAACCTGCTGAAAATGCTGCGCATTTTCAGATTTCTGCCCGATAGCCGACGAAATGCCCCAACCCAGGGTAACCCGCGTCCCCGTTTGCAGAAGAGTGCCTTGCTTTCAGGTGCATCTTCCCTCTATTTTGCATTTTCCCCCTACACTGCTTTGACATCTATTTTGCATTTCCCCCCTACATTGCTTTGACATCTACTTTGCATTCACAATGCGAACGAAATTCCTTAACATTTGCAAGCCAACCTCACCGCTTTTTTCCGGATGAAACTGAGTTGCAAAGACATTACCATCCCAGAGAGAGACATCAAAGGTTTTTCCGTAGGTTGTCCGTGCACTGACAAGGGTCGTCTCTGTGCAATCCACATAAAAAGAATGAACAAAATAGACATAAGGTTGGTCCGGCAAGCGTACAAATAAAGGATTTCCACGTCCTTGCAGGGGTTCAGTACCCACGCCTTCCAAGCAATTCCAACCCATGTGCGGTACCTTCAAAGAAGGATCCAATTGTAAACGCCGTATCACCCCGCGATAAATGCCCAAACCGGGTACATTTCCACCATTTTCCTGCGAATGTTCTTCACTTTCGTCAAACAGCATCTGAAAACCCAGGCAAATACCCAAAAAAGGTTTTCCGGACCGGACCGCCTGACGAACAGTGTCCTGCAAATTTTTTCTTTTCAGGCTGTCCATGCAGTCTTTGAATGCACCGACACCAGGCAGAACCACGGCATCAGCCGCCAGAATCACTGCGGCATCCGAAGTCAAAACGGCCTCAGCACCAATAAATTGAAACGCTTTTTGTACCGATCTGAGGTTACCGGCGTCATAATCAATGATGGCAATCATGCTGTTCTCCCCCCGCTGTGTTCAATTGAAAAAGTTGCCTTTTTGAATCCAGTGTAATAACTCGAAAATGATCCAGGTTGCATGGGCGAGCAGCAAGCTTGCTTGCGATCAGCCCAATTTGATGCCAAATCGCGGTGTTAAGAGCAGTGCAGTGCTTCGCATTGCTCAGAGACCGCGATATTGGCCTGAAATTGGTCATTTTCACTCAATTTCAGGCGCTTCGGAACCGAAATAGGAGTCTTACACCTGAATCACCTATTCACCAATGAAAACCTTCCCTGTTAAACGTTCATAGGCCTCAACGTATTTGGCTGCTGTTTTGGCAATGATATCTGCAGGCAGGGTTGGTGCCGGGTATTGTTTGTCCCAGTCCAGGGTTTCCAGGTATTCTCTGAGGTACTGTTTGTCAAAACTCTTTTGTGCACGGCCGGGTTCATAGTCCGCCAATTCCCAAAAGCGGGAGGAATCCGGGGTAAACATTTCATCGGCAATGACCATTTTCCCATTGAGTGTGCCAAATTCAAATTTGGTATCCGCAAGCAGTATGCCTTTGGTTTCGGCAAAAGCAGCTGCTTTTTTGTAGAGTGCCAAAGTTTTTTCTTTTAATTGGGATGCCAGTTTTTCGCCGATTTGGTCTTTGACATAGTCAAAACTGACATTCATATCATGCCCTTCTGTGGCCTTGGTGGATGGGGTGAACAGGGGCTCCGGTAAGCGGTCTGCCTGCTTCAGTCCTTTGGGCAGGGGAATACCACTGACTTCACCTGTCGCTCTGTAGTCCTTCAGGCCAGAGCCTTCCAGGTATCCACGCACAATACATTCTGCCGGAATCATGTTCACCCTGTGCACCAGCATGGACCGACCTGCCAATTCTGCCTGGAACTTGGACAAGCCCATCGGGTACTCAGAAACATCGGTCGAGATGACATGGTTACCAATAATGTCTTTGCAGTAATCAAACCAAAAGGCGGAAATACTGTTCAACACCCGTCCCTTGTTGGGAATAAGTTCATTAAAAACCACGTCAAAAGCAGAAATACGGTCTGTCACCACCATCAAAAGCTTGTCTGAACCAACCTCAAAAACATCACGGACCTTCCCTTTAACAAAAACCGGCAAGGATATAAAATCAGTGTTCTTCAGCAGCATAGGTTTCTCCTCCTTCATTCTCCTGGAAATGTGTAATAAAAGGATTGTCCCCCAAAAAGTCACCAGTGACTTTTTGGGGGTAATCATAAAAGATAAACGGCCTGTTTTATGATTCTGGTGTAAGAATCCGAAAATGATCCGTTTTGATGCCAAAAGTGCGGCGCATATACCGCATTTTGGCCTAAAATCGGTCATTTTCAATCAATTTCAGCCCCATCGGAGCCGAAATTGGGGTTTTTATACCAGAATCATTTTATAAAACCCCTTTGGATGACAGCACCCCTTGTATTGTCGCATCCATCGTGGTTGCGTCACGCAAAGCCCGGCCGAATGCTTTGAATGCCGCCTCAGCCATGTGGTGGTTGTTTATCCCGTGCAGACAGTCGATATGCAGGGTCAACCCCGCATGAACCGTAACAGCCCGAAAAAACTCCGGAAACATTTCCGTATCCATCTCCCCTATTTTTGCCACCGTAAAAGGCAGGTGACAGACCAAAAACGGGCGGTTGGACAAATCCAGCGACACCCGGACAAGGGCTTCATCCATCGGAACATAAGCGGTGCCGTATCGTTGTATGCCGCCTTTATCACCCAGAGCCTTTGCAATAGCAGATCCCAGACAAATTCCAATATCTTCCATCGTATGGTGGGTATCAATGAATAAATCTCCCTGACACGACACGTCCAGGTTCATCCGGCCATGCACGGCAAAGAGGGTTAACATGTGATCTAAAAATCCGATGCCCGTTTGGACCGCAACCGACCCGCTGCTATCCAAACCCACCGCTACCCGGATGTCTGTTTCCTTTGTTGTACGGGTCACTTCACCCACTCTGGCCATATTCCCTCCCCGGATTTTGCTGCTCTCCACTAAATAGTATGGGGACAGCCCTTCTTTGTCAATGACGGAAATCTTGCACCCAAAATCAAATAATTCCTTGCATTCGCTGACATTTGTTCATTGTCAATTGTAGAAGATTTAAACCATTTTTTAGCAAATCCACCACTTCTGACATTTGTTCATTGTCAATTGTAGAAGATTCACACCCATTTTTTTAGCAAATCCACCACTTCTGACATTTGGGAATCGGTACCAATGGTCACCCGCACCCATGGAGCCAACCTTGGTTTTTGGAAATGTCGCACCAGCACGCCATTCTCTCTAAGATAGGAAAGAATGGCTGTGCCATCGAACCCGGGTTTGGAGACAAAAACAAAATTGGCCTTGGACGGCAGCACCGATAATCCAATTTCGTTTAAGGATTGTACAAAACGCTCCCGTGTTTCAATCACCTGCTGTCGCCGCTGTTCAAAATAAGGGGTATCCTGAAAAGATGCAGTCGCTGCTTTTTGTGCAATGATATCCAAAGGGTAAGAATTGAAAGAATCTTTGACACGGATGATTCCTTCCAGCAGGTCAGACTGACCAACGGCGTAGCCCACACGCATCCCGGCAAAGGCACGGGATTTGGACATGGTTTTCACAACCAGCAAATTGCTGTAACTGTGCACCAGTGGAATGACAGAAGCACCACCAAAGTCTACATAGGCTTCATCCACCACAAACAGGGTGTCCGGACGTTTTTTCAGTGCCTCTTCAATCACCTCCGGGGACAAGGTCAAACCTGTCGGCGCATTGGGGTTGGCCAGCACAATGCCCTTCAGCGGCTTCGGATACACCGACAGGTCAACGGCCCAGGCATTTGTCAATGGCACGGTAGTATAGGGAATGTTATACAAATTGGCGTAAACCGGATAAAAACTGTAGGTGATGTCCGGAAAGGCAATGGCGTCTTCACTGCCAAAAAAGGCCTGAAACACAAAGGCCAGCACCTCATCCGAACCGTTACCAACAAACACCTCATTTTGCTGCACCCCGTAATGTGCGGCAATGGCTGTCCGCAGGTCCTTTGCCGTGGGGTCCGGATACAGTCTCAGTAAAGCCGGTGCCACTGTTGACAACACTTCCGCAACCCCGGGTGCCGGTGGATAAGGGTTTTCATTTGTGTTCAACTTAATGAACTGCCCGATTTCGGGCTGTTCACCCGGCACATAAGGGATGAGGCGATGACAGGTTTTACTGAAAAAACGGTTCATACGCTTTTCCTTTCCTTTTTTACAGACAAATTTTCTTTTCTTTTTTACAGACAAATTTCCTTTCCTTTTTTACAGACAAATTTTCTTTTCTTTTTTACAGACGAACTTTCTTTCCATTTTCATAGACGAATTTTCTTTTCTTTTTTACAGATGAACTTTCTTTCCATTTTCATAGACGAATTTTCTTTTCTTTTTTACAGACGAATTTTCATTCCTTTTTTACAGACAAATTTTCTTTTCTTTTTTACAGACGAACTTTGACAGAAGCGGCATGGGCGTCGAGGCCCTCTGCCTCAGCAAAACGCACAATATCATCCGCCGCAGCCATAAAAGCTGATTTGGTGTATGAAATAACGCTCGATTTTTTCACAAAATCATCCACCGAAAGTGGCGAGAAAAAACGTGCGGTACCGGATGTTGGCAGGGTGTGGTTCGGTCCGGCAAAATAATCCCCCAACGGCTCCGGAGACCAGCTCCCGAGGAAAATGGCTCCGGCGTTTTGAATAGAACCCAGCAAAGACATGGGGTTTTCTGTCACCACTTCCATGTGCTCCGGTGCAATGCGATTGCTCACATCAATGGCCTGCATGATATTCTCTGTGATGACAATGGCACCATAGGCGTCCAGTGATTGCCGCACAATATCCGCCCGTGGCAGGCGTTTCGTCTGTTCTACAATCTCTGCCGCCACAGCATCCGCCAGCTCCGCACAGTCGGTCACCAATATGGCAGAGGCCAGGGGGTCGTGTTCAGCCTGGGACAGCATGTCGGCAGCCACAAAAACCGGGTTGGCCGTTTTATCAGCAAGAACCAGAACCTCGGAAGGACCGGCAATCATATCAATGCCGCAAACCCCAAAGACCTGTTTTTTGGCCATGGTCACAAAGATATTGCCAGGACCTACAATTTTATCCACCTTCGGCACCGTCTCTGTACCATAAGCCATGGCTGCGACGGCTTGCGCACCACCAACAGCAAAGACACGATCCACCCCGGCAATAACTGCACAGGCTGCAACCAGGGGGTTAACGGAACCGTTTTTATCCGGCGGCGAACATAAAACAACTTCTTTCACCCCGGCAACCCTTGCCGGAATGGCATCCATCAGCACAGTAGATGGCAGGGGTGCCGACCCGGCGGGGGCATACACCCCAACCCGTTCCAGAGGTGTTACTTTTTGGCCAAGTAAACTGCCATCTGCCTTTGTATCGAACCAGGATTGTGTCACTTGTTTTTGGTGAAAGGCACGGATATTTTCCGCTGCCCGTTCCATGGTTGCACACAATTGCGGATCCAGTGCATTATACGCCGCTTCCAACTGGGCTTTTGATACTTCCAGACCTGTGTTGCCTACCCCCGGTGCCACTTTATCAAACATTTCAGCATAACGGACAATGGCCGCATCACCGCCACTGCGAACCGTCTCAATAATGGCACTGACCGTTTCGGCCACTTCTTTGCGTTCGGAGGGGCTGCGGGTTGCTAATATTTTATATAAGTTTTCTTCTTCACCTTTGGTAAAATCGTATCGTTTCATATTTTCACCTCTATTATGATTGATTTGTCACAGTTGTTTGCGAATGCCTTCGATGAGAGCACCAATGCGCTCGCTTTCAATTTTCATGGATACACGGTTCACAATGAGCCTGGCACTGATGTCCGCGATATCATCCAGCACCACCAGTCCGTTTTCCTTTAACGTTCTACCGGTTTCCACCAAATCGACGATAACATCCGCCAACCCAACCAGAGGAGCCAATTCGACGGAACCGTTCAACTTGATAATCTCGACCGACTCCCGGCGATGATGTCGGAAATACTGGCGTGCCACTTCGGGGTACTTCGTGGCTACACGCGAAATGGTAATGCGGTCCATCTTCCCGGCCAGTTCTTTCGGTCCGGCAACACACATTTTACACGCTGCGAACTTTAAATTCAAAACTTCGTACAAATCTCGGCCTTCTTCGAGCAGCGTATCACGTCCCACCACACCGATATCGGCGGCACCGTACTCCACATAGGTCGGCACATCGCTCGGTTTTGCCAGAAAAAATCGGATTTTATTCTTTTCATCGGTCAATATCAGCTTTCTGGAGTTTTCTTTTAATTCTGTGCAATCGACACCGGCCCCTTCAAGCAGTTCTGCTGTCAGTTCTGCCAGGCGTCCCTTGGATAGCGCAATTGTAATATACCGCATTGATATTTCCCTTTCTTTTTCCAACCCTGCTCAGATTTATACCCCATTACATCCTCATCAAGTTCGCACAAAACCTGCTGAAAATGCTGTGCGTTTTCAGATTTATAAACATTCCTTTCGCTTCGCTCAGGCACAAAAAGTGATGAAATTTTGCCATTTTCAGATTTATACCCCATACGTCCTCATCAAGTTCGCACAAAACCTGCTGAAAATGCTGTGCGTTTTCAGATTTATAAACATTCCTTTCGCTTCGCTCAGGCACAAAAAGTGATGAAATTTTGCCATTTTCAGATTTCATC
>JBBRWP010000183.1:0-6562 GCA_038249175.1 Acetivibrionales bacterium
GACCTGCAAAAAAAACTGAGTTCCATCAGTTCTGAAAAAAAAGAAACCAAAGAGGAATTGCTGTCTATCAAACAAAAACGAGCAGAAATTGTGAAGAACCTCGAAGAAAAAGGCTATGAAAAACTGGCCATAGAAGAAAAATTGGCACAAATCGATTCTGCCATTCAAACCCTGACAGATGCCATTGCATTGTCAGAAACCGAATATGATCAGGAATTGGTGCTGTTCCAGGAACGCATTGTGGTCATGTATCAACGGTCGAAAGTGTGGCAAGGCGCTGAACTGGTGCTTGATAGCAGCAATATCAGTGAATTTTATAAGAATCGTAATGCCATGAAATCCATTTCAAAAGCTGATCAGGACCTGATGCGATCTCTGGAAGAAAAAAAAGCAGAGATTGAGCAATTGAAGAGCCAAAAAGAAGATGAAGAGAATACCACGCAGGGACAATTGCAAGCCAATCTGGGGGCGGCAAAGGATTTGATCTCCTCCCGATCGCTGGCCGATGAAGAAATCAAAGTCACATCCGAAAATATGAAAAAATTGGAATCTCAAGAAGATGCGATCAATGATGAAGCAGAGAAAGTCAGTGCCCTCATCAAGCAATTGAAAACGTCCAATGCCAAATATGTCGGCGGTGATATGTCCTGGCCGGCACCTGGTAACTACCGTGTATCCTCTCCTTATGGCAATCGCATGCACCCCATTTTTAAAAAGATGCGTTTCCATTCCGGTATCGATATCCATGCCAATAAGGGTGATACGATTTCCGCTGCCAACAGCGGCACGGTTATTTATGCCGGGGTAAGAACAGGTTATGGCAATACGGTCATCATCGACCATGGTGGCGGGGTCACGACGTTGTATGCACATATTATGAACCGCGGTATATTGGTAAAAAATGGACAAAAAGTCTCGATGGGAGAGGCCATTGCAAAAGTGGGCAGCACCGGCTGGTCAACCGGACCGCATCTTCATTTTGAATATCGGAAAAATGGCAACACAAAAAACCCGTTGCAGCACTTAGGAAAAAAACAGGGCTAAACTGGAAGCAAAGCAAAAAGACACCCGGACGGGTGTCTTTCGTTTCGAGGTTAGGCAAGGGTTCACTGACGTTTCAGAGGGTAAGCCGTCCCTTGCCATGAGGAACCCGTGCCGATGGGTTTGGTCTTTGACTATTGTGAAAACTGAAAATACGCAGTATTTTCAGTAAGTTTTATGCAAACGCGGTAGAGGACGCATGGGGTATAAATCTGAAAATGCGCAGTATTTTCAGTAAGTTTTGTGTGAACTCACCGAGGACGCATGAGGTATAAAAATGAAAGAGCAAATAGCTGCTTATCTTGCTATTTGTGTGAGGTTGATTTTAGGATGAAAAACAGGAAAATGAAGCGGTTTTTAACAGTCGTTGCAGCTTTTTTTATGGCGGTTCTTATTTTTGTCACCGGCTTTTTCTTCGCCATCGAACGCATGGTGTCTTTTGAAGGGCTTACCTCCAGGCCCCTCACCGATTGGTTTCAACCACAATCCGCTATTTTGTTGGATCGTGAGACCGTCAACCCGGATGAAACCAATGCATTCAACCGGGTCCTTGGGTTGCTGAAAACACGCTACTACATGCCGGTTGATGAAAATACACTGGTGGAAACCGCCATCAAAGGTTTGGCGGCTGGTACGGAAGATCCATATACGAATTATTTCACCCCCGAGGAAATGAATGCCTTCATGGAGTCCAGCAGCGGCAACTATGTGGGTATTGGTGTCAGCGTCACCATGGATGAAAAAAACCTGCTGACGGTGTCAGAGCTTTTTCCGGATTCGCCGGCATTGGCCAGTGGCCTGAAAGTTGGAGACAAAATAACCAAGGTGAATGATGAGGATGTCACAGGCATCAAGGAATCCAGCCTGATCATCAAAAAGATAAAAGGGGAAGCCGGGACCGATGTGTCGCTGGACGTTTACAGAGAATCAGACAACGACTTTCATACGTTTACAATCAAACGCGCAGCCATCAATGTGCCGAATATTTCCGGGGAAATTCTAGAAAACAATATCGCCTACATTCGCATTGCCCAGTTTGACAGTGATATCGCCAGAAGTTTTTATCAGATGTATAATGACCTCTCATTCAAAGGTGCCAAAGCCCTGATTATTGATTTGCGGTTCAACCCCGGCGGCGATTACAGCCAGGTGGTGGCCATTGCTGATATGCTGCTTCCAGAGGGACTGATTGTTTATACAGAAGACAGAAACGGGGAGCGCGAAGAAAAAAAATCAGATCCGGCCAGTCTGAATGTGCCCATGGCGGTTCTAGTCAATGGCTACAGCGCATCGGCTTCTGAAATTTTGTCTGCCGCACTGCAGGATTACGGCAAGGCGGTCATCATTGGAGAAAAGACATTTGGAAAGGGTCTGGTACAAACCATCGACACCAATTTTCCAAATGGCGCGGGTTTAAAATATACCATTTCAACGTACTATTCACCAAAAGGGAAAAATATCCAGCACGAGGGCGTGAAGCCGGACATCGAAGTAAAACTGGATGAAGCTTATGCATCCACGCCACTAGCGAGTATTCCGGAAGGGAAGGATGGACAATTGTCTGTCGCCATCAAAGAAATTCAAAATAAGCTGGTAAAATAAAAAAAATCGTGTTGAATCAAGGCCTGTGTGGTAATCACTTGTTGAGGTGATATTATGCAGAAAAAAAATGATGGTTTAAAACTACAAGTGGCAAAAGAACTCGGGTTAATAGACAAAGTGATGCTTGACGGGTGGAAAAGCCTGTCTGCCAAAGAAACCGGCCGTATTGGCGGTTTGATGTCCCGGCGGAAAAAAGAGGCCATGTTTTTGCAGGCGTCCGGCATTTCTGATGGCAAGGCATCAACGACACTCCTGTCGAACCAAAGCAGCTTCGACACCGATTCATAGTCACAAACCGGTTATTTTGTTCAGAAAAAGTTTTTGTGCCACGGATATATGCCATAATTGCTACAAAAGAGGATGATAAAAATGTACATGACCCTGGCACAGGTATACGACGATCTGATGAAGGACATCCATTATGATAAGATGGCTGATTTTATTGAGAGCATTTTTCGAAAATACAGTTTGACGCCTTCCCTGGTTCTGGACCTTGGCTGTGGTACTGGCAGCTTAAGTCTGGTCATGATGGCCCGTAACTACGACATGATTGGCATCGACAATGCCCCGGACATGCTGGAACGTGCTGCTAATAAAGCGGCAGAGCAAAACAAATCGCTGTTGCTTCTCCTGCAGGATATTCAGAATTTTGAACTTTATGGCACCGTTGGCGCCATTCTGGCGACCATGGATGTTTTGAATCACCTTACCAAAAAGAAGGATCTGCTGCGCACGTTTCAATTGGTTCATAACTATTTGGATCCTGGAGGGCTGTTCCTGTTTGACTTGAATTCACCTTACAAATTGGAGACCCTTTTACCCAAACAAAGCTTTTATGAGGTTGGCGAGAAAACCGTGTGGCTTTGGAACAGCCATTACAGCACCAAAACACGTATCTGCCGTTTTGACCTGACTTTTTTTATACAGGCGACACACGATGCCTACAACCGATATGATGAGGTACAACAGGAACGTGCGTGGTCACAGGAGGAAGTACAGTTGTTGTTACAGCAAGCCGGGCTGGTGTTGGAGGCTGTCTATGACGGGTGGTCTTTCAAAAAACCAAATGTGACCTCAGAAAGATTCTTTTTTGTGGTTAGAAAGATGGCTTCGGTTTCATAGCCAGCCATCGGTAACCCCGCTGTCTGCATGCAGGTTGCAGAATTCAACTTGCATGAAAAAATTGAAAATCAACTTTATGAACTAAAATCAATTATGATTGCAGGCAACAAGGAGGTTTCCCTTGGGAAGACATGATACACGCGAAAGCGCAATGAAAATGATATTTCAAACCATGATACAAAAAGATGCCATCAGCGATCAATTGCAGTTTTTTATGGAAGAACACCCTTTGCCCCCAAAAGAAGCAGCATATTTTTTGCGTGTCGTGCAGGGTGTTCTGGATCATACAGAAGAATTGGACGCCCATATTGCGAAGCATGCCATTGGCTGGACGGTAGAACGTATGCCCAAAGTCGACCTGTCCATTATGCGTCTGGCCATTTATGAGATGCTGTATTGCGATGATATTCCGGCGTCTGTCTCCATCAATGAAGCAGTGGAGTTGACAAAAGCCTATGGAGATGACCAGTCTAAGTCTTTTGTGAACGGGGTTCTGGCAAAAGTGTTTCTCGAACTCCCATCACAATCTGAGGCAACTTCATGACGAAAACATGGACAGTCACCCGCCTGACGCAGTATATCAGCAACCTGTTCAAAGAAGATGATGCGCTGCAGAATTTGACTGTTTCCGGGGAAATTTCCAATTTCAAGCACCATTCTTCCGGGCACATGTATTTTACCCTCAAAGATGATGAAAATGTTATTCGCTGTGCCATGTTTCGGGTTGCCAACAGCCGTCTGAAGTTTGAACCGGAAGACGGTATGAAGGTGATTTTGCATGGGGCTGTTTCCTTGTATGGACCCTCCGGGAACTATCAGATTATTGTAGATCGTTTGGACCCGGATGGCCTGGGCAGCCTGTATTTGGCGTATGAACAACTGAAAGCCAGACTTGAAAAAGAAGGGCTTTTTGATGTTTCCCATAAAAGACAGCTTCCTTATATACCACGCAATATCGGGGTTGTCACTTCTCAAACCGGTGCCGTCATCAGAGATATTCGCAACGTGGTGTTTCGTCGCTTTCCCATGGCCAGCATTATTCTGTCACCTTCTGCGGTACAGGGGGTGGAGGCACCGACCCAACTTCTGCAGGCATTGGCGGACTTGCAGGCGATACCCGGGATGGACGTCATTATCATAGCCCGGGGTGGCGGTTCGCTGGAGGATCTGTGGGCGTTTAACAACGAGGCCGTGGCACGGGCTATCTATGCCTGCACAGTTCCTGTTGTTTCTGCAATTGGACACGAAACCGATTTTACCATTGCTGACTTTGTTGCAGATTTGCGTGCGCCGACACCGTCAGCTGCTGCGGAACTGGTAGTGCCTAACCTCGCCGAAGTGTACGCTTCGCTACAGTTAACAAAAACCCGTTTAGCTCAAGGCTTGATACGGCGCTTTGATCTTGAAAAATTGCATTTGAAGCGACTTGCAGAACGACCGGTATTTCAAAACCCGTCGGCCATGCTGCAAACAGATCGTCAGCGTCTGGATATGCGGCATCAACAAATGGTTCGTTTTATTTCAAGAAAGATTGACCAGGAAAAGGCGAAGATTGCCCTGTTTTCAGGAAAACTCCATGTATTGAGCCCTTTACAGGTTCTTGGTCGCGGCTATGCTGTTGTCATGCATCCAAATGGCAAGGCAATTTCATCGGTTCGCCAACTGTCCGTTGGGGAACATTTTACCCTGCGATTGTCTGATGGGACCATCACAGCAAAAACAGAAAATAAGGAGGCGTTCGAAGGTGGCTAAAAAAATGGAACAAGGACAAAAGGATGCACCTTTTGCATCCGATGCAGAGAAAAACATAACCCTGGTAGAGCCATATGAATCTGCAATGGAAAGACTTGAAGCCTGCGTTTCTTCTCTGGAGGGTGGACGGTTGAACCTGGAAGATTCATTGACGGCATTTGATGAAGGTGTTCAACTCATCAAATACCTCACCAAGCGCCTGGATGCCATGGAGCATAAAATGCTGCTGCTTGTGAAAGACGCCGAAGGCGTGCATACAGAGGGAATGTCGGAAGACGTTTAGAAACCGGACATGCATGTTGGAAAGGTTTTGCACTTGTGAAATGTCGAAAGAAATTAAAAGCCAGACATCTATGGTGGAAATATTTTACACTTGTGAAAGACCTGAAGTTTTTTAACCAGAGGTGAAAAATGCAAGAAATAGGGGAAGTTTCCTTTAGAGAACAATTGGAAAAATTGGCAAAGCCCATTGAAGAAGCTTTGCATCAATGGTTACCGTCAGGCGATGTTCCTGAGAAAATCCTTTATGAAGCCATGCAATACAGTGTGAAAGCCGGTGGGAAACGTTTCCGACCGGTACTTTTTTTTGCTGTCGGGAATCTTTTTCAGGCAAATGTGAGCACCTTGTTGCCTTATGCCGTTGCACTGGAATTTATTCACACCTATTCACTTATTCATGATGATTTGCCGGCAATGGACAATGATACCCTGCGTCGAGGGAAACCGACCAACCATGTTGTCTATGGGGAATCCCTGGCCATTCTGGCCGGGGATGCACTGTTGAACAAAGCCTTTGAACTATTACTTGATACATTGGCACTGGTCTCTGAGCCCGCAGCTTTGCAGAAAAGCATTGCTGCCTGCCGCATCATTGGAAAAGCGGCCGGTGAAAAAGGGATGATTGGCGGCCAGGTACTGGACATGATGCCGCCGGATAAAGAGATAAGCGGTGACCGGGAAGTGGACAGGAGTTCTTCTGAAAAAGGGATGATTGGCGGCCAGGTGCTGGACATGATGCCGCCGGATAAAGAGATAAGCGGTGACC
>JBBRWP010000184.1:0-6548 GCA_038249175.1 Acetivibrionales bacterium
ATCAAACAAATCCTCAAGATCAAGTAAATCCTCAAGATCACGTAAATCCTCAAAATCAAACAAATCCTCAAGATCGAGTAAATCCTCAAAATCAAGTAACTACCGCTTACCCCATCCGCGAAGCCATGTCCCGCCTCACCAAAGTTTTCGGCATCAACGCCGTTTCTCCCTGTGTACGCATGGATGTGAATTATGAAGAAGTTGTTGCGAAAGCCCTCAGTGTTGCCAAAGAGCTGAAAGAACGCACAAACTACAAAACTTTCCGCGTAGAAACCCGGCGCGTAGATAAAAAGTTCCCCAAAAGCTCCATGGCGTTTTCTGCCGATATTGGTGACCGCATTCTGAAGGAAAATCCGGACTTGACCGTAGACCTTTCCCATCCACAATTCACCATTCATGTGGAACTGCGCGACAAGGCCTACATCTATTCCGAAATTATCCCCTCTGCCAAAGGCCTGCCCACAGGAACCGGAGGCAGAGCTACTTTGCTGCTCTCCGGCGGCATCGACAGCCCTGTGGCCGGCTGGATGGTGGCCAAACGTGGTGTTACCATCGATGCGGTGCATTTTTACAGTTATCCCTATACGAGTGAACGCGCAAAAGATAAGGTGATTGAACTCACAAAGATATTGTCCCAATGGTGTATTGGTGTTAAGCTACACGTAGTGCCGTTTACAGAGATTCAACTGGCCATTAACGAACGATGCCCGGCCGATTACAACACCATTATTATGCGGCGGTTTATGATGCGCATTGCCGAGAAGATCGCTTTGCAAAACGGATCGCTTGCACTTGTAACCGGCGAAGCCATTGGTCAGGTGGCAAGCCAAACCCTTCAAAGCCTCCTGGTCACAGACAGAGCAGTAACCTTGCCGGTTTTCAGACCTTGCATTGGCATGGATAAGAATGAAGTGATTGATATTGCACGTCGCATTGGCACCTTCGACACCTCCATATTGCCATATGAAGACTGCTGTACTGTTTTTGTTGCCCGTCACCCGGTAACCAAACCCACGCTGGAGAGAACCTTGCAGTTTGAAACCGCACTGGAGCTGGATGGAGAAACCATGATTGATAAGGCGATTGCCGATACGGAAATTATTTATATTAACGCGAAGTAGAAAGAAGGACCACCATGGCACAACCTTCGGCCACCTACAACACACCAGTCAAATGCCCGTCGTGCGAAAAAGGATTTGAAATAACCAAGGTGCGCATAAAACAAGTCCGTTACACCGGCCAGGACACCGACCTGTGCCCGAAGTACGAGGGGGAGAACCCCTTGTTTTACGATGCCATTATCTGCTCGCACTGTGGCTTTGCCCACATTGGCACGAACTACGAAAACCTCACCCCTAACGACTTCGCTGCTGTAAAAGAAAAGATTACAGCCCGCTGGGTAGAACGGGATTTTTCCGGCCCGCGCACTGTGGAACAAGCCATTGCAGCTTATAAAATTGTGCAAATGAACATGATGGTCCGTGCTGTGCCGAATTCGGAAAACGCGAAGATCTGCCTGCGTCTGGCCTGGATGAACCGTGTTCGCGGGGATACCGTCACAGAATTTAAGTTTTTGGAAGCTGCGTTTCATCACTACGAAAGCACCTATACCAAGGAACATCTACCTGTTGGCAAGCTGGATGAATTTACAGTGATGTTTATGCTGGGTGAACTCGGTCGCCGCATAGGGCGTTACAATGACAGTCTTTCGTGGTTTGGCCGTCTCTTATCTGCCGCCTCTATACCAGAAAACAAGAAACGTGTACCGGCAAACCTCGTTGAAATGAGCCGGGACCTGATTCAGCTAGCCAAAGACGAGCAGAAAGAAGAAGCCACGAAGGTATAGTAATTCAAGTTGGAATTACTTATGAATAATAATCGGAATTACTAATGAATAAAGTTTGGAAAATCTGATGAATCTGATGAATAAGATATATTTAGTATGCAAAATATTGCTGTTTTGTTGGTATTCTCTTGGATTCTATAAAAATAGTTGTTATAATGTTGTTAAGTTGTTGGTGTATCGTTGTTTTTTACTTATTTGTTGTTACAATATTGTTTAATTGTTTGCATATCGTTGTTTTTTTACTTATTTATTGTTATAATAATGTTTAATTGTTGAGATTTATATCCTTTACATCCTCATCGTGCTCACACAAAACTTCCTGAAAATTCGTTGTTATTTATTATTCTTTTCAATAAAGGAGGCTGGAAAATGCAGTCTGAAGAATTGATAAACTTAGTGAATCGTATTCAAATACAGAAATGCGAATCACAAACTGTAGAAGTAAAAGCGGCTCACAAGGGCTGTCCAACGCGCTTATTTGACACGCTTTCCGGGTTTTCCAATCAGGATACTGGTGGTATTATTCTATTTGGTTTGGCTGAAACCGAAAACTACAAAATTGTTGGCGTGTACGATCCACAAGATTTGCAAAAAAAAGTGACCGAGCAATGTAAGCAAATGGAGCCTGTTATCCGCCCCTTATTTACAGTTTGTAAGATTGGAGAAAGCATTATCGTGTCAGCTGAGATTCCAAGCGTTGATGTAGACCAGCGACCGGTTTTCTATAGAGGTGTTGGTCGCATCAAAGGTTCTTACATACGTGTTGGCGAATCAGATGAGCTGATGAGTGAGTATGAAATTTACAGCTATGATGCTTTTCGAAAACGGATACGTGATGATCTTCGAAAAGTAGACGGTGCAAAACGTAGTTTTTTTGATGAAGAACTACTGAATCAATATCTTACAGCAGTAAAACAAGATAGAAAGAATCTTGCAGATGCCATATCAGATGCTGACATTCTTGAACTAATGGGTGTAACCGTAGGGGAGACACCAACGCTTGCCGGGCATATGGTATTTTCACGCTACCCGCAAGCCAATTTCCCTCAACTTTGTATTACTGCGGTGGTTGTTCCTGGAAATCACATGGGGGATACAGGGAACGAAGGGGAACGTTTTCTTGCGAATCAACGGATTACCGGCCCGATTTCCAATATGTTGGATGCCGCAGTAGACTTTGTGCGGAGAAATGGTCGTGTGAAGACGATCATTGACAGTAATGGAAAGAGAAATGATAAACCGGAATTTCCTCCAAAAGCTGTCCGGGAAGCTATCTTAAATGCCCTTATGCATCGAGACTATAGCATTCATACGGAGACGGTTCCTATTCGGATTGTGATGTACAGCAATCGTATGGAAATTATTAATAGCGGAGGTCTCTATGGCAAAATCTCCATAGACTCGTTAGGGAAAGTGCATCCCGATACCCGAAATGCCACCCTTGCTAACATATTAGAGCTATTATCCATTACAGAAAACCGCTATTCAGGCATACCGACCATACGCAAAGAATTTCAGAACGCTAACTTGCCGGAACCTTTGTTTACAGCACATAGAGGTGAATTTATTGTAACGTTTAAAAATGGTCTTGAAATGATTGAACCAGTAAATGACAAAAATGATCTGCGAACTTCCCTCTTGTCGTTCTGTAATAAACCGCGATCACGAAAAGAACTGATTGCATTCACAGGCTTTTCTCAGTATTATACAATGAAATTGCTTCAACCTTTTATAGAATCAGGTGAAATCCGTCAGACTATTCCAGAAAAGCCTAAAAGCAAAAACCAACTTTTTGTAACAAATGTAAGCTAAATCACACATAAATATGACGCTGCTTTCATAAGAAGTAGGGATCGTATATTCAACCATCTTCAAAAAAAGATTCTAGTAGCGACCAACGTAAATCTAATTGAGAAGCAATACCCCAAATTCACCCCAATATTATAAAAAAATGGAGTAAACTATAAAATGACAGAAAACAAACACGCACCTTTGCCCATAGGCAAACTATCCAATGAACTTCTGGCAGAACTTCTGCAAACAACGCCATATGGCCAAAACCTATCTCAAACGCAGAACACTCTGCCAAGCCTTCACCCTAACCAAGTCGCCGGCACAGCCGCAAACGAAGACCATGCCAACCCAAACCCTCGTCCCGAACTCATCACCGGTCCGGCCATCGGCGAAGACTGCGCCATCCTTAACTTCAACGGCAGCTGGATAGCCGCTACCACCGACCCCATTACTGGCTCTGACAAGGAAATCGGCTCCCTGGGCATACACATTTCCCTAAACGACCTGGCCTCCGCCGGTGCAGAACCCGTGGCCGTCCTGGTAACGCTCCTTTTCCCACCAGGCACCACTGCAGAAAACATAAGAACCATTATGGCCGATATTCACCGAACCACAGCAGAAATGCACGTTGCCCTGGCCGGTGGCCATACCGAAGTAACAAATGCGGTGAACCGTACCGTCATGAATGTCACCGCATTGGGAAAAACACCACCAAACGGTGCAACAAAAACATCCGGCGCAAAAGCGGGGGATGCCATCCTCGTTACCAAGGCCGTTGGTTTGGAAGGAACTGCCATTCTGGCCAATGAAAAAAGCGATGAATTGACCCGCATCTTCGGAGATTCCTTTGTTTCCATCGCCAAAGGGTTTATAAAGGAGTTAAGCGTGGTAAAAGAAGGAATGGTGGCGGCAAAACACAGGGTGCATGCCATGCATGATATTACCGAAGGCGGCATCCTGGGCGCATTGTGGGAAATGTGTACAGCATCCGCTCTTGGCGCACAAATAATAGAAGCAGCCATCCCTGTTCGGCCGGAAACAGAAGAGTTATGCCGGCATTTTCATATCAATCCGTACCGCCTCATCTCCAGCGGCAGTATGCTCATGGCTTGCAAAGATGGGGAATCTATGGTAAAAATTTTAGAAGAAGCAGGCGTTCCCGCAAGCATCATTGGTTATATGGCAGCAGATGGAAACCCGGACATCACCATGGTGATGAAAATGGAAAATGGCTCAGGCATGGCCACGCAAACACTGCAAGAGATTACGGCTCCTGGTCCGGATGAACTATTCAAGGTTAAATAACACCATGAAGAACCCAAAGGAGAACAACATGAAGTACGCAGCACCCCTTTTCATCCTCAGAAACAAATGTGAAAAAGACCTCTTCGCTGTGCTCGCAAAGCTAAAAGAAAAAGGCTTTGACGGCATTGAATTTCTCGGCTTCTTCGGACACGAACCACAAGAACTCGCAACAAAATTGCAGGAACTGAACCTCCAAGCCCTCGGCAACCACGTGGATTTTGCAACATTCGATGCCAACCCGGAAGCTGTCATTGCTGCCCATAAAACCATTGGCTGCCAGTATATTACCCTTGCAGGCGGTCTAACCTTTCCCTATGAAGAAGAGAACTTCAACGCCTGGGTGCACCGTGTAACAGAAATTGGCCGCATGTGCCGCAGCGAAGGTGTCACCTTGCTTTACCACAACCATGCCAAAGAACTGGTACACACAGTACATGGGGAACACTTCCTGATGCACATCCTAAACAAAGCCCCAGCCGATGCCTTGGCACTGGAACCGGATCTTGGCTGGATGGCCATTGGCGGCGCTACACCGAAAGACTATCTGTTGCGTTATAAAGATCGTTGCCCTGTGCTCCACCTCAAAGATTATTATTCGGATTTGCCCCTCTATAAGGCCATTCCTGGTGATGTCACAACCTTTGGTGATAAACGAGGCAATGCAGAAACCGGCGGCTTCGAGTTCCGTCCTACCGGTTACGGCGTGATGAACTATCCGGCACTCACAAAAGCCATGTTGGACTGTAAGCCGGAGTGGATTGTGTTGGACCACGATTTGGCATACGACCGCGATGCTTATGCAGATTTGGAAATCAGCCTGACGTTTACGAAAAACCTCCTTGGTTTACATCATTCGTAAGCTGAAACATAGACAAACAAGCGTTCATATCATTGGCTTCAGAACACAGTAGCCATTTTTATCAGGAACACCATCCTCTACACTCAAATAAATCTCTGCTAAAAGCAAATAATAGCAAAACAATCCATCTGCCGAATACACTATGTGTAAAAGAAAGGAGTGCCACCCATGGAACTTTACTGGTCAATTATCTTTACATTACTGGGCCTGGTGCTTGGCTCATTCTTTAATGTTTGTATTTACCGCATTCCTGCACAAAAATCCATTATTAAACCACCGTCAGCCTGCCCAAAGTGTGGGCATCAACTACGGGGATGGGATATGGTTCCCGTGGTCAGCTGGTTCTTCCTGGGTGGCAAGTGCCGCTATTGCGGTGAACCGGTTTCGGCACGCTATGCCATTGTGGAAGCCCTGACCGGCGGCGTTTTTTTATGGACCTACCTTGCATACGGACTCAGTGTAAACACGGCTGCCATTTTAATGCTCATGTCCATCCTCATTGTGGTGTTTTTTATAGACCTTGACCACATGATTATTCCGGACAGACTCGTCATCACCGGCCTAATCGGCGGCACCCTGCTGTATCTATACATCCTCATTGCACCAGGCGCCGGCTGGCCGGCATACACACTCCAAGGTAACCCGGACACCCTGAAATGGTTTGAACCCATCATTGGTATGTTTTCCTCCACCATCATTCTCTTTCTTGTTGCCCTGGTCGGCTTGCTTATTTACAAAAATGAC
>JBBRWP010000185.1:0-6463 GCA_038249175.1 Acetivibrionales bacterium
TGGCTCCCGTCTCCGACATCCTGCACCTTAGGCATGGAAAGATAGAAAAAATCAACTGAATCAATCCGCATGTTCTTCTCCTTTGCAACAACCAGAAACATATCGATTTCTTTCTGCAGAAAATCAACTGAATCATTCCGCACGTTCTTCTCCTTTTGCGACAGCCAGGAGCGCATCAATTTGTTTCTGCAGGAACGGACGAAGTTCTTGAATCTGAGTTATTTGTTCAGAGGAAAGGGGTTGCCTGCCCGGTCCCATACAAAAGCCTCTCCGCTCAACTCCGGCGCGGAACCCTGCAGGAAAATCAGGTTTGAACATAGCCTGTATCAGTGGCAGCAGGGCAGATTGCCAATTCTTTGCTGCCTGCAGGTTCCCTCTCTGCCAGGCACCGTAAAGACCGAGAACCGCTTCGGGAATGATGCCGCTGCTGGCAATGGCACCCCCATCAGCGCCCATGAGCAGGGCAGGCAACAGTAGCTCTTCCGTACCAATTAAAAAAGAAAAATCCGGCCGTCGTTTCGCAAGCACAGACATCAGATAAGTAAAGGAGACAAAATCCCGGCTGCTGTCTTTTAGTCCAACGATGTTGGGTTCTTCCGACAATGCGAGAATAAGCTCAGGAGACATCGGGTTTGCAAAAGAAGGAATTTGATACAGGACGACAGGCAACGGTGAAACCTTTGCCACCTCAATAAAATAGCTTTTTACCGCTTCCTGACTGATACGAAAATAGTAAGGCGGGCATACAGAGACCGTGGTGCAGCCAAGGCTGTCATATAAGGCACAAGACGCCGCCAGCTCAGACATTGTCGGTTCTGCTGCGCCAGCCATAACAGGCAGTTTGCCTGCGGCCTCTTCCACCGTAATCCGTGTGATGGTTCTCCGTTCTTCCAAGGTAAATCGGACAAATTCACCCGTACTGCCGTTTGGATACAACCCATGAACACCCCTGGCAATCAGCCACCGCAGGTATCGACGGAGTTCAGGCTCTGAAATGTGCCCATCGCCACATGTTGGAATAGAAAACGGCGTGTAGATTCCTTGCAATGCTTTTACCATATGATCTTCTTCTTTCTCTGGAAAGTTGTTGCCAGACCAGTGTCAAGTTTCATAGGTCTCCGATATTACAATCATGCTGTAATGATTGATATAAAATACGGCTCATACGGGAACACGATGATAACAATAATCGTATAAATCCTCAAATGTATCATGGGATAGTACAATTGAATTGAAATGTTCAGATATCTTTATATATTTCACCGTATTACCGCAAGAGCCTAAAATACTTTTAGCTGATAAAAATATTTGCAGCTTGACACCAGTTGATGACTCTCCTGTCATGTCTTCGATTGAATTCTTCCTCTAGAAAGTAATGGTCAGGCCGCCGTCTACGGTGATTATCTGACCTGTCAAATAGGATGCGTCCGGCCCGGCCAAAAAAGCCGCGACACCGGCGATTTCTTCCGGCTTCCCCGCCCTTTTCAGTGGCAGATGATGGCCTTCAACGTAGTTCATTCGAAACCAGTCCCCATCGAGTTCATTGACACCATTCACAACACTCATTGGAGTATCGACAAAGCCAGGAGCAATGGCATTGACCAGAATGTTATCTGGTGACAACTCCAAAGCAAGGGCTTTGCAATATTGATTCAGTGCGGATTTTGCCATTGCATAAGCGCTCAAGTTCACCTCCACACGTTCCCCGTGAATGGAAGTGATCATGATAATGCGCCCGCCATGTTTGAGCAGTGGGACCATGGCCCTCATCAGAAACACCGCTCCCATGATCATGGCATCAAGTGGTCGTCGCCACTCTGACAGGTTTGAAGCGACCACCGGTGCACTTTCACAAATACCGGCACAATGGATAACTGCATCAAGTTCTCCCCAATGCAGCCGCATCATTTCTGCCATCTTTTCGGCAGACAATGGATCCGTCATATCCCCGGCGAAGGATAGATGGCCTTCGCCCGGCAACTCTTCCAACAGTTTCAACAAGAGGCTTTCCCTTCGCGCAGAAACGCAGACACACCAACCGTCAGCTGCCATTCTATGTGCTGTTGCATACCCGATGCCAGATGATGCCCCTGTAATCATGACTTTTTTCATGGTGCTTCCTCCATTCTGTTATCGACTTAACCAATGATTGTAGTGTCAGCAGTGTAAGAGCCCGCCGGCAACTGGCAGATTACAAACTATGGCTTGCATAAAAAATCATAAATCGACTTTTTGCATTGCAATCACTTATCTATCTTGTTTTTCGCAGACGCAAGAGATTGCACTTGTAGCCTGACCGTTGTGCAAATAGCCTCTCCGGGAGCCAGTACAGCGCATGTACCTGCTCTTTGTGCCGCCATTACTGAAATCGGCCTGTTTGTGCAAGGCTCAAGCACCGTAACAAAGTGTCCGTCAAAGCCGCCAAATGATTGAAACAGCCATGGATACGGGAAAACAGAACGATCGAATTCATATTGAATACAGCTCCCGGAATTTTTGCGTTCCAAGCCCATTCTGCCGGAGGAAAGCTCGCTGAGATAAAGAAATTCACAGGTACCGTTTTCTACAGGGATAACAGATTTATCTTTTCCATGGCCGTCCGGCCATGAAAATGGTTCCAGTGAGGTGCAGGATGAATAGGCAAGATCCACTGCCTGTGCAGTCAAAGCCGGGCAGACAACCTTATCTCCGGGGAGAGTCATGATGGCAGCATGAAGCTTCCAAAGAAAATGGCGCGTTGCTTCCGTCTGATTTTCTATGCGATAACACATGACAACTTCAGGACTTTCAGAAGAGAGGGTCATCTCTCGCTCATAATAAAGGCCTGAGCGGGGCAGCCTACCCCATAGTCGAATCCGACCTTCCCGTGCTTCCCATTGCAGCGGGGTTGTCCAAAGCTCCCCATGGTCCGGGTATTCAATTCCGTCGATGGTTTCCGGCAGGTCGCAAGGCAACAGCTCATCAATACCACCATAAAAGGCGGGATCATAAGCATCCCCCGGCATACTCCGAAACAGACGCAGGCCTTTGTTGCGCCAAAGCACCTCTTCATCCGTGCTCAGTAAAACAAAACTGACAATGCGACCACCCGTTTCAGGAGATACCACAATTCGGCAATGGTCGTTGGAAAGGGTGATCCGTGTAATTCCTGATTCTGAATCATAAGACGAAGAAATAATTGTATCCATGTTCCATCTCCCCGGTAAATTATCAAGGCAACAACTCTGACCATTAGCAGCATAGGTTATCACTTCGTTATGGTGCAGAAAAAAAATATTCTTGCTTTTCCTGGCAATACATGCGTGTCATCCTCTGGTGCATTACAATTTGTCGGCATAGTCACAATGTATCATGCGATATAACAGTCGTCAGTGGACAAAAGGGATAGATTTGTGGACATTCAGACGAATATGAATTTTTTTGGGTTGCCTGCTATATACCAGGATGAACTCATCGTCAAACAGATAAATTTATCATCAAACAGATGAATTCATCGCCAAACAGTTGAAATTAGCATCAAACAGATGAATTCATTGTCAAATAAATGATTCTACCGTAAAAACCCCGATTTCGACTCCGAAGGAGGCAAAATCGATTGAAAATGACCAATTTCAGGCCAATATCGCGCTATGTGCGGCGCGATTTGGCATCAAATTGGATCATTTTCGGGTTCTTACAGTAGAATCATAAATCAATCACTGTCGTTTTTAAAAATCTCGTTTCTAAATTGCAAAGGTGTTTTCCCCGTTGTTTTTTTGAAAATCCGATGGAAATATTGAGGATCATCGTATCCAACAGCGTGTGAAATCGTTTGTACATCTTCTAGCGTTCTTCCAAGAAGTTCCGCTGCCCTCTTCATGCGAAGGGATATCAGAAACTCAGTGAATCCATGGCCTACTTCATTTTTTACAAGACATGAAATGTACTTTGGACTAAAATTGAATATCACCGATAGCCGTTCCAGGTTCAACGGGCTTGCATAATGCTCCTGAATATACTGTGTCAGTTTGTGCCCTGCCGGTGCATCTTCGCAGACTTTTTGAATCCGGTTCATGCAGTTGATCAGCGCATCAGAAAGCTCAGCCGGTTTGACGGGTTTCAGCACATAATCACCTACACCAAAACGCAAAGCATGGCGGGCGTATTCGAAATCAGAAAATCCGCTGACAATGATAAACTGCGTTATATTATCCGTTTTTCGTACTGTTTCGATGAAATCGAGTCCATTCATGCCGGGCATCCGTACATCCGTAATAACCACATCGGGTAGCAGACGCTTATATTGTTCAAGTGCATCATCTCCATTTTCTGCTTCCCCGACAACCTGATTACTCAGAGGCAACTCTTTGAGTGCGAACCTGATACTGGCACGCACCAGCGACTCGTCGTCCACAATGAGAATCGTCATAGATCTGTTCCTTCTTTCTCCATCTCTTTTTTAGGAATTCGCACGACAATGTCTGTATATTCACCAGTCACACTATTCATTGTCAGCCCATAGTTTTTTCCATACATTAAAAACAATCGTTCATGAATATTACGAAGACCAATGCCGAATTTTATATCAGGGGAAGTTGTACCCTCGCTTAAAACATGTTGCTTCAGTTTTTCCAACTCCTCTTCCGGTATGCCCGGACCATTATCGCGGATGTGAAACAGGATATCCGATCCTTCGAATCCACCGCGAATGGTCAGATGGAAGCCATGCTTCATTTTTTCCATCGCATGACTGATAGCGTTTTCCACAATCGGTTGGAAAATAAATCGAGGGGTCTCACAAAGCAAGACAGCTGGATCAATAACGTACAGTACATCAATCCGGGATCCATACCGAACCCGCTGGATATCCAGATAATTCTGTATATGATTGACTTCATCCCGGATTTGAGTCAAAACGGAGCCATCACGATTGGTGTTGTAGCGAAACATATCGCTCAATTTTTCAATAACCATCACGATATGACTCGTATCTTTCTGGTGTGCCAAGGCCTTGATGGATTCAAACGTGTTGAAGAGGAAATGCGGGTTAATCTGTTTCTGTAACGCATCAATTTCTGCCTTCTTACGCAAAACCTGATTCCGGCGGACGGATGCAATCATCGCATTGAAGGAATGCAACAGATCCGCCACTTCATCATCAGACTTCAGCTCAATCTGGCCTGAAAACTCATTTTTCTCTGCCTCATGGATGAATTGTATCAATCGCTCCATGGGGCGTGTATAGGCCTTCGATATCACCCGCGCAACCACAACAAGCAACGAAATGGTCAGCACAGCAAAGAGTATCATCAGCAATTGAAACTTGATAACCTGTGTCTTTGCATAACGCTTATCCGTAAACGATATAAAGAGCCAGCCTGTTTGCTCTGATTCCACGGAAGAAAAATAGAAGTTCCTGTTTCGGTTCCCCCTAAGATCTTCCGGATTCCTAAGGTCAAATTGAATGTCTTCCAACGTAAAATTCTGCCGAAAGCGTTCCGGGTCCGAATTGTATGCAATCGTACCGTCGGGTTTCAGAACCACTAGTAAGGTGTTTTGTTCAGACCGGGTTCCCTTGAGCATATCGCCAAGTACATCCTTGTTCATGGATGCGACAATATAACCATTCACCTTCCAGTTATACAGATTACGATCTTTGAGAACGAACGCAAACTGTTCCAACGGGGAAGAAACCGGCGGAATAAAGTTTGAAATCACTTCCGTGCTCGTTGCAGATTGCTCTAAATTTATAAACCAACCCATTTTGTCAACACCTTTTTTTTTATAATCACCCGTCACGTCTACCGGATTAGAGGACATGATGTACTGGATGTCCTTCACCAAAACATGCAAATGGATGCGGTCATAGAATGCATGTACATTCTTCAAGTAGGCATAGGCATCACGGTAAACGACATAAGCATCATATTTCGAAGAATACGATTCTCGAACCAGAGATTGAATACTCGTCTGTCTGCTTGCTGTCATGGCTGTATTTCGTAAAATTTCAACGTATTGATCAAACACATTTACAGCTTGTCTCGTCTGGGTATCCAGCAAGGCCGTCGTACTTTTGTAAAGAAGATTACCTGCGATACTGGAAACCACAATCCCCAGCATCAAGACAAGAAGCGTTCCGATGACACATATCAAAATGAACAAGCGATTTTTCATCCCAGTGGGAAGATGTCTCTCGATTTTTGCCAGCAGCAACTGAAATATCTTCATAGCACCCCTCAAACACTGCTTGTCATTACCGATTACCCCAACAATGAAAGCAGATAAGTTCAAACTATCATCCCATGTTTCATCCTGTTGACAACACGACCAACGCCTACAGTTTACACCAACCAGTCAGAATTTCTTAAAAATAGTCTTGCTAAATGATAAAAATAGTGATTTCACTGCAACTACTCGAAAACAATCCCATTTCAGCCATAAAATATGGCGCACATCCGCCATAGGAAAATCCATGAAATGGACA
>JBBRWP010000186.1:0-6254 GCA_038249175.1 Acetivibrionales bacterium
CAAAAGGCATTTTGAATATCAAAAGGCAATAAGTCAGTTCGCACAAAGAACCTTTTCCTGTTAGGTATGCAGCAATCTATCTGACTCATTCGAAATCCTCCTGTACATGTTTAGTTTAGTCACTAAACATCGTACTTGAGTTTTTCTTGTGGGTCTTGCTTGTATTCTATTTGGTCAATTCGTTTTACAACATGCAGCCGGTTCCTCAGTATGCCATATCCCTCGAAATTGTGATCCAACGCGTCAATGAGTTCTGGCATCGTCGCCAGGTGTTCCTCGAACACCACTTTTTTAATAGCCGCCAGCGAGTCGACGACATGGGACACCCCTTCGGCAATCAGGCCGTAGGTGATGTACTTCGCGCCGCACTGTGTCATGTCGCCGCCGTTTTCCATCGGTCCATCCATCAGTGCCGACAAAAGCGGCACTGGTGCAATCATATGCCGTTGACCGAAATTTGCCTCGTTCTTGGTTATTTATAACACTATACCCCGATATATTCAAAAAAATACAGAGATGCCGCTTCTAAAATCACCATCTTTGAAAATGCAAAAGTGGCCTATCGCACTGAATATGCATTTCATTGTCAGCGCAAGGCATGTGAGATAAACTAAGGTTGTTGATATTATGATTACATCCCAAAAAGTCACTTAGTGACTTTTTGGTGCAAGTTATTGTCAGATAACTTGCACCAGCATTCGCAGAATGCTGAGTAATCGTGTTGATTTTTCCCAGATTGCAACTCAGATAGTCGTTATACGCCGGGTATATAAGGGGGGAATGCATGCAGAAGATAATCACATATTCTCACATTTCATCGTCACGAAGGCGATCTCTCTTCTGCAAGCCAGGAATGACCCTACACGGCAGAACAATAACAGTCGCGATAATGGTTGCATCTGCCCTTGCTGTCATCCTACTGCTTTGCGCGTGCAGCACAGAAAAGCAAATTGTTGTGTACACAGCCGTGGATCAGGTTTATTCGGAGCCGTTATTCCGCCAATACACGGCTGAAACCGGCGTTAAGGTGCTCCCTGTCTATGATGTGGAGGCTGCAAAAACCACGGGTATTATTAACCGTTTAATTGCCGAAAAGGACAAGGCCCAGGCGGATGTCTTCTGGAGCAATGAATTTATCCAGACCATTCTGCTGCAGGAGAATGGCGTCCTGTCTCCCTACATATCCCCTTCATCAAATGACATTCCGGCTGCTTTTAAGGAAAAGCAAGGTTACTGGACCGGCTTTGGCGGTCGTGCACGTATCCTTCTCGTAAACCGGAATATTGTCCCGACAGGCACGGAACCAGACTCCCTGCTGTCCTTGATGCAGGGAAATGTTCAGCCGAATCAGATCGGCATCGCTCTGCCAATGTTCGGCACAACGGCCACCCATGCGGCTTCCTTATATGCACAGCTCGGTCGCGGCAAGGCGCTTGCCTGGTACACAGATGCCAGTGAAAAAGGTATCCGCGTTGTTGACGGTAATTCTGTTGTCAGAGACCTGATCGTGTCCGGAGAACTCGCCATGGGTCTGACCGATACGGATGACGCATACGGTGCCGTCAACGATGGCGCTCCGGTAGAAGTCGTTTATCTGGATCAGAAAGACGGAGAGATGGGAACCCTCATCAACCCGAACACTGTTGCGCTCATCGGCGGCGCCCCGCATTCCGCCGCAGCAAAGGCCTTTATAGACTGGCTGCTGAAGCCTTCAACAGAGGCGGCCATGCTGAAATCAGGCTGGATTGACCTCCCCTGCCGCGATGTCGGCGCAACAAGTACGAATCTGGGTAACCTCCGTGTCAAAGGAATGCCGGTAAACTTGTCTGAGATTTATGCTCAACTTGAAACCTCCAAAACCGATATGACAACGTTGTTTGTAAAATAAAGTCTTCCAAAATACGAGCACGGGAGGAGCGTTCTGCTTATGTGGGAATTACCAGCGAAAAGACATTTGAAACGGTCTATCCGCCTCCCATCCATGATGCTCATCCTCTTCACCCTGCTGACGGGTTTTCCGATTCTGCTTTTGTTGGTTCATGCCATTGCCGGCACTGCTTCGGATAACGAAAACTGGATATATCTTGTGTTTCCGAGCGGCCGTCGTCTGACACTTTTGCTGCAGACCTTACTGTTTGCTGTCATCGTCGCCTTATCGGGCACCATCATCGGTTTCCTCGGAGCATGTACGCTCCGGTTCACAGGTTCACTACGACTTCGCCGTCTGGCGATTGTACTCATCCCTTCTGCCGCCATCCCGCCGCATATTCATGCGATGGCCTGGAGTGCTTTCGTGTCGGCAATCAACAATATGTTACGGAATGCCGGATTTGCGACGCTCCCGGACCAGGGTTTCTTGATCAGCTGTTGGGTTCAGACAATGGCCCTTCTTCCCTTCGCCTTTGGCATGCTGCTTCTCGGCCTTTCTGCCTTGTCGTCGGATATGCTGGAATCGGCACGCCTGCTTGCCCCGGATCATCGGAACCTGCTGCGCATCCTGCTGCCACTTTCGGCACCGGGCCTTTCCGCATCTTTTTCATTTCTGTTCCTGATCAGCTTGCTGGATTACAGCGTTCCTTCCCTCTTCCAGGTCAATCTGTACTCTCTTGGCATTTTTTCTGAATACAGTATCCGCTATGATGCGGGTCATGCGCTCCTCATGTCTGTCCCCATTCTCTGTCTGTCCATACCGGCTGCCTTTATGCTACAACACGCATTACGCCGACTTCCGCTGGTGCCAACCCGACGCGGTCAAGAGGTGAGATGGCCACTTAAGCTGCCTTTCGGTATGCAGTTGGCCGCTTTTCTTTCCATTGTCTTCCTTCTGATGCAGCTCCTGGTTCCCATTGTGGTGCTTGCCGTCCAGAGTTTTCCGGCACTTTCTGACTTGGATTGGCTGTTGAATGCCCTGCCGGATATCGGTGCAACCGCACTTATTGCTGCCGGAACCGCACTCCTGTCGCTTCCGTTCACCCACGTCGCCGCCATGTCCATCGACAAAAAAAGCAAGGGCCATCGTCTCTGGTGGCTGATGATGATCCTGCCCTTCGCCATGCCCGCTCCCCTCGTCGGCATTGCACTCATCCATGCCTGGAACGGGCCGATCCTCGGATGGACAGGCTTCTATGGAACACTCATTATGCCTATCCTGGCCTGCATGCTCCGTTTTCTTCCTTTTGCCGTATTCCTGCTGCTCTCCTTTTTAAAACGGCTGGACAGCAATCTGCTCGATGCTGCCCGTATCTTGCAACGCAACAATCGCCAGACCTTGTTTCAGGTTCATCTGCCTATGCTCTCCAGTGCCTATCTCGGTGCTGCGCTACTCATGGCCGTTCTGGCCATTGGTGAATTGGGTGCCACCCTGCTGCTGATTCCTCCGGGTTTCGGCACACTGACACTGAAAATATACAACTACCTGCATTATGGCCAATCAGAAGTTGTCTCCGGGCTTTGCCTGCTGCTCTACGGGATTGCTCTGACGGTTGGACTGATTCTGCAAAAGACCGCATATGCCGGTCAAGGGAGGCTGAAATGATTCAATCCGGTGCTGAACCAGGTCTTAAAAACAGTATTCCGAACGGGACAGATAATCCCTCAGCATTGCATGATTCGAACATCAAGATGATGCTTAAAAACCAGACACCGAACGGGACAGACGCTCCCCCCGTCCTGTCCATTAGTAACCTCGTTCGTCGTCGTGACGGACGCACCATCCTTGACGGCATTCATCTGGACATCATGCAGGGTGAACATCTCTGTGTCAGAGGACCTTCCGGATGCGGAAAAAGCACCTTGCTGCGGGCAATTGCAGGGCTTGACGTACCAGAAGACGGGTGCGTTTCTATCTGCGGACGTATGGTATCGGGAGACGGCACCTGGGTGCAGCCACATCAGCGGAATCTCGGTTTTGTGTTTCAAACGCCAGCGCTCTGGAGCCACATGACCCTGGCCGAAAACATCCGCTTCGGCCTGCATGGCATGGTGCATCAGGAAAGAGAGCAACGTCTGGATCATCTTTTGATGCGATTTTCTTTGACTGCCCTGCGCAACAGGCATCCGGACGAGGTATCCGGCGGCGAAGCCAGAAGGGCATCGATTGCCCGATCCATGGGTCCGAAGCCGGCACTGCTTTTGCTGGATGAACCCATGACGCATCTGGATGAAACATTGCGGAACGAAGCGCTTGCCTTCTTATTGGAGGAGGCGAATTCCGCAGGGACAACCATGCTTTTCGTCACACACGACGCAGAGGAAGCGAAGCGTATCGCCCCTAGAAGTTTTGTTTGGAAGGATATGGAATGGATACTAGAATAAGCGGTTTGGCTCGCGAACCGTTCAGGTATCACGGTTATTCCAGTGAGTAAAATAAATGAAAAATAATTGCCTTTACGGAGTTTTTTGATAAGGCATAAATAAAGTAATTTTTTATACTGGTTTTTATAGTATTCAATTGCAAAAAAAACGAGCCGGTTGATTTGTTATACAGTTGTTTATACGTTCAATAAATGATATACTGTACGTATTGAATAATGCTATCTTAATTGAAATGAGGAGTGATCAATGCAGACGAAATTAACATTGAAACTTGACGATGAAATAATTCGCTTGACAAAAGAGTATGGAAAGGAAAAAAACGAAAGTCTCTCCAAGCTAGTGGAAGATTTTTTCCGTAGCCTTACTACAATAAAATCGGCTTCCCACAAATACTCACCGCTTGTGGAAGAATTAAGTGGTGTAATTTCCGTTGAATCCATTGAATCCATTGAATCCATTGATGAGAATGAATATACAATTTTTCTGGAGAAGAAATATGAATAAAAATATATTTGTGGATTGTGATGTGATATTGGACTTGTTAAGCAGACGTCATCCCTTTTATGATGCTGCGGCAAGCATCTTTAGCTTAGCCGATCAAGGCGCGCTCACATTATATTCGACACCATTGGCTTTTGCCAATATCTTTTATATCCTTCGCAAAAGTCTGGGAAATGATACCGCCTTGCTCTTACTCAGAAAACTGCGTATTCTTGTAAAAATTGCAGACATGACAGAAAAAACACTTGATTTGGCACTGAATACTATGATGACCGATTTCGAAGATGCTTTGCAGTACAGCTCGGCGCGGGAGAAAGGTGTTGATGTCATCGTCACACGAAATAAAAAAGATTATAGAGAAAAAGATTTGCCAGTCCTTGCGCCGGATGAATTTCTGGCTTATTTAGAGATATAATCCACTCGCCATTCTCTATTAAACACATCACTTTTAACTCTTTATGTTTTTTGGGTATTCCTGGCATGAGCCGTAACACTACTTATTCCTTACGCACTGAATATGCATTTCATTGTCAACGCATGAACCATGAGGTAAACTAACGCTGTTGATATTTTTTAATAATCAGGAGCAACCATGATAAGAATAGCGAACCTTGTGATTCCACTGACCTATAATGAAGAGATGCTGAAAATCATTGCGGCAAAACACCTTCAAATAGAACATCATCGCATCTTGCAGGTGCGTATTGATAAACGTGCGGTAAATGCACTTAACAAAGCCGACATATTTTTTGATTTGTCGCTTTTGGTGCATATTTCCGGTGATGAAAATGAGGTCGCATCGGCAAACAAGAGAAAAGGAGTTTCAACGGAAATAGAAATCCCTTACTGTATCGTTAAGAATAAAGCCCTAAAGATGCGCCCTGTGGTTGTCGGGTGCGGTCCATCAGGCTTATTCGCAGCACTCATACTGGCGCAGGCTGGCGAGAGACCCATTCTGTTGGAGCGCGGGCTGGACGTGGATGCCCGAACACAAAAAGTGAATGCATTTTGGCACAGCGGTATTTTGGATACACGGACAAACGTGCAATTCGGCGAAGGCGGAGCAGGCGCATTTTCGGATGGAAAGCTGAAAATCGGCAAGAAAAATCCACGAAAAATGATGATATTGAACGAGCTTGTTGCTTCAGGTGCACCTGAGGAGATTCTGTACCTGGATAAGCCGCATATCGGTACGGACCGATTAAAGGATACCGTGAAAACCATCCGAAAAAAAATTATCGGGCTAGGTGGAGAAGTGCATTTCAATGCGCTTGTCACTGACTTTTTATTCCAAAATAAACAGATCACGGGTGTGCGCTATTTCGAAAACAAAAGGATTACGGGCGTACGCTATTCCGAAAACAATGTGATGTGCGAACTCGAAACAGACAACGTCGTACTGGCGATCGGTCATAGCGCGCGTGATACGTTGGTAAATC
>JBBRWP010000187.1:0-6218 GCA_038249175.1 Acetivibrionales bacterium
CATGATTACACTTCATGATTACACTTCATGATTATACTTCATGATTATACTTCATGATTATACTTCATGATTATACTTCATGATTATACTTCATGATTATACTTCATGATTATACTTCATGATTATACTTCATGATTATACACATTCATGATGTAGTTCATCATAGCCGTTATTTTCCTTTTTGTTTTAGTGCATCCCGAATCACGTTTTCAAGAGATTTACCTTCCTCCATGACACCTGACACCGATTTTTGGGCATCAACAGCCGAATAGCCCAGCATCATCAATGCACTGACGGCTTCTTCGTAAAGTCCGGCAACATCCTTGTCCGATGAAATGGTTGCACCTCCGAGAAAGACGCCTTGTGCACCTTGTTCCTTCTTTAATTTATCTTTCAATTCCAATATAATACGTTGCGCACTTTTTTTACCAATGCCCTGTGCCAGCGTCAGCTTGTCGCTGTCTTCTGTCAAAACAGCCAAACTGAATGCCGATGGTGCAAGAGCAGAAACAACAGCGATGGCCGCCTTCGGACCAATACCACTTACCGATAGCAGAAGTTCAAACATCCGAAGTTCCCCTTCTGTTAAAAAGCCATACAACGCCAGGGTATCTTCCCGCACATAAGTATGGGTAAAAACAAGAATCAACTCACCAGAACCTATTTGAGTGAGTGTACTGCTTGATGAAAAAATTCGAAAACCAATGCCATGGACATCCAAAATCAGGCTGTCTGCCAATTGCCGTTCTACTGAACCTTTCAAATGTGCAATCATATGCTCCCCCGTTATCACTTTATAAGATTTATGTTTCATGCGTCCTCTTAGCGTTCACGCATGGCTTCTGAAAATGCTACGCATTTTCAGCTTTATGCTTCATACGTCCTTTTCGCGTTCACGCAAGATTTTCTGAAAATGCTACGCATTTTCAGCTTTCATCACCACTGTTTATTTCTGAGCATCGCCAACTTTCTGATAAAAGAAGGTTTCCACCGGTTTATAACCGTATCGTTGATAACCGATAATCTGTTCTGTGCTACCGATAAACAACACTCCTTTAGACCTGAGGGCATGGCTGAAATTGGAAAATAAATCATCTTTGGCTTCTTCTGTAAAATAGATTAACACATTTCTGCAAACAATAATATCCTGGTCTTTAGGAAAGGTGTCTTTGAGCAGGTTCATTTGCTTAAACTCCACGCATTTTTTCACTGCATCAGAAATTTTCCAAACGTCTTCTCCCACTTGTGTAAAATGTTTTTTCAAAAATTCTGCCGGCAGGTCTTTGATGCTGCGACCGGAATAAATGCCTTGTTTGGCTTTTTCCATAGCACCCAAATCGATATCGCTTGCCAGAATATGAATTTTCTCCAAAGGAATAACCTTATTCAGTATCATCACAATAGTATAGGGTTCATCCCCGGTGGAACATGCAGAACTCCAAATCTTCACACCTTCGAGCGTGTTTCTGAATTTATGAATCTCTGGCAAAATGCGTTTTTCAAACATCTCCCATTGTACGGGGTTACGATAAAACTCCGAAACATTGATGGTGAGGTAGTTGATAAAAATGTTGTAAAGATCCCGATCGCTCTTAATGGCTTCACCAAAAGGAAGGTACTGGGTGAAACCACGCTTCTCAACCAACGAAGTGATGCGCCGTTTCATTTGCTTTTCTTTATACAAGTTTAAATCAATGGCTGAGAGTGCGTAGAAATTCTTCTTAAATTGTTCATAATCGCTAAAGGGTTCCATGTGTACCTCCACAAAATATTGGTGATTTCACTGCAACAACGCTTCATTGAATAAAGAAAAGCAGGTTATGTTATGAAAATATGCAACCTGGGCTGGTCGCAAGCGAGCTTGCTGCTCGCCCATGCAACCTGGGCTGGTCGCAAGCGAGCTTGCTGCTCGCCCATGCAACCTGGATAGTTTTCGGGCTGTAGCATTAAAATCATTGGCTTACTGCGTATCATATACCCCTTTACAAACAAGAAAAAACGGCTACTCGCCGTTCTTTCCTTTTTTTGTATCAGAAATAACCATTCCTGCTAGCAGAAACCTGTGCTACGCACACAATTACGCTTTTTCTTCTTCAGTTGCTGTTTCTTCTACAGTTGCTGTTTCTTCTACAGCTGCTGTTTCTTCTACAACTGCTGTTTCTTCTACAGTTGCTGTTTCATCTACCGTTGCTGTTTCTTCCTCGGTGGCTACTTCTTCTTCAGTAGCGATTACTTCTTCAGTGACCACTTCTCCTAAAATATCCCCGATGGTATTGCCCATGTCTTCGACATGTTCATTTGAAAAGCCTTCATTTTCCGGAGCATCCAGGAATTCGTCCGATACAACATGCGGTGGATCGATGGGTGCTACTTCACGAATGCTCAGGCTGATTTTCTTCAGTTCAGCATTCACTTCCAGCACTTTCATTTCCACATTCATGCCCACATGCAGCACTTCTTCTGCACGACCAATACGAACATTGGAAATTTGAGAAATGTGTACCAGACCTTCGACACCGGGCTCAATTTCCACAAAAGCGCCGAAAGGAACAATGCGGATAACCTGACCGGCAACAATATCGCCAGACTGATATTTATGGTCGATGCCAAACCAGGGGTTGTCTTCGGGTGAACGATACCCCAGGGAAAGCTTTTTGGAAACAGGATCGAAGTTCAGGATACGTACTTTCACTTCGTTGCCAATGGAGAGCACTTCGGAAGGATCCGAAATTTTCGTCCAGGAAAGCTCGGAAATATGAATGAGTCCGTCTACCGCACCCAAATCGACAAAAGCACCAAATTTGGTTAAGCTTTTGACCGTTCCGGTGTATTCCTTACCGATTTCAATGTTGCCCCAGAACTCTTCAGACATCTTCGCCTTGTTCTCTTCGATGATAACCCTGCAAGAACCAACGACACGACGCTTGTTTTTTACAAGTTCTGTGATAATAAAGGAAACGGTTTTCCCAACGTATGGGCCAAGGTCTTTGACAAACCGATCGGAAACCTGAGACGCCGGGATGAATACCCGAATGCCTTTAAAGTCTGCAACCAAACCGCCTTTGACCACTTCTTTGACAACCGCTTCAACAGGAGTACGGCTTTCGAAAGCGTCATCCATAATCTCAAGACCACGGATGGAATCGACTTTCTTCTTGGAAAGCTGAACACTGCCATCGCCATCGTTCACTTTCAAAATGAGTGCTCTGATTTCAGTGCCTGCCTTTAGATCACGTTCCGGATCGAATCCCTCCTGTTCCAGAAATTCATCCATCGGAATGAGTCCGTCGACTTTGTAACCGAGATCGACAAACACCTCATTGTTGTTGTAGCCGATAATTTTACCGGTTACGATGGTGTTGGAGCTGAGTTGTGTCATGGTCTGCTCGAAAGCTTCACTGAAGCTTAACTCGCCATCCACTTTGTTGTTCATGTCTTCCATGCCTTGAATTACCTCCTTGATTACCCATTCAGGTGTGGAAGCACCTGCGGTAATCCCGATCTTTTTAATTGAAGGGCTCAGGATGGGTAACTCGTCTACAGTTTCCACAAGATAGGTGTTCGGACACGTGTCCTTACATATCTTGAATAACTTTTGTGTATTTGAGCTGTTCCTCCCGCCAATCACAATCATTGCATCAACAGTTTCTGCCAATTTCCCAGCTTCTGCTTGTCTTTGAATGGTCGCATTACATATTGTATCAAATTTCGTTACGTTTGCAAACTTTTTCTGAATATTTCGCACAATTTCGTCATATTGTTCAGGGACGAAGGTAGTTTGGGCCACCAAACTGAGTTTTTTATCTGGCGGGAAAGACAAATTGGACACTTCGGACAGGGTTGAGACCACTTGTGACTGGTTTTCACACCAACCCTGAATGCCCTGCACTTCCGGATGTTCCGAATCACCGACAATAATGATAAAATGACCTTCTTTCACTTCCTGCTGTACCAGTTTGTGAATTTTTTTGACATAAGGGCATGTCGCATCTTCAATATAGACACCCTTTTCTTCCAATTGCTCATAAACAGAAGCCCCGGCACCGTGCGCACGTATAATAACGCCATCATCTAAACCCAATAATGAAAAAGAAGAAATCTCAGCAATGCCTTTTTCTTTGAGTTGTGCAACAGCTTGTTTGTTGTGGACTAATTCACCAAACGTGTAAATTTTTCCTTTTCTCGGGGGCATGCCAAGTGCCATTTTTAACGCCCGATCCACGCCAAAGCAGAATCCGGCATATTTTCCGACAATAATTTCCATATTCTACCCCTGCGTTCTTTTTGATTCGGACAAAACTTGCTGAAAATGCTGCGTTCTCGTTGGATTCGGACAAAACTTGCTGAAAATGCTGCGCATTTTCAGATTTACTCCAGTAATTCATAAATTCGGTCCATAATTTGGTCATTGGCTTCGTAAAGAAAGTCCCGCTCTGTCTTATCTTGTGGTTTTTCCAGTATGAAAGGCTTACCATAAATGATGCGCATTTTACTGAAAATTTTGTAATGGCCATCAATCCCCACAGGCACTATGGGCACACCGGCATGAATGGCAATGAGTGCAGCACCGCCTTTTTTACGATCAGGGTTTCTTTTTTGTGTTCGGGTGCCCTCGGGAAACATACCCACTACTTTTCCTTCTTTCAAAAGACGTAAAGCACTTTTGACAGATCCGGCATCACCGCGGCCTCGATGCACGGGAAAAGCACCCATGCCTAGAAAAAAGGCAGCGAAAATCGGGTTTTTAAACAGTTCCGCCTTGGCCATAAAGTATACCCTTGGTTTTAACTGCCCGGCGATTAAAAACATATCAAAGGCGGACGGATGGTTGGCATAGAGCAGAAACGGCCCTTCTTTCGGGACATTTTCCAAATGGATGAATTGGATGCGGTGAAAAAGAACAATATACAGGGTATAAATGACTTTGACAATTCTATACAGCATGCGCCAATCCCTTTCTGACCAACTGAAGAAGTTTATCCATGCCTTCTTCTAAAGTCAATCCCGATGTGTTCACGCAGATGGCGTCATCCGCCTGAACCAGGGGAGAATGTGTGCGACCGGTATCCTGCGCATCTCTTTTACGAATTTCCTGTAGAACTTCCTCATAGCTTTTGTCTTGCAGACCTTTTTCCAAAAGCTCTTTATAGCGTCGTTTTGCCCGATCTTCTGTCGTTGCCGTTAAGAAAATTTTCACCGTTGCCATTGGCAATACTTTCGTACCGATATCACGCCCATCCATAATCAAGCTTTGATTTTGTGCAATTTGCTGCTGCATGGCCACCAGTTTTTCCCTGACAACAGGGTGGGCAGATACGGTCGAAGCCGCCATAGAAATATCGTTTGTTCGGATTTTATTGCTGATATCTTCGCCATTGACAAGGATGTGCTGTTGATGGTTCAGATACTGTACCTCCAGAACCATCTGCTGCATCACTGTCGAAACTGGCGCAGCTTCCTTCACGTCCACACCTTTTTGCAGACAGGTGTATGCCACGGCCCGGTACATTGCACCAGTGTCCAGATACAGAATGTCCAATGCATTTGCAATGTGTTTGGCCATGGTGCTTTTCCCAGCCCCCGAAGGTCCGTCCAGTGCAATCTGGATATTGTTCATGGTGCCATATTCCTTTCAATCATAAAGTCGAACCAATTATACTACCCTGTGTCCTGTCCCAGTGGGTGGTTTTGCCTTGGCAAAACCATAACAGTCAAACTGTTATACTACCCTGTGTCCTGTCCCTATCGCTACCTCATTCAAGTGCAGCAGCCCTATCCCGAAGAAAACTGAAACTGAAACGTGATCACCATAGCGTGCCACACCAATTTTACCGCCAACGTTCAGACCCACAGCCTTTGGCATCACCTGTGAAAGCGCTTCTCTGGCCGCACCGGCAACAGCGCCTTCCTCATTATGCACATCCCTGATAACACCTTCGCGCTTGGCAGAAACAACAGCACGTTCTACAATTTTCATCACGGAGCTGATAAACTCACCGCCATAATCCACAGCTGCCGTGTGAATACCCATTTCCAAATATTCTTTTTGTGTTTTTTTCTCTTCTACACGGTCTGATGTCAGAGAAATGCGTATTGCTGCCTTCACAACATCCTTACTGCCAAAAGCAGATCCATTTCGAAACTGTTCATCATGCATTTTCGTAGCCTTCCTTTACTTCGGTTTCCACGGTTGCAGCTGCAATACCGGCACAATGACC
>JBBRWP010000188.1:0-6187 GCA_038249175.1 Acetivibrionales bacterium
GAAAAAATAAAAAACGTCAGCCTCAACTTGCGCAAGGGAGAAATTGTGGGCATCGCCGGCCTTATGGGTGCAGGGCGAACCGAATTGGCTATGAGTATCTTTGGTCATGCCTATGGCAAGCACATCCGGGGCACCATGATCAAAGACGGAAAAGAAATATCGGTGACCAGTGTCAGTCAGGCCATTGATGCAGGGCTGGCCTACCTGACCGAAGACAGAAAATCGGCCGGGCTTGTTTTAATCGATGATATCCGCAGAAATATCACGATGGCCAGCCTGCAAAAAATAAGCAAAAATGGTATTTTGAACATGCATGAAGAAGTGAATGTGGCTGAAAAATATCGGGACCTGCTGCGCATCAAATCTTCGAGCATTTATCAACTGGCCGGCAATTTATCTGGCGGCAATCAGCAAAAAGTCATTGTGGCAAAGTGGTTGTTTGCAGAACCGGATGTTCTGTTTCTGGATGAACCGACACGGGGCATTGATGTCGGTGCCAAATATGAGATTTACACCATTATCAATGATTTGGCCAATGCTGGAAAATGTGTGGTCTTTATCTCTTCAGAACTGCCGGAAATACTTGGAATTTGTGACCGTGTCTATGTGATGGATGAAGGGGAATTTGTGGGCGAAATGCCCATTGCAGAAGCAAACCCGGAGAGTATTATGGCCTGCATTGTACACCATGAGAAAAAGCAAAAGCCAGCCATTGCATAAAAAACAGGAGGAAACCATGGAGAACATCTCAAGCCTCGTCAAAAAGAATCTGCGGCAGTATGGTATGCTGCTTGCCCTCGTTACCATTATGCTTTTCTTTGAAATCATGACCGGCGGCGTTTTGCTGCGCCCCATTAACATTGACCGCCTGATACAGCAGAACAGCTACGTTCTTATACTGTCCATTGGTATGATGTTCTGTATTTTATCCGGCGGCAACATCGACCTTTCTGTCGGTTCCATCGTCGGTCTGGTTGGTGCTACTTCCGCTGTATTCAGTGTGATGTGGGGGCTGCCGGTTTTTGTTTCTATTATCCTCTCCCTGTTTGTCGGTATTCTTGTCGGTATGTGGCAGGGTTACTGGATCGCCTATGGCAAAATTCCATCCTTCATTGTCACCCTGGCCGGCCTGCTCATTTTCCGGGGCATCACCAACCTTATCCTGGTTGGCGGTCAAACCATTCCCCTGCCAGACCTCTATGTCACCATTGCCTCAAAAGCTGTGCCGGATTTTCTGGGTACAGCATTGGGCACCGCAGATGGAGATATACAATGGACCACTGTAGCCATAGGCCTCTTATGTTCTCTGGCTTTCCTGCTTGTTCGTATCTCCGACAGGAAAACACGCCTGAAATATAATTTGATTGTTCCTAAGGTTAAAAACTTTATTCTGTTATCCATCTTCTTCATGGCGCTGATTAACCTCTTCACTGTTTGGCTGGCCATTGCCAATGGCTTACCTTATATCGTCATCATCCTGGCAACGCTCATCCTCATCTATTCCTTTGTCGCCAACAAGACGGTTATTGGACGTCATGTCTACGCCTTGGGTGGCAATGCCAAAACCGCAGAACTTTCCGGGATCAAAACAAAAAAAGTTTTGTTCCTTGTTTATGCAAATATGGGCCTCCTGGGCGCTGTTGCCGGCATCGTGGCCGCCGGACGCTTCAATTCTGCCGCCCCCACAGCCGGTGACGGTTTTGAACTTGACGCCATCGCAGCCTGTTTTATCGGCGGCGCTTCCGCTTCCGGCGGTATCGGAACCATTGTCGGTGCCATGATTGGTGGTGCCATTATGGGTATATTGAACAACGGTATGTCCATTATGGGCATTGATACCTTCTGGCAAAAAGTGGTCAAGGGCATGGTATTGTTGATGGCCGTGGCTTTTGATGTGTATTCGAAGAACAAGTCGAAGGCGAAATAAGCGTATGAAAGAAGAAGATTAACGACAAAAAAAGCCTCCCTAAGAGGCTTTTTTTATTGTTCATTTTCTATTTTAGTAATTCCCGGCCATGCAAAGTTTCAAATGGTCAATCGCCTGCTTCATATAGCGCATGGGATTGTCCGTAAACTCCACTTCAACCGAAACATTCCCTGTATAACCCACATTTTTCAAAGCGGCCAATACGGCGTTGTAATCTACAATGCCGGTTCCGGCTGGCAGATTACCACGGGTCAAACCATCTGAATCTTTGGCGTGCACGTTAAAGATATTTATGGCACCCAACATAAAGATAGCGGTTTCCACATCAATATTCTGGTTCACAAAATGAGCGGTATCCAATTGAATGCCGAAATTGGGTTTATTCACATCCTTTAACAACTGCAGCATGGCATGCGGTGTAGAGCATAGTGAATGCGGGAAACATTCCATAGCAATACGAATATCATATTTCGCGGCAATATCACTGGCCTTGGCTAGATTGGCTGCGAAGAGATTCCAGTCTTTTTCCCAGCAATAATCTGCCGGCAGGTTGGTGGCAATTTTCTCTGACGGCGAACCTTTGCGGTTGGGTTTTGCCCCATAGGGACCCGGAATAATGCAGGAAATCGTTTTTGCACCCATTCCTTTAGCCGCCTGGCAGCAGCGTTCAAAATAAGCCAGTTGTTTTTTCTGTACGTCTTCATTCGGGTCGTTCCATTGGTTTGCCTGAAAAACCAGACCGCCAACTTCAAGGCCGATAGACTTCACGTAGGTGCCGAGGTCATTGCACGCAGCATCTGTAAAAAACTGATCCAATGAATCATAATCTGATAAATAGTCCACAATGTCAAAACCCAGGCTTTTTACTTTGTCTGCAATCCGTTTCAGTGAGTCACCTTGCGGCATATCTTCCGGTGTAGGAGTCCATCCCCAGCCAACACTTCCTATTTTCATTGTTTTTCTCCTTTTCATTTTAATGATTTTACTGTATGTTCTTTTGTAACGTTTATTTACAAACGTTATCCGCGTTCATTATACCGCATAACAGGCCATAATTGAATAGCTGTGTCATTTCTTTTTACATGTAAATCATTGCAGTGAAAATTAAAAACCACACCGGTGAAACGCTAAAGACTATTTTTTTACTTCCTCGAGAATCGTTCCTTCCAGTGGACTGTTCTTTTTCATGACGGTTTCGGTCCGTCTGGCAGACTTTTCAATCTGCGCCAGGCTTTTCCCGACCGCATATCCTGCTGGATCTGCCAGCGCTGCCCGTACCGGAATAGCCCGATGCATACGATGTCCAAGAATATTTTCCTTGAGCATGTAGGTTCCTTCATATGCACCTTTCACAACATGGACAAAGCCGTCCACTTCTTTTTGAATAACAGCACTGGCAATGATGGCGTCTTCCGCATAGCCTTTCGTTCCATGTGTGCCAAATTCCATATTTGAAACAAAGCCGCTGAGCGAATAAAAAACCAGCAGGTTCTTTTTGTTTACCGGCTGCGGCAGTACAGCAATTTCTTGCAGTACGTGCGGATGATAACCAAAAATAACATCCACACCATTCTCTGCAAGAAATTTTGCCATTTTTTGCTGCATAGCACTGGATGTTGTGTTGTATTCTTCCCCCCAGTGAATCAGAAAAACAATGCACTCGGCACCGCTGTGCCTCATATCTGCAATACGTTGTTTCATTCCCGCCAAATCCTTTTTGTATCGTTCTGCGCGCGAGGGATTAAAGGAATCGATGAGGTCTTCTGTGCCCTTGGGCAAAGGAATGCCATTGATGGTTCGCTGTGTTTCTGTGCCAATGGTTTCCCAGGTATAGGCGGTAAAACCAACCTTTATGCCACCAATATCCTGAACAGAGAACGTCGCATCCGTTTTTTTCGATCGGGTGCCGACTACAGTCATCCCCAGTTTTTGAAACACTTGCGGCGTGCGGATAACGCCGGACAGTCCCCTGTCCAGTACGTGGTTGTTGGCCGTTGTCACCATGGCTATACCGGCGTTTTGAAGAGCCTTTGCAATTTCATCCGGACCGCCAAAAAGCGGGTAGCCGGAATAGGGCGGGCCATTCAGCGTTCCCTCATAGCCGGCAATCGCAAAGTCCGCCGATTGCAAGGATGCGGCTACATTTTTAAAAATAGGATTATAGTTGGAGGAACCGTCACCGTCAATGACTGCCTGATGCAAAATGATGTCGCCGATGGCGGATATTTTAATTTGAATCGGCTCATTGGCTTTTAGATTCGCTGAGTCAGTCAGTGCAATGCTATCAGCGCGCTGCTCCGATGCACTGCTTTCATTCACACGGTCTCCTGCACTGCGGTTCTGTATGCTGCTTTCATTGTCAGTGGTCATATCTGCCCCGGGTTGGGTTTCTGTGCCCTTTGTTGCCGAATCAGATGCAGACCCATCTTGCTCAAGTGTATCATTGGGCACTTTATTTGCGGCCATTACAGCCGAACCTTTCTGCGTGACATGGCCTAAACCTGTATCCAAAACAGAAGTGCCTGTGCCAGAACATGCAGGAAGCAACAGCAGCATCAGCAGCAGCAAGAACAAGAGGTCTGTGATAATTGTTGGATAACTTTTTTTCATGAATAATTCCTTCCAATGCATTGCGTTTCTGAAACCAACCTTGATTCTACCGTAATAACCCGAAAATGCTCCAATTTGATGCCAAATCAGTCTTCGACACTGTGCTATGCACAGCGCACACCGCGCGATATTGACCTGAAATTGGTCATTTTCAATCGATTTTGCCTCCTTCGGAGTCGAAATCGGGGTTCTTACTCCAGAATCAACCTTGTATCACTTCTGTTAATGATATAATTTGTCATTTTGCACAAATGCAGCCATCAATTTTCTATGACCTTGTAACAATTTTAACACAAAACATTGCTATTTTGCAGATAGATTGATATAATCGCAAAAGTGTCAGTGAATCTGTTGAAAACATCCTGACTTTCAGTTCTAAATCAACGCTGAAATAACTGTGATTACCGCAGTAGCCCCAATGAATCCCATAAAATATTTCATCACAAATACCATCATTTGTATATCACACTGTCTCTGTTAAATGATGTTATGTATGAAGGAGTTTCTATGACTTATCGCAAACCATCCACGCGCATCACATTGCTCACGCTCAGTATTATTGTTCTGTTGAGCGTTGTTTCCTCAGCTGCAACCGGCAAAATAAACGCCACCGACGTTAAGTTTCGCCGTCAGGCCAGTACAGGTTCCGAAATCATTGATCTGCTAAAAAAAGGTACTGCATTGATCGTTGTGAAAAAAGAAGCTGATTGGTACAAAGTCTCTGTTGGCAACGTGAACGGCTACGTTTATGGTCAATATATAACCGTACAAAAAGAAGCCCCGGTGGTAAAGAAGACAGAACCAAAACCGGCAGCCCCTGCCCCGGCAGTAGCAAAAACAGTTGAACCCGTTGCCGAAAATGAAGGCACACCAGCCGTAACCCCTGTCCCTGCAGTGACAAAAACAGTTGAGTCCCTTGTCTCAAACGAAGTCGCACCTGATACAACCACCACGAATGCAGCGGTCGCAGCAGCAACAGATACTTCCGGTGCTGCCGTTACAGCCAGCGGCGCGACTGCTCCAGCAGAAAACAAGGCAACCGTCACCGCTAATACCCTTTACATTCGCGAAGGTGCCAACGCCGACACAAAAAAATTGGGTGAAATTGTCCGTAATAATACAGTTGTTCTCTTGGAAAAGTCAGGTTCCTGGGCAAAAATTAAAACAGAAGAAGGATTAACCGGCTACGTTTTGGGGCAATATATCCTTGAAACGGATACGCAGGACAGCACAGTTTCCTCTGGCAATGACAGCACGGTTTCCACTAGCGATGACAGCACGGTTTCCCGTGGCGATGACAGCACAATTGATTCGCTGATAACGGCGGCGCTCTCTATGAAGGGTGTAAAATATGTGCACGGTGCCTTGTCACTAAAGGGCACAGACTGTTCCGGTTTCGTTATGATGGCTTATGCTAAAATTGGTGTTGCAACACCACGTTCCGCTGTTTCCTATGGCAGTGCCGGCGTTAAAGTAGCCCGTAAGAATCTGGTACCGGGTGATGTTGTTTGTTTTGATACCGATGGTGGAAAACGCGTAAACATTAGTCATGTTGGTATTTATTTAGGAAATGACCAGTTTATCCATGCATCATCCACCAACAGAAAAGTTGTTATCGCTTCCTTCTCCGGCTATCAGGCGAAATATCTC
>JBBRWP010000189.1:0-6187 GCA_038249175.1 Acetivibrionales bacterium
AAAAAGACAAGGATTGTAGAGCCGAAAAAGACAGCAGATGTTGAGCCAAATAAGACAAGGGTTGTAGAGCTGAAAAAGACAGCGGATGTTGAGCCAAAAATGACAAGGGTTGTAGAGCTGAAAAATACAGCGGATGTTGAGCCAAAAAAGACAAGGATTGTAGAGCCGAAAAAGACAACAAAAAGGACAGTAAAAAAAGGTTCTTTACCTGTGGAATCCTAGATTGTATCTTAAGAAATCACAAAGCGATAAGGTTAATATTTCTACTGCAACTAAAATGTGAATTGTAATGCAACAGCATCATCAGTTAAACGATAAGGCTCATATTTCCGCTGCAACCCTGCATGGTGCATTATTCTGTGCGGTCATGTTTATCGGAAAGCAAAACAACTTGATGAACCCAACGGGCAGCAGATGAACGTTGACCAGGTTTTCTACTGCAAAAGCGCCTACGTCGGCCAGGTATTGGTCCATATCATTGTGCTCTTGCCCATGTGCTCCACCATAAACACCGGGAGAATCGATTAAAATCATACACACGCCTTTTTCAACAAGAAATTGAATCAATTTCTTGTCTACTGAGGGGCTTTGGGCATATTTTTCTGTCCCGCGGTATTGTTCCCAGCCGGTTTTAAGAATGACAGAATCCCCTTTCTTCAAGGCGTCTAATGAAGGGATTGTGGATATATCCACTTCACCTACAGACAGGCTAAGATCAATGACCAGGCAATTGCTGACCAGTGAAGTCAGCGGGGATGTGTTGCCAACATAGTATAAATCCATGTGTGTGATATCAGGGGTATCCCCATATTTCTGCATGGGTGCTGTCAAATCAATCATCATAATGCGTTCTCCTTGCACGGCACGGGTTACTGTTTTTTCGATTATCAGAAAATTTGTTGCTGTCAACTAGTGTACTGTCTGGTTCAAATTTAACATAATGATAGTATCAGTGATTCATATTTCCAACTATAATGAATGATCATTACCGGTTTTTATTAAGCCATATATTAGCTATAGTTCAACCAGACAGTACACTAACACAATTTCTCCCCTGTTCTTTTACCTGATAAATCACAAAATTAGTCTTTGCTACAAGCGATGCATTCGTAAAATCCGCAAATCACATCAGACGCCAGTTTCCCATTATACGAATGAGTAAAATGTGCTACACTGTACCTGTTCAGCTTTTTGTTAATCTCTTATAAGGGGGGTTGTGTTCTATGCATTCATACAATCCTTCACAAATTGTATCTGTATTTGAGTTAAAAAGCAACATGGCGGCCATAATGAACAAGGTTTCCGAAGAAGGTTACCTTGCTGTGTTTAATGCAAATAAGCCTGATTTGATAATTGCCGATATTGCTTATTTCGAAAAATTGTTGTTAACTAAAGACAAATGTGAACAACTGGAGAAGTGCCTGGCTGTAATGGAATCAAAGGCCAGAAACAAACTTGTCCCACTAAACTTGTGTGATTTTGACTGATTAGGTATTGAGATAAACCATCAAGACATTGTTTTATTGGTGCATTGATGTGAAGATACGCTGAGAAGGTTGTCATATCTATAGAAATTGGCATATGGAAAAGGTGAAGAAATGCAAAGCATAACGAAGGAACAACAGAAAGCAGCAATTGAATTTTTAGTAGACGCATTTTCACCAACGGCAATATACCTCTTTGGCAGTGCTGCACGAAATGAGTTGCGAGAGGACAGTGATATTGATATTGCTATGTTTGGAAACGAAAGTCATTCCACTTTGGCATGTTATGATGCGGCACAAAAAATGGTAAATATATTCCAAAGAGACGTGGATCTGATTGATTTAAGAAATGCCTCCAGCGTTTTTGCGGTGCAGATTTTATCAGAAGGAAAAGCAATCTATTGCAATGATATTAACAAAAAAATGCAATTTGAAATGATTGCCTATAAAGCTTATGCTATGCTGAATGAAGAAAGAAGTGTAATTATTGACCGCTTTGTACAAAAGGTTTCAGCAGGTACACTAGGTTCAAATATTAGCAACAACCAGAATCTTCCTTAATCGCTGTGATTTATTTCCTTTAGTGGTCTGGGAGCGACTTTAGATAAAGAATTGCAATGTAATTCGGACTATTTCCACAAGACTATGTATTTCAAACGTGAAAGAAAACATGAAAGAAAACGTGAAAGAAAACGTGAAAAAAACATGAAAGAAAACATGAAAGAAAACATGAAAGAAAACGTGAAAAAAACATGGGTGAAAATAGGAACGTTCGGTGAAAAAAAGTTTTGAAACACTTCGTTTTCAAGGAGGTTGTATGCTGGATAATGTGCTTATTAACAAAATTGAAACAATTTCACGATGCATGGACAGAATTCGTGAAGAGTACCAAAACGATGCTACCAGCCTTGATAACATCACCAAACAAGATGCCATTATCCTAAATCTGCAACGCGCCTGTGAAGCAAGCATCGATTTAGCCATGCATCTTGTTTCGAAGCAACAATTGGGCATCCCGCAAAAAAGCAGGGATGCTTTTGATATGATTCAGAAGGCTGGGGTCATTCAGGTGGAAACATCTGAAAAAATGAAACGCATGGTTGGCTTTCGCAATATTGCGGTTCATGATTATCAGTCCATCCAAACAGATATTTTACTGAGCATCCTGGACAAGCATTTGGATGACTTCCAGGGCTTCGCACAAGAGGTGATGCAGTTTTCAAATAAAAACTCTTAAAATTTAAGAAATATAATGCATAACTGGTGTTAGAACCTCCGATTTTATTCGTGGAAAGTGTGTCGTAGCCTATGCACTTGTTCACATCAAATTGCAGGGTGACATGGTATTCGTGGGGCTCATTGAAAACAGCCGGGGTATTCAAAAATTCGAATACCCCGGCTGTTTTCAATGAAGCGTTATGATATACCTTATTCAGCAGCAACTTCTTCAACTGCTTCAGATGCTTCAGTATCCTCGTCAACAGCATCAGCAGCAACTTCTTTCACAGCTTTCACAACCGCATAATGTTCGTCTTCTGCATCAATAACAGAGATGTTGTCCGGGAAGTTAAAGAACTTTGCCGTAACTGTATCGCCAAGAACCATTTCTGAGACATCAGCGATGGCAGAATCCGGCAGGATTCCGGCTTTTCCGAAAACTTCAACTTCTGACTTAATGGTTAATAACATCAATTGACGGTTTTCCAATGACTCCACTCCATGAAAATGTATAGGCAGGTTCATCTTCATTTCCAGGTTCACATCCACTAACTGAACGGCAACGTGTACAACACTGCGATCGACAGGTTTTCTTTGCACTTCTTTGATATAACCGAATTTTTTATCATTGCCAATAGTCACAAAAAGTTTGGCGTTCGTACCATGAGTTGCAATAATTTTGTTAATTGCCAGGGTGTCGAATTGAACAGAGGTGGACGTTGCACCGTTCTGATTCAATACCGCCGGCGTAAAACCTGCGTCCCTTGTCTTTTTTGCATTTTCTGTTCTGTTTGTTGCAACCAATACTGTTTCATTCATCGTTTTTTCTCCTTTACAAATCCCGGACGCCAAAAGAGCCTTTTTTTTTACTCAAAAGAAAAAGCACCAGTTGACAAAATCTACAGTTCTGCCGGATCATCGCCGGCATACAGGGGGTAAAAGAAGGTTGAACCTTCAGGACTGTTTTCGCCTTCGATAACTCTTAGGCATGGATGTTCCCTTCGGGTGAAGGCTTTGTGTTCAGGGAACAGGTGAACCGAACGTCATATGCTGTCTTCAATGAAATATTTTGTGTAGATTGTCATCCAAGTCATTTTATATATTTAACTTTGATTTCACTGAAACAACTCGAAAACAATCCCATTTCAGCCATAAAACATGGCGCACATCCCATTTTTATGGCTGAAACGGGCAGTTTTCGCCACATTTACTGCTGTTTTTTATTCAATGAAGAGTTGTTGCATTGAAATCAACTTTATTATACCCTATTTTTGCCGTTTTACAAAGTGCAGGATGCCATAGCGCGTTGAGAGGTCATTATAAATAAAGCGCTGAGAGGTCGTGGAGGTCTGTAATAATAAGTCTTACCTGTACTTGGTCTCTTGCTTGTACGACGCTTTCCAATAGGGTGAGCCGGTCATAAAAAGCGTTTAGATGCAGGTTGCCGGATGAACCGCGCAGGCGATGCGTCCACTGTCTAATTTTATCGGCATAGTTGTCTGCAGTCGGTTTTTCAGCATCGGCATATGGGCTCAGTGGTTGGTTTTTCTGCACCCATGCCAGGAATGCCGCTATATCGGCAAAAAACATGCGAACGAGTTGAATAGCGTCCCTTCTGGACATGCGAAAATCTTTCATTAAGTATAAAACGGATTCTTCAGCAGGGTGAGATACCGGCCAACCGGTTTCATTTTTCTGCAAAAACCCAAGTTCCAGAAGGCTGTTATCCAGCCAGATAAACAAATTCTCCATGAGAATGGGCTTTGTGAGGTGGGTATCCACTCCGGCATCGGTGCATTTTTGACGGTCTTCGACGCTGATCAACGCTGTCAAAGCAGCAATCAGAGCCTTTTTTGGCGCATGACCATCCGATTTTTGACGGCCCTCCAAAGGTTCTTTTGATTCATGTCCATTTTTCCCGGATTCAGTCAAGGGCTTTTTATGAAAAGTGTGCCTGCAATTTGTTGTTTGCACCAGCGGCGTGTCAACTTCACGAAGAGTGTCATCATCAAGCCTTGTTTGTATCAGCTGTTTTTCGATATCACGAATCATTTTCGTTGCGGTTTCTCCATCCATAACAGGCATTTGGCAATCCATAAAAATAATATCGTAGGGCTGCTGCTGGTACTGTTCCACGGCTTCTAAACCATTCGTGGCTGTATCACAAGAAAGACCATAAACCTTTAGCATGTTTTCCAAAATATCACGGTTCACCTGATTATCATCCACCAAAAGAATACGGGGATTTGTTTCTTTTTTCGCTTGCGTCGTTTGGGGGCTTGCATCCACTTTTTTTTGATGTGGGAATACAGGGTTAAGCACACCCAATGCACCATCCTTTTGCTGTGGTAATACAGGGTTAACACCCAATGCACTATCCATTTGCTGTGGGAATACAGGGTTAAACACACCCAATGCACCATCCATTTGCTGTGGGAATACAGGGTTAAGCACACCCAATGCACCATCTTTTTGCTGTGGTAATACAGGGTTAACACCCAATGCACCATCTTTTTGCTGTGGTAATACATGGCTAAATACACCCAATGCACCATCTGCCGCATGCAAAGTTTTTTGTTCTGTCTTGCGATGCTGGGTGCTGCCCGTGTCAGCCTCTGTTTCCAGAACAGGATCCGCAATGGCTTGTTCTTTTGCCTCTGGTGTCAACTTGGTTTCCAGAGCATACATTAAGTCAGTATAATGAATCGGTTGTGTCAGGTACAGGAACGTATCAGAGTTTCCGGCGCTATGCACAGGGATATCTGCTGTCATTTTTGTCATCCGGATGATGCGTGCGTGCATCGTTGCGGGCAGTAAAGATAGAATTGTGCTAAACGTGTTTGCATCATCATCCGGTAAGGGGTCATAGAACAATACCGCATGGCAGGGTGGTAGATCCGAGCCTAGAACAAGAGCTTCTGACGCAGTTTCTGCAAAGTTGCACACATAGGAACCGTTTAATACCGGGTTTGTATCCGAATTCGTTTCTGCGAACGCCATCCCTTCTGTGTTATTTGAAAGATGGCCAGCCAGGTATCCACGCAATATATCGCGGTACATGGGGCAAGGCTCAATAATGAGTAATTGACGTTTGGCAGAGATGTTTTGTTCCCGCATCAAGTCTGGTACCCATTCTGCGTTAAAAGAAGATTGCCTGTTCTGCATTTTGTTTTGTGGAGCATACCATTCTGTGTATTTGACCTGTGCGGCATCTTCGCCAGATAGTTCCTTTTCGACCGGTTCAAACGGCAGGGTTATTTTGTTTTGTGGTTCAACCCTTCGTGCATATTTGTCCTGTGCGGTATCTTCGCCAGATGGTTCCTTTTCGGCCGGTTCAAACGGCAGGGTTGTTTTGTTTTGTGGTTCAACCCTTCTTGCATATTTGACCTGTGCGGCATCTTCGCCAGACGGTTCCTTTTCAACCGGTTCAAACGGCAGGCTTACGGCAAAGGATGAACCACTGCCCTCTTTGCTGGTCACTGATA
>JBBRWP010000190.1:0-6158 GCA_038249175.1 Acetivibrionales bacterium
AACGGCGACGCATTTTTTCCCAAGGGTTTTGTCCTATCATGGCAAGGCTTCGCTTTGCATGTACTCTACGGGGTTAGCGGCGGTGGTGCAAATCGCACCTCAGCCTGCCGCTAACCGGCTGCTCAAAACACTATGGGAAAAATTGCTTTTTACATCATGCCGCCCATGCCGCCCATACCACCCATGCCACCGCCGCCCATGCCACCGCCTGCTGATTCCTTTTCAGGTTTGTCAGCGACGAGAGCTTCAGTTGTCAGTACCATAGCAGCAACAGAAGCTGCATTCTGCAGTGCGTAACGTGTCACCTTGGTCGGGTCGACAATGCCGACTTCCACCATGTTCACGTATTTTTCCTGCAGGCAGTCAAATCCGATGCCGGGTTTTGATGCCAGAACTTTTTCAAGAATAACAGATCCTTCAAGACCTGCATTTGTTGCAATCTGACGGACTGGTTCTTCCAACGCTTTTGCAATGATGGCTGCGCCTGTTTTCTCATCGCCTGTCAGTGTTTTCAGCAGTGCTTTCACCAGCGGGATAACATTCACAAGAACAGTACCGCCACCGGGGACAATACCTTCTTCCACAGCAGCACGTGTTGCGGCGAGGGCATCTTCAATGCGGAGTTTCTTTTCTTTCATTTCCGTTTCAGTTGCAGCACCAACCTGGATAACCGCAACACCACCGGAAAGTTTCGCAAGGCGTTCCTGTAGCTTTTCTTTATCAAAATCGGATGTGGTTTCTTCAATCTGTGCTCTAATGGCCTTGATACGATCTTTGATGGCCGCTTCTTCGCCACTGCCGTCAATGATAATGGTATTTTCTTTTTGAATGACCACCTTAGCGGCACGACCGAGTTGGTCCACCGTGGTTTCTTTCAAATCCAGACCCAGTTCTTCTGTAATAACTGTGCCACCGGTAAGTATAGCAATGTCTTGCAGCATGGCTTTGCGACGATCGCCAAAACCGGGTGCCTTTACGGCAACACAGGTAAACGTGCCACGAAGTTTGTTTACAAGGATTGTGGCCAACGCTTCGCCTTCAAGATCTTCCGCAATAATGACCAGCTTTTTGCCCTGTTGTACGATTTGTTCCAACACGGGAAGAATTTCCTGGATATTGGAGATTTTTTTATCGGTGATTAAGATATAAGCATTTTCAATAACAGCTTCCATCTTCTCTGTGTCTGTAACCATGTAAGCAGAGATATAGCCGCGATCAAACTGCATACCCTCAACCACTTCCAGGTCTGTGTTCATGGTTTTGGATTCTTCAACAGTAATAACACCGTCATTGGATACTTTTTCCATCGCATCTGCAATCAAAGCACCAATTTCAGAATCATTGGCAGAAATGGATGCAACACGGGAAATATCTTCTTTACCGTTCACTTTGTGAGAACTCTCGATGATACCTTCCACTGCGACAGCAACGGCTTTTTGAATGCCCTTTTTCAAAATCATCGGATTTGCACCGGCAGCCACGTTTTTTAATCCTTCACGGATAATAGCCTGTGCAAGCAATGTTGCGGTGGTTGTACCATCTCCTGCCACATCATTGGTTTTTGTGGCAACTTCTTTTACAAGCTGTGCACCCATATTTTCAAAGGCATTTTCGAGTTCAATTTCTTTTGCAATGGTTACGCCGTCATTGGTAATGAGTGGTGAGCCGAACTTCTTGTCCAGAACGACATTACGGCCTTTAGGTCCCAATGTTATTTTCACAGCGTTCGCAAGTTTGTTTACGCCGGCTTCCAAAGCTTTTCTGGCGTCTTCGCCATACAGAATATCTTTTGCCATGGGAAATGTCCTCCTTTATTCTACGATGGCGAGAATATCGCCTTGTTTCACAATGGTGAATTCTTCGTTGTCGAGTTTCACTTCAGTACCGGAATACTTGCTGATCAGGACTTTATCGCCCTTCTTCACTTCCATCTTCACTTCCTCAGTCCCCGGACCGGCTGCGACAACTTCCGCTACCTGCGGTTTTTCTTTGGCGGAACCCGGCAACACAATGCCGCTTTTCGTGGTTTCTTCCGCCTCGAGCATTTTAATAACAACTCTGTCTGCCAATGGCTTTACTTTCATGACTGAACCTCCTTATACATTTCCGGGTTTACCCGGCATTTGACTTGTTAGCACTCGTGTCTGTTGAGTGCTAACACAATTCTAAACGATTCTTGCATAGGAATCAAGCCATTCAGAATGTTTTTTTCATTTTTTTCGTGCAGATGTGACTTTGTTTCATACACTGGCATGCGTGATGAAAGACTAAGCCCCTTATATTAAAGGAATAAGGGACAAAATTGAATTATTTTCGGGTTCTGCATTCTAAATTTTTCCTTATTGATGAAATATCAGGAAAGTGCTATGCAACCATGAATCCTTTGATTGGACAAATCTGAAAATGTGCAGCATTTTCAGCAAGTTTTGTGCAAACTCGATGAGGAAGCATGGGGTACAAATCAGAATTTCATTCTGTAAGAGCAAAATGATTCATCATATAACCGGCAGATCATTCATTTCATGAATGATGCGCAACCCTTCTAAAATAAGCGTTGGGTTCACTTCTTGTATGCGTGTGGATTCTGGCCCAATAAGCCGGGACATGCCACCAGTTGCAACGACTTTAATCTCTTCGACCGCCGCTGCAACATGCCATTCGGTGACCATTTCTTCTTTCATCTTGTCCACAATATAGTCCACTTGTCCCACAAAACCATGCACCAGACCGGATTGCATGCTTGTTACGGTTGTTTTGCCAATGAGATAACGGGGCTTCACAATCTCTACCCGAGGTAGTTTGGATGCCTTTTCGAACAGAGCGTCGGCCGATATTCTAATGCCGGGGCAGATAATACCTCCGATATAATCCCGTTTTCCACTGATCGCACAAAAAGTGGTTGCCGTTCCAAAATCGACAATAATGAGCGGTCCTCCATAGATGTGGAGTGCAGCAACTGCATTCACAATTTTATCCGCTCCCACCTCGCGTGGGTTTTCATACTTGATATTGATACTGGTTTTCACGCCTGGTCCAACAGGAACCGGCTCACAGTGCAAATATTTTAATATAGCATTGTTCAAAGAATGCATCACATGCGGTACAACAGAGCAGAGAATAACATGATGCACCTGGTCGGCACGGTAGCCGTTCAGATGCAAAAATTGTACAACCAATAAGCCTGTTTCATCCGAAGTCCGTTCCTGACCCGTGCTCATCCGCCAACTTATCAGCAGGGAATGATTGTCAAATAAACCGTATGTCATATTTGTATTGCCGACGTCAATGGCCAAAAGCATAGAAGCACCATCCTGTCATAAAACCTATTGCATGAAGCGTTGATGCCGGAGTGCCTGTTCAATCCTGTACCATATGGCAGTTCAGTCATGCCAACTAGTTCTTATAAGCCCAGCTGTGTGGTTTGAATCTGCTTAATTTCAAACTGAATATCGCTTTCAATGCGTTCAATATCCACACGAATATCTTCTATTGTTTCCTCACGTTTTTTACTGATTTTTGCCACATCAAAAACAGGTGCCCGACGCGGCTTTTCCAAGTTTTCTCTATCGCCTGGAACAGCTTGTAATGCCTCGTTTTTCTCAGCATTGCGTTCACGACGATCCTGCTGCCTTCGCGGGTTGGGTGACCTTTGCGATTCATTTGCGTGCGTATTGCCCGTTGGATCCCCTACAGGCCGCTGACCTCCTTGCCGGTTGGGACGGTTCCGCTGATCATTTCTCGCCGCTTGCCTATTCCCCGTTGGGTCATCGCCATTATCTCGATTTCTTGGATTGGGCCGATTCTGTTGTCTGCGGTTTTCATATTCTTTACGATTGTTTTTTGCAGGAGTATCCTGCTCATTTAAATTGCTCATTTTTTCTTCCTTTCTATTTTGTCTTTGACACGCAACGTATTTGTTCTTTTATATGGCCGAACATGGGGCGTTCCCGCCGCACTTTACGACAGGTTTCGTATGGAGATTTCTCCAGACAAAAGCTCTATCACCTGACCCTTTTCATTTTTCACGAGCAATCGCCCGTCTTCACAAATATCCAAAACTTCTGCATCCCATTCTTTAGATTGTGCTATAACGCGAATCTTTTGACCCAGGGTGATGCTGTATTCCTTCCATTTATCAAGCAGTTCAGTCATGCCGTTTTGCTCAAACGTGCCATATACATCGCTGATGTGCAGTAACAGGCATGCTGCCAATGTATTCATGCAGATTTTCAGTGGTCTTACCGCTGGAGCCACTGCTTCGCAAATGACTGTATACTCGCCTGACCGAATCCCATGTCCAGGCTCTGTATTGTGTGCGCCTGAAGCAGTATATTCACGGGACTTCCGAACCATTCTATCTGGAGAAAACACTTCCCCGAATGGCCAGGATTCACTGGCAATATCCGCTAAAAGCGTTTCGAAAACCATACGGCAAGACGATGCTATATTCTGCACTTCTTCCGGAAAATCAGATTCCAACTGGTTCACATTCAGCCCGATACCAATAACAACAAATGAAACATGGCCTGGTTCGGCTGCCAACTCTGTCAGAATACCACAAATTTTTCGCCCTTTCCAAAGAATATCGTTCGGCCACTTAATACCCATATGTTTTTTTAGTTTTTGCTCCAACACCTGCCGTTCTTTTTGATTGTCTGTTCCCAAAGTTTCTACCAATACCTGCGTCAACGTTTCCAGCAATGCATCCATCACGGCCACCGATATGGCAATTGTCAAAGATTGCACTTGCGTAGGCGCCAGGTGTGGTCGAAGCAACAATGACATCCAAATACCCTGATAGCTGCCGGATGCCCAGGTTCTTCCCAATCGGCCACGGCCGGCGGTTTGCTCCTTCGCAATGACAACCAGACCTTCTGCTGCGCCCTCTGCTGCCAGTTCTTTTAATGTGCTGCTACTTGAACCGATGCGGTCATGCATCACAACCTTCCAGGATACGGACTCCGTGACTTGCGTTGAAGATAAAGCAGTGTGGGACATTTTTCCCAGAGCGTATTGGATACCGGCCGCCGTATACGGAAACAGTTCATCTGGTAACATACGGTAACCCTTACGTGTGACGGATGTCATGGGCCAACCTTCCTCTTGGAGCTGTCGCATATGCTTCCAAACCGCTGCTCTGGTGATGCCAAGCCTGTCACTAATTTCTTCACCTGAGATATAAGTGCCATCTGCTGCAAGAAGCGCATGCAAAATCTGTTCACGGGTATCCATTCCTTGTGCTGTCATGGCCAAACCTCTGCCGTTGCACGGTCCGGCACATCCAGCACCACTACTTTCCCGGTCCTTTTTGAAACAAATATTTCTTTACCCATGGTTTCGTCCATATACCGTTCCAAAAGCCCTTTGCTTTCCTGTAAGCGGCACCAGGAGAACAACAGCGCATTACCGCCGTCCTGAACTGCTTCTTCGTAGTTATCCATCATGTGTTGCATGTATAATGTCTTCGAATTTTCAAACAAAACCGGCACATCCTTTGCCGTACCCATAATTTCAATTTGCTGATCCAGAATCGAATGCGTCAGCAGGCACTCTGGCGAACAAAAATTACCGTATTGATAATCTCTGAGGATTACAATGGACGCAAGATATCGCTGCATCAAATTCGGATGGCGTAACCCTGCACGATACAGGTCCGCATCCCCGATAAAACACCTGGCTGAATCGACTTCAAGGCGCAGGCAGGTAAACTGTCGGTCCGTGCCTGGATTGTCGCTTTTTTGTGGTAAATCGTCCGGGTGCAGCCATGCAACCATGACCGGACGCGCCTGACCATCGTTGCCCAAAACCAGTTCCCGGCTTGCAAATTCCTTTAGTTTCATCCCACACTGTACGGCATCTGCGACAGCGGTGCTTTTTATCTGAAAATAAACCCCTGCCATTTTTAGCCCTCCCGATATTGTTACAGCGACATATGACAAGACCAGCAGTGCGTTCGTATTTTTATAAACCTTTTTTATTATATACTATGCCCCCCACTTTTCATAGGTATGGCAGACTTTGCGTAACGCTTGCAAACAGTTCGCTAAAGTTTTCAGCCTTTCTCTTCGTATCTTGGAAAGCTTGGTTGGAAATACTTGACTATTCAACACCAAGCATGTAGAATGGCAAAGTATTTTTAATCATCATTAGGAGGGAAC
>JBBRWP010000191.1:0-6129 GCA_038249175.1 Acetivibrionales bacterium
CCGCTTTGTTGTTACGGAAGAGAGCTACACGTCAAAAGCCAGTTTTCTTGATCGCGATGATATGCCGGTATATGACGATGGACAAACGGTTCCCGCATTTAGCGGTAAGCGCATTAAGCGCGGTATGTACAAAGCCAAAGACGGCACCCTCATCAATGCCGATGTAAACGGTGCATGCAATATCATACGAAAAGTATTCCAAAACGCCTTCGACGGCGGGATGGATAGCGGCGTTGTGAAGACGCCCAAGTCGTTACTCGTCGCCTGATTTCAGGTGGAAACGGAAGTACGATACGACCAAATGAAGCCACCACCTCTTAGCCATCAGGCGCAGGTGGCGGTTCTGACTTCACCGAAGAGGAAAATAGACTGGATTACTATAAGGCCTTGGATCGCTATGCTTCAGATTGCGATATCGTATTTTTGTTTCATTTGGGAACCTCCGATTTATCTTGGCATTACCTATGTTGCCCAAAAGCTTTGTAGTAGGGGGAAGTGAACCTGTGTGCGAAGTTTCTGGTTTAGTAGATGTTCCGACGATGCCCGACATTAAAAATGAGAATAACAACCCGATCTTCCAGTATTTCAGCAATTAGCCGATAGTCCCCGATACGGTATCGCCATTGACCGCTATGATTTGCAGTAAGACATTTTCCATGCAGACGCGGATCAGAGCAGCCTTCAAGATTTTTTCTCATCCATCCCGTAATAAGCGCTGCCGTGTGATGATCCAGTTTCTGTAGTTCCTTTTTTGCTGTTGCTGTCAGTTCAACATGATAGCACATCAGAGTCCAAGCTCCTTCTCTACGGCATCAAGTGTATAGGATACAGGGTTGTCCTTATACGCAGCTATTGCTTTCTCATATGCTGCCAGATCAAGCTCGTCTTCAATGCGTTCTAGAACAGACTGTCTAAAAAGTTCTGAGATGCTCAGACCATTCAGTTCTGCATACTTTTTAATTAACAATGTGTCAGCTTCGTTTAATCGTAAAGAGATTGTCATAATCCGCAGCTCCTTTCCATTCATCTGTATTAAATTGTAATACAAGCAGACAGAGCAGTCAATGGATATAATACCGTATTCTCAGATTTATTCCCCATGTGTTTTAGTGTATTGTCTGGTTCAAATTTAATATAATGACAGTATCAGTGATTCTTATTTCCAACTGTAATGAAAGACTATTACCGGTTTTTATTAAGCCATATGTTGCCTATATATCAACCAGACAGTACACTAGTCAAGTTCGCACAAAGCCTGCTGAAAATGCGCTGCATTTTCAAATTTTGTGTTTAAGATTGCTTAAATATATGCTACGATATTGCAAACGACAATAAAAAAACAATCACAAATCAATTAACTGTTGGGGGCATATTTTATGATTATTCTGCTATTTGGTGTTTCGAATGTAGGAAAGACAGTAACAGGACAGGCCCTTGCGCGGTCTGTCATTCATTCAACTGCATCCCGTCTGAATCCACCCTCGCTGGCAATCACTTGTCCTGTAATCCAACTTGCATAGTCACTGTGTAAAAAATGCACAAGCCTGGCCGCGTCTTCTGGCATCCCCCATCTTCTTGATGGAAACTGATGCGCAATTTTTTTATAAATTTCGTCTTCAGAGTCAAAATATCCCGTGTCGGTAGGGCCTGGGTTGATACAATTCACACGTATTTTTTTCATTGCAAGGGCGGCTGCCGTTTGTTTACAGAGGCCAATAATGGCATCTTTTGAAACGGCATAGGCAATTTCATCGACCATGGGTCCTAAATACTGTCCGCTTGTGAATAAAGTAATCGCAGCACTTTTATCCTTCGGCAGCTGCTGGACGAACGCCTGTAATCAAAATATGCATGTTCTTTAGGGATAACTCAGAATTATTCATAATAAACCATCCTCGCAGCAAATCTAATAGGTTTGTTTATTTTTAATATTTTATTATATCGCAACCATTCATATCTCATGTTGCCAATCAAAAAATATCAAATAGTGATCCTTGCATTATTTCGTCCATGATATCATAAAAATTAGACTTATCGCTCAATCGGTATGTGGTACAATTTAAGGATAATACGGTCAAGTAAGAAATTTAGAGTTAATTTGGATAAAAAAGCTTTTCTTGCTTTGTATTGGCAGGTTCAGTGGGGTTCAATCTCAAAAAAAGAACTGTTAGGTGAATCTGAAAGGGGTTAAATCATGGATTTTTATTCTGTGCTAGAAAAGCAAAAAGTCTATGCAAACAAAAAAAATCGACTTCATCAGGTGACAATTGCTTCATATAGTGATGCATTTGATGTGGAATTTGCCCATAATTCTACGGCAATTGAGGGGAATACCCTTACTTTGCTGGAAACGAAAGTGTTATTAGAAGACGGTATTTCCATTGGTGGTAAGCCATTGAGGGAAATATATGAAGTTGTTAACCACAAGAAAGCGTTTCAGTATGTGAGGCAGTGCGTCAGCGAAGGTCTTTCCTTGAATGAAAGCATTGTCAAAGAACTGCACGCGCTTGTTACGGAGAATATCATAATTGGTGGCGTCTATAGGAATGAAGAAGTAGCCATTAGTGGTGCGAGTCACACACCGCCAGCAAGAAATGAGATGTTTGCACAAATAAAAAACTTCTTTGTCGACTTTGTGGCGAAAGCTGACTTGAATCCGATTGTATTGGCTGCATGGACTCATGCAGAATTTGTTCGTATTCATCCTTTTCAGGACGGCAATGGCAGAACAGCCAGACTGATAATGAATTATCAGCTTATGCACCGTGGGTTTTTACCGATATCTATCGCAAAGGAAAATAGACTGGATTACTATAAGGTCTTGGATTGTTATGCTTCAGATGGTATTCTGGATGACTTTACGGAAATACTTGCAGACTTAGAAGAGGTGCAGTTTGATCGTTATCTAGCATTAATTCCGTAGTTGTATCACAAATTCAAAGGAGAAAATGATGATCTGAGGGTGACAGAGGAGCGGCACCGGTTCGAATTCACACCCTATGTCGACCCAATGCAAGCCTTTCAACAAGCACCGATTGATAGGCCGGATGAAGCTTAATGTAGAGATGTGAACGTGACGTGTGTCAAAAAACACGTCCCCATGACACGCGCCAGGAAGACGTTGTTGAGGAGAGAATAATGCTGGCCTTGAAAAATCATTTTAGAAAAGACCATAGGACAGCACCAAAAGCGAATGGCTTAATTGGTTTGCCTGAACTTTATGTTTGCTCTAAATATGGTAAGAAAAATACGAAACCTTTTATACTGACGAACAGCAAAGAACTGAGAGGTGTTGAAAACTTCATGATGTCTGATTTGGAATTTGGCGTCGGGAATTGTGTATTGGCATCAATAACCCGCATGATGGATTATTATAGAAACATTATGAACGACAACAACATCCCATTGGACTACAAAGTAATTTATTGGAATGCGAAAAATGGCGTAAGAACGATAGGAATTAAGCATGGTTTTGATCCTGACAATAAAGGGAGTTGGCATGCATCTTTGAAGAACCTAAAGTATAATATCATTGATTATACAGTGAGAGATGTAACGAAAATAGTGAGAACGGTATTTGATGCATATGGGCTGAAAGGTATTGTAAAAGAACATTGGATTTTTAAGGGAAGGTATGCTACTTTCCATAAAATTATTAAAAATGAAATTGACAGCGGAAGGCCTTTTCTAATGAGTATTGCGTTTGGTTATTATTCAGCACATACGCTTACGGGGGTAGGTTATCAAACATATACGAATAAGTCAGGTAGACAAGCAATTCATCTCGTTCAAGTGATTGACGGTTGGTCGGACAGTTACAGATATATCGATTGGAAACGCCAGGGACCTCTCGTCATCACAACAATAGAGCCTGTTATAATTTCATTTATATAGGAAAATCGTATCCGCTGTTATTATTATATCGTCTGGAGATGCTGTGCAATAACAGGTATTGTATAGGACTTTTCTAAGGGAAAGGAGAAAACAATGAACATTGTATTTGCTTTTGCGGACGATTGGGGCAGATATGCCGGTGCTTACGCAGATAAGGGACCGTTTGGGTCTATCAACCGTCTGTTGGAAACGCCGCATTTTGATCAGATTGCCCGTGAAGGGGTTCTTTTTTACAATGCTTTTGTGCCGGCACCGAGTTGTACGCCGTGCCGCAGTTCACTCTTATCTGGCCGGTACTTTTGGCAAACCGGCTTGGGGGCAATTTTACTTGGCGCGGTTTGGGATGACAGCATTCCGACATTTCCGCTTGAGCTAGAGAAAAACGGTTATTTTATTGGCCACACGTATAAGGTATGGTCTCCTGGAAAAAGCTTCAATGCGCCTTATGGCGGTAAAAGGACCTCATATGAATCTGCTGGTGTACGGTTCAACCGATTCTCGCATGAGGCTGTAGCACAGGCAGAAATAGTGGGTATGGAGACGGCCAAAGAGGAACTGTTGGATGAAGTGCGAGATAACTTTCAATCTTTTCTGGCAGCGCGGCCGGAGCAACAGCCTTTCTGCTATTGGTGGGGACCGACCAACACGCACCGTACCTGGGAGAAAGGTTCTGGCAAAACTGTTTGGGGGCTTGAACCGGATAAATTAAAAGGAAAGCTGCCGCCTTTTTTACCTGATGTGCCTGAAGTTCGGGAAGATTTTAACGATTATCTGGGTGAGTGCCTGGCTGTGGATGCGGGTCTGGGTGTGCTCATCCGGAGTTTGGAAGAAGCGGGTGAATTAGAAGATACCATGATTATTGTCAGCGGTGACCACGGTATTCCCGGTATGCCGCGTGCCAAATGTAACCTCTATGATATTGGTTTGGAAGTGCCTCTAGCCATTCGTTGGCCAAAAGGAATCAAAGGGGGTCGTGTTGTGCATGATATGGTGAATATCATGGATTTGGCGCCAACGCTGCTGGATGCAGCCAACGTACCCATACCCGATTGCATGACAGCCCAAAGCCTATGGCCAATTTTGTCCGGTGAAGCAGAAGGTTGGGTAGAGCAGGAACGGGACTGTGTTGTCGTAGGCCGTGAACGCCACGTCGACAGTGCAAGAGAAGGGTATTTGCCCTATCCGCAACGTGCGATTCGGACAAAGGACCACTTGTTGATCATCAACTTCGCCCCAGACCGCTACCCGATGGGTGATCCTGATGTGCTTGTCGAAGGAACAAACCCCATACCCTATATGCAACTGGAAAAAGATACACTAGTGGTATATGCTGATATGGATGCGGGTCCAACAAAGGCGTGGATGGTGTGGAACCGTGACTTGCCACAATGGCGTGAGTGCTTTAATCTTGCTTTTGATAAGCGCCCACGGGTTGAGTTGTACGATTTGAAAGCTGATCCGACTTATATAACCAATGTGGCAGAAGCGCCTGAATATGAAGAAGTGAGAAATAACCTTGAAAAGCGCTTATTGTCTTGTCTTGAAAGCCAAAAGGATCCGAGGGTGACGGAGGAACCATGTCGCTTCGAATATGCACCCTATGCCGGTCCACTGCAAGCCTTTCAACGGGCGCCGTTTGGGTGGACGGATGAAGCTTAGTGTGTGACGCACGGCTTTTTTGACACACGTCCTGTCAATGCGACATGTGTCAAAAGAACCGTCCCCGCGTCACACACCCGCGTCACACCACCCGCGTCACACACAAACTCAAAGGAGAAAATGATGATTTGAGAGTGACAGAGGAGCGGTGCCGGAGAGAAAAACGAGGGAATCGAGACTTAATTAAAGAAGAGAAAAACGAAGGAATCGAGACTTTGCTAAGGAGGTAGTCATGTATAAATCAAATAATAAAAGCTATCAAGAAATCCGAACCTATCTTGATCAGGTGCCGGTTATCGAAACCCACGAACACTATACAGGTATTGTAAAACCAGTCAAGGATATCCTGGGTTTTATTTCTGGTGATTATTATGCCTCTGACATGGAATCAGCGGCGTTTGGTATGGAAAAAGAGTTGCTTTCGTTACGGTCAGATAAGCCGAATGAAATACCATTCGAAGAAAGATTTGAGCAATTTCAAAGCATTTATAAAAAATCGAATAAAACGGCCTATGCCCGTGGCATAAGGACCGGCCTCCTGGCATGCTGGGATTTTGAGCAACTGGACAACTCGGC
>JBBRWP010000192.1:0-6123 GCA_038249175.1 Acetivibrionales bacterium
GCCGCCTTCGTTGCTGCCGCCAAAAAAAGCATTCCTGTTGAATCCTCCGCCGTCAGATTTGTTGTTTTGAAGATTCTGGTTCTTTTTTGGGAAGGCTGTGGTGTTGCTGCCCGTCTTTCCGCCACCTTGTTGAACAGAAGAACCAACCTGCACAGTGGCACCACCCTGTTCGACTTGTTTTGTCCGGGATTCTGCAACTGCCTGCGCCTCGGCCTCTTGTTTCTTCTGAAAATAAACTACTTCATGGTCTGGCGCAGCAAGCGGCTCCAACACATGAATCTGAACCTCTCTATGAAAACAGCGACCAATCTCGTTTTCCATGGCGCTTATCGCACCACTGGCATTGAGGGTGGCTGACACCGCTTGTTTTAACACAAGCTGCAAAATATTTTTGCCCGATCCCTGCAGTTTAGCCCCTTGCAACAATTGGGTAAGATGTTTTTGACGGTGCCGCATCAGTCCCAAAACAAAAGACCCGTGTGTGTCTGCAATCTGGTCCAAAGACAGGCGGTCACTGCATAGTGCAACAACTTCCGTTTCCAGTTGAAAATGTTCTGCCAGTTGATTTTCAACAGAAATCAGGGTCTGAAAATCTAATGGTGCCTGAAACTGCAAGCGTATTTCCAACCGATTTTGTTCTTTGATATATGAAATGCCGGTCACTTTGGTGTAGGCCAAAGATTCTTGCATTTGCTTCTCTTTGATAATGTGGCCAAAAGCGTCCACAAACGATGGCACTGGACTGGATAGCTTTTCTGACAATGGATTCGCCCCCTCTGAAATGGGTTGATGTTCGAATGACAGTTTTTCGAAAAGGTCCGTACCGAAAGAAAGAACACAGGATATGGTGTCTTCCTACGAAAGTAACCGTCCATATTGTATCATAACCCACAGGACATTGGCGTGTAAAATTTAAAAAAATAAAACGCCACACGGGGATTTTCGTTGCTACCCCATGCAGCGTCTATAGGAAATATGTGCTATGAATCCGGTACAATAACGCCTCCGGTCAATAATTCACTGCCAGCCAGCAGGTACCCTGCTGGCTGCATGCAAAAATCGAAAACTACCATTTTAAATTAGAATCACGCTATTGCTCCTATCTTCTTTTGCAAAGTCCGCTATTTTATAGCTGCTTTGAGTGCATTGTCCAAATCTTCTATCAGGTCTTCCACGTCTTCAATGCCAATGGATAAGCGAATCATGTCCGGTGTTACACCGGCGGCTCGCAGACCTTCATCATCCAATTGCGCATGTGTTGTGGATGCCGGGTGAATGACCAGGGACTTGGCGTCAGCCACATTGGCCAGCAACGAAAAAAGTTCTAGGCCGTCAATGAACTTCTTACCGGCAGAGAGACCGCCTTTGATGCCAAAAGTAAAAATAGAGCCCGCTCCCCGGGGGAGGTATTTATCCGCCAGTGCTTTATACTTGCTGTTTGGCAATGTTGGGTAATTCACCCAGGCTACCGCTGCATGTTCAGAGAGCCAGGCTGCAATTTTTTGTGCATTGGCCACATGGCGTTCTACCCGCAAAGAAAGGGTTTCGAGGCCCTGTAAGAGCAGGAAAGCATTGAAGGGACTGATGGCTGCGCCGGTATCACGCAACAGGGTTACACGCAGTTTTACGATGTAGGCGACCGGCCCGAGCGCTTCGACAAACTTCACCCCATGATAGGAAGGATCCGGCTCTGTCAGCACAGGAAATTTTCCAGATGCTGCCCAATCGAATTTCCCGGAATCCACAATCACACCGCCGATGCTGGTACCATGACCGCCAATAAACTTGGTGGCTGAGTGCACCACAATATCGGCACCAAAATCGATGGGACGGATAAGATAGGGTGTGCCAAAAGTGTTATCCACAATCAGTGGAATGCCGTTCTCATGGGCAATTTTTGCAATGGCTTCGATGTCGGCCACATTGCAGCCCGGGTTACCAATGGTTTCAACAAATAACGCCCTGGTCTTTTCATTCATGGCCTTACGGAAATTTTCGGGATCATCCGAATCCACAAAACGGGTGGTGATACCAATGCGGGGGAAGGTGTTGGAAAAAAGGTTATACGTACCGCCGTACAAAGTCGAGGCCGACACAATCTCATCCCCTACCGCAGCAATATTCGTAATGGCATAGTTGATGGCTGCTGAACCGGATGCCACGGCCAAGGCTGCAGCACCACCTTCCAGTGCCGCCATTCTTTGCTCAAATACATCGGTGGTGGGGTTCATAATGCGGGTATAAATGTTGCCGGGTTCTTTTAGGGCAAACAAAGCTGCTGCATGGTCGGAATTCTTAAATACATAGGATGTTGTCTGATAAATAGGCACCGCTCTTGAGCCTGTGGTCGGGTCTGGTTCCTGCCCGGCATGCACCTGCAGGGTATTAAATTTCCATGTCTTTTTCATTATTTCTCTCCTTCTGTCACGGATTGCACATCGTTGACTGCCGCGTCGTCCCGCCGTTATCTGCCTCACGAACGGATGAAAATCGCTTTTTTTCTTAAATGTGGTACATTGGATCCGTCAGTCCGTCCATGGTGCGTTTGTCCTCTGCCAATTCTTCCAGGGTAATGCTGTCCAGGAGGCGGTTCATACGGAAGTCTGCTTTATCCCATAAGGTTTCTCTCAGGGTTTGTGACAGCGCATCATTCAACGAACCTGTGCCATTGCCTTCCAGTAACGTTATTTCTCCCTCCAAAGCACGGACAACATCCCCCACACACATTCGGTCTGCCGGGCGTGCCAGCATGTAACCACCCTGTGCGCCTTTCACAGAGCGAACCAAACCTGCTTTCTTCAACAGGGAAAAGAGGTGCTCTAAATAACTGACAGATATATTCTCTTTTTCACCGATAAAGCCCAGAGAAACATGGCTATTCTGTGCATAGACGGCTAAATGGGTCATAGCCCGCAATCCGTATCTTCCTTTTGTGGACAGTTTCATATCAACCACACCTCTCTCTTTGCAAAAGGGTTCATATTTATCTCTGATTCCATTGGAGTGTTTCACTCTCAGCCAGCAGTAACCCCGTTGGCTGCATACAAGTTGCATTCTGCAGCTTGTATGAAAAATCAATAATCGACTTTTTGCACCCATATCATCTTTTACTAAAACCTTAATGCCTATATGGAAAAATCCAAACCATTTTTAGTCTGTGCTTCACGTGTTTTTTGTACCAATTGTGCAAGGGTTACCCCTTTTAGGACAAACTCCATTTCATTCATCAGCTTTCCCCATACCTTTTGAGCAGCGCAGAAACCTTCTTTTTCACAGGCTTCGCCGTGTTCTTCCAAACAATAGACAGGGGCCATTTGACCCTCAACAGCGTGCAAAATCTCCGAAGCGGTTATTTGCGATGCTGCCTTTGCCAGTTTGTAGCCACCTTGCGGACCGCGAATGCTTTCCACAATGCCATTTTTGCGTAAGGAAAGAAAGATTTGTTCCAGATAGTTTTCTGAAATAGCCCTTCTGGCAGCGATGTTACGAATATTTTCCAAACCATCGCTGGCATTTAGGGCCAAGTCTGTTAACGCTTCGAGTGCGTACCGTCCTTTTGTAGATATTTTTAACATTGTACTCCTTCTTTCGGTTGACATCTGCGCCCATATCAGTAAGTTTTGTGCCATTCCGAAGAGAATGGCATAGACATTAACCTTGATTTCACTGCAACAACTCGAAAACAATCCCATTTCAGCCATAAAACATGGCGCACATCCCATATTTATAGCTGAAACGGGCTGTTTTCACCACATTTACTGCAGTTTTTTATTCAATGAAGAGTTGTTGCAGTGAAATCAACCTTGCATTATTTTAGCAAATTTAAATCATAAGGTGTTTCCTGGTAGACATAGTAGTTAATCCAGTTACCAAACAAAAGGTTTGCATGGGAACGCCATTTCACAATTGGCGCTTTTGTTGGGTCATTTTCTGGAAAATAATTGACGGGCACCGGCATATCCAATCCCTTTTCAAAGTCCCTCCAATACTCGTTTTGCAGCGTTTCTGCATCGTACTCGGCATGGCCGGTGGCAAATATCTGCCTTCCGTCCAGGCTTTTGACCAAAAATAAACCCGACTGGTCCGATTCCGAAAGAATTTCCAAGGCGTGAACGTGCAGGATGTCTTCCCGCCGGGTTTCCGTGTTACGCGAATGCGGCATACAAAAAACATCATCAAACCCTTGCAGCAATTTCACACCTTTTTTATTCAGGGTATGTGGAAAAACCCCAAACATTTTGTAGGGCAAGGGGAATTTTCGGATGCCATAATGGTAATACAACCCTGCTTGTGCACCCCAGCAAATATGAAAGGTGGAAAAAACATTTTTCTTGCTCCATTCCATCAATTCCACCAGCTCATCCCAGTAATCCACTTCTTCAAAGGGCAGGTGCTCTACCGGTGCGCCGGTAATAATCAAGCCATCAAACCGTTCCTTCCGCACTTCGTCAAAGGTCTTATAAAAAGCAGCCAGATGTTCTGAGGGCGTATTCCTTGACTGGTAGCTTTTCGGGTGCAGCAACACCACATCCATTTGAATGGGTGTATTGCCAATGAGGCGGAGCAGCTGGGTTTCCGTGACAATCTTTGTGGGCATCAGGTTCATAATGGCAATCCGTAACGGCCGCACATCCTGATGTTCGGCGCGTGCTTTGGTCATGACAAATATATTTTCTGCCGTCAGTATTTCATTGGCCGGCAGGCTGTCCGGTATATTAATTGGCATAGTCACCTCTTTGTGTGAACCCTCGGAGGACTATAAAAATGTCCGGATTTCACAGCTATTTTTATGAATTATACTATAACCTATCGGATAACACAACATTAATTTTTAGCTTTTACTTTTCATAGAGTTATCATTAAAGAAAGAGGCTGTTCCATCAATTGAACTGCCCCTTTTCAGAAGATTACGGTTGAACACGGTTGAACTTTGTTGCACACTTTAAACCTTACCGAGTATTTTAAACTTTGCCAAGTAACTTTTACACATAGCAAAACATTTTTGAACCTTTTTTAGCACTTTTGAACCTTTTTTAGCACTTTCGAACCTTATCGAACACTTTTGAACATGCTTATTTTTCTGCACCGGTAAGCATGTTTCAGAAAGAACTTGTGTCGGCAGGTCCGCGAATACCATGTACGCTCAACGCACCCTCCCCATTCTACTAAACGGAAACAGCCTCACAAATGCTTTCCCGATAATCCGCTCTTCATTCACTACACCAAAAACACGGCTGTCCCGGCTTTTGTTCGGGTTTCGGTTATCGCCCAGCAAATAAATGCAGCCTTCCGGCACATCCATATCGGCATAGGGAGAATCCATACTTTCCGTCGGTATACTGTTAACATAGGGTTCGTCCAGGGCAAGCCCATCCACAAAAACAACACCCTCGGCGATGCGCACATGCTGACCGGTCTTTGCGATTACCCGCTTAATGGCGTATGTTCGATTAGTGCCCAGGAGTTCCGGAATCTTAACAACCACAATATCGCTGTCCTGCACACCTTTTAAGCGCAAAGACAGCTTTTCAACAATCACAATATCCTTGTTTTGCAAAGTCGGCTGCATCGAATTGCCTTCTACCACGGTAAAGCGGCCAAGAAAATTGACAATCAGCAAGGCAAGGATAACAGAAACCGAGAGATAGGCAACCCATTCAATAATCTCTCTTTTCAAACTTTTTGTCGGCGGCACGTCCTCATGGGTTTGCGATTTTCTTTGCTGTGCCGTCATTGTAAATCCCCCAGCGGTGATGTTTTGTCTGTCACAGCTTCTGTTGTTTCATCCGAATTGACTGCTATCCGTTTTTCTGCCAGTTGTATGTGCAACTCGTCCAATTGTTTCTCATCCACCACATCAGGCGCACCGGTCATGAGACAAGATGCTGTTTGCACCTTCGGGAAGGCAATGACGTCGCGTATGCTGTCTTTGCCAAGCATCAGCATGGCCATGCGATCCAGACCGTAGGCTAAACCACCGTGTGGCGGGGTGCCATAACGGAAAGCATCCAGTAAAAAGCCGAACCGCGCCTGTGCCTGTTCTTTTGTAAAGCCGATAAGGCTGAACATGGCAGACTGCAAATCCTGATCGTGGATACGGATGCTGCCGCCACCAATTTCAAC
>JBBRWP010000193.1:0-6112 GCA_038249175.1 Acetivibrionales bacterium
CATACTTTCTTTGTGAGATTCATCTTGAACATACTTCATCACTTTTCGGCCAAGTGCTTCCGCTTCCTCTGAATCGTAAGGAATGTCCAGCTGCAGCAGCATGTCGGCCCAACCCATCACACCGAGGCCGATTTTACGGGTACCGCGGGTCATCTGGTCAATTTCTTTTAGTGGGTATTGGTTCACATCAATGACATTATCTAAAAACTGCACGGCTTCTTTGACAATGCGGGTGAGACGCATGTAGTCTACCGTAGTTTTCTTCGCTGTTTTTTTCACCAGCAGCGAGAGGTTAATGGAACCCAGATTGCAGGCTTCATAAGGGAGCAAAGGCTGTTCGCCACAGGGGTTGGTGGATTCTATTTCGCCAAGAGCAGGTGTCACATTAGAACGGTTGAGCCGGTCAAGGAAAATCATCCCCGGTTCACCATTTTTCCAGGCGCTTTTGACCATGGTGTCGTAAACTTCTTTGGCATTCAGCTGGCCAATGGCTTCCTTTGTTTTCGGGTCTATTAGATTATAGTCCGCTCCGGCAGCCACAGCGTCCATGAAGTCTTCGGTTAGGCCAACAGAAATATTGAAGTTGGTGATATCCGCATTATTTTGTTTGCAGGAAATGAACTCCAGAATATCCGGATGATCCACCCGTAAAATACCCATATTGGCACCACGGCGGGTGCCGCCCTGTTTCACCGCTTCGGTAGCAGCATTAAATACCTTCATAAAAGAGACCGGGCCGGAGGCAACCCCACCGGTAGACTTCACCGCCGCACCTTTTTGACGCAAACGGGAAAAAGAAAAGCCGGTACCGCCGCCACTTTTATGAATGAGGGCGGCATTTTTTACACTGTCAAAAATGGCTTCCATACTGTCTTCAATGGGCAACACAAAGCAGGCGGAAAGCTGGCCAAGCGGGCGTCCGGCGTTCATGAGGGTCGGGGAGTTGGGCAGGAATTCCATGTTCATCATCAGCTTGTAGAATTTTTCCTCATTCGCCTTTTGTTTGGCTTCCGATATCTTGCCGGCATCCGCACTGGCTATCGTCTTCGCCACGCGGCGGAACATGTCTTCCGGGGTTTCCACCAGGTTGTTTTCCAAATCCCGTGCCAGGTACCGTTTTTCCAAAACCTTGATTGCATTTTCAGACAAAGCCATGATGTATCCTCCTAAATAGTGTTTCGAACCTTTTGGGTTTCTTTGTTTTTCTGTTTCTTGTCTTCTTGGTTTCTTGTCTTCTTGTCTTCTTGCTTTCTTGTCTTCTTGTCTTCTTGTTTGTTCTGTTATCTTTGTTTCCCTTTTAAAATTTTTCGTTTTTCACATTGCTGTTTTACATCTTAGCTGTACTTGTCCCTAAATAATTCCTGTCTTATAAAGGCGAAAAAATGACAAAAAAAGTGCGGAAATGCTTTGTTGTTTATGGGTTTATACCCCCTTCATCCTCAGTGAGTTCGCACAAAACTTGCTGAAAATGCTTCGCATTTTCAGATTTCACCCCTGGTTCCCGCGCCTGATCATCAAAATCTTTTCTGTCATTTCCAATTGATGTCTACCGGATATGGTGATGAAAAAAGTAATAAACACAATATGTGCTTATTATCGTACCGCTTTTGAGATGAATAGACAAGGGGTTACTAAAAATATTATAAACACTTTCTTGTATCATTTTCCTGACGGGTACGAACCAAAAGATTTTTTCGAAAATGCTGAACGACCGGTAAAAAGAACCCCCTAGAACTTTCAGATCATGACAATTGTCACAATTTTATTATTTCTTAATTTTTAAGTTTCTTTTCAACATTATTAATCGTTTTTATAAAATCCTTCTCCACCTCAGACAAATCATCCTTTGTCTTTTCTTCGAATTTTTCAAATTCAAGCATAGCCCTTGTCGTTGCCTCCAAATTCTTTGAGGTAGGTCCATCTCGAACATTGTGATAGAGAAAAATAGACTGCCTTATATAAGGCTGTCTATCGGTTTAGGTACGCGTAATATAAATATCTACTTGGTCAATGAAATGTGGCATTTGAAAAAAGTCTAAACAACTGTCTTATACAATACAACCCATTCAACGCACAGAAGTACCAGCTTCACTCACAAAACGCAAACGATTTCAGGTTAAACAGTCTGCCACCTCTACCTTTGAAAACAAGGGTCAGTGCATGGACACCTTCTACCGGTTGTCCCGCTTGAACCGGACAAGAGAACGTTGCCCACTTGTGCCATTCGTCAGTGTTCGTCACGTCACAGACACCAATAAGTGGTCCATCCTGCCCGTCCAGGTGTATTTCAATCTGCCCGCCCATCGTTGGCGTCGCTGCCTCAAAGCAGACCTTCTTCATGCCTGTTACAAAATCCAGATATTTATAGGTGGCCGAATCGCCGTTTTCAATAAAAGACAGACTTTCTTTGGCCACGCCGTCCTCTGCTGCAATCGGCTCCATTTTCACTTTGTCGGATATAAGGCAGGCGCGGCTTGGGAGAATTGGGTTCATGGGGTGCCTCCTTGTTATCTTTTTTCGCAAAATGTCGCCCACTGTTATATCAAATGGAACAGATACAAGCATTGTAGCATATAGTAAACAAGTCATGTAACCTTATTTACCATACTTTCCAGATATCGTATCAATTCGTAACCCCTTTTGGGTTAAGTGTTAAATGCGCTATAATATAGTTGAGACGAAGACCTCTTAACAATATAAGCAAATGGAGTGTCGAAATGAACCTAGGCATAGAAACCGAAACACTGGAATATAAAAAATCAACAGGAGAGTTGAAGGAAGCGATCAACTCTATTTGCGCTATTCTGAACAAACATCAGAAGGGTGAGCTTTATTTTGGTATCAAACCGGATGGCACACCGATTGGTCAAGTTGTTACCGAAGAATCGTTGCGAGAGGTCAGTCAAAAGATTGGCAATTTTATTGAGCCCAAAATATACCCTGAAGTTAAAAAGGTGAGCATCGACGACAAAGATTGTATCTGTGTGCGTTTTGAAGGAAATGATGTTCCTTACTTTGCCTATGGTGTGGCGCGTATTCGGGTTGCTGATGAAGATGTGCGCTTATCGCCAAAAGATCTTTCCGAGTTTTTTAGAAAAACTCAATTATTAGAGAACAAGTGGGAAAATCAAATTTCAAATAAAAGCATTGATGATGTTGATGAGAATTTGCTAAAAAAATATACAAATTATGCCCATGAAGTCGGGCGTCTGGCAACATCCTATACAGACAAAAAGACTGTATTGAATCTGTTGGAACTGACTGAGGCCAATCGCTTATTGAATGCGGGAAAAGTTTTGTTTTGTGATGATATCGCCCAGGATATACAGTTTGCAATATTTGCAACCAATGAAAGAACAACATTCAATGATATCCAACGGCATCATGGTCCGGTGACCAGGCTCGTTGATTTGGCCGAAGTGTATATCCGCAATAATATCCATTGGAAAGTGGTTTTCGACGGTTCACGCGAACGCAAAGAAATCCCTGAAATACCTATGGATGCAGTCAGAGAGGCTTTGATGAATTCATTTTGCCATAAAGACTACAGTACTGGTCAGAGTAATGAAGTCGCAATTTATAAAGACAGGGTAGAAATATACAATCCAGGTCATTTTCCTGATGGGTATGAACCAAAAGATTTTATTGAAAATGCTGAACGACCGGTAAGAAGAAATCCCAGGATCGCACGTATTCTCTACTATTCAAAGGCTATTGAGAGTTTTGGCACAGGACTGAAGCGCATATCCGAGGCTTGCAATGCTGCCGGTGTGCGCTATGAATTCAAAATGTTGAAATCCGGTTTTGTCGTCTGTTTTTATCGTTCAGAAGAAAAGACCGATATAAAGCCGATGAATGCCGATATAAAGCCGATGGATGCAGATGAAAAGCCGATGAATGCAGATGAAAAATCAATGGATGTCGATAAAATACCCGTAAATGCTTATAAAATACCGATGGGCAATCACAGGCAGACAACAATTATTGATTATACTCGAACCAATGGCTCAATTAACAATTTGGAAGCGAGAGAGCTTTTAGGCTTGGCGGAGTCTACAACAAAACGGCTTTTGAAAGCAATGGTTGATGAAGGAGTTTTTTCAGCCATTGGCGAAAACAGAACCCGAAAGTATGTTCTCAATGCGAAATAAATTACAATTCATTCTCAAAACATAAATACTTGAATAAATGTTCATATGACTATTGACAGCTTTGTAAAGCAAGGATATACTTAACCTAACATATGAATACTTATTCAAGTGAAAATCCAAGTGAGGTGCTGCTATGCCACGAAATTTGCAACCCAATGAAAGATGCGACTGCAATGTCATTCACGAGGATATCGTGAATCAAGTAAAAGAAAAAATGCCTGAGGAAGAAACGCTTTATGATCTTGCTGAGTTATTCAAAATCTTTGGAGATACAACGCGGATTAAAATTCTTTGGGCTCTGGATGAAGCCGAAATGTGTGTTTGTGATATTTCTGTGCTGTTAAACATGACACAATCAGCGATTTCGCATCAATTGCACGTGTTGAAGCAAGCAAAACTGGTGAAAAGTAAGAGAGAGGGGAAAATTGTATTTTACTCACTTGAGGATGAACATGTGAGAATAATTTTTGATCAGGGACTGGTTCATATCAATGAGTGAGCGCAAGGCGGGGTGAACGATGATAGAGAAGAAACTCAAACTAGAAGGCTTAGATTGTGCGAACTGCTCATATAAAATTGAAACAGCAGTGAAAGGGATTGAAGGGATTCAGTTTGTTTCGGTTGATTTTATTTCAAAGAAACTAACGTTTGAAACGCTTCCTGACGTTAGCAAATCCAGGATGATCGACAAAATTGAGCAGATTATAAAAAAAATTGAGCCGGATGTCACAGTTATCCGTGAAGAGAACGATGCGAATACGAAAAGCAAAGAAGACAATCGTGAAAAAACAAACCACAAAAGTGACATTGCAAAATTAGTGATCGGTGGCGGTTTATTCGCTGTTGGCTTGATTTTTAATTTTCAAAGTTGGCTTGAACTGACAATATTTATTGTAAGCTATTTGATCGTCGGTGGCAGTGTTGTTTATCGCGCCATGAAAGGTATTGCCCGTGGTCAGATATTTAGCGAACACTTTCTGATGAGTATTGCCACCATCGGGGCCTTCTTTGTGGGTGCCTATCCCGAAGGGGTTGGGGTAATGCTCTTCTACCTGGTCGGTGAGTTATTTCAGAATATGGCCGTTGATCATTCCAGAAAATCAATCCGTTCATTGATGGATATCAGACCTGACTATGCAAATCTAATGGTTGGTGATGCACTTACAAAAGTCTCGCCTGAAGATGTTAAGATTGGCGACGTGATTATTGTCAAGCCGGGTGAAAAAATCCCTCTGGATGGCAAAGTTTTATCAGGAACGTCATTTGTTGATGCATCGGCATTAACAGGTGAATCCATGCCTAAGGAGTTAGAACCGGGATTAGATGCCCTCAGTGGATGCATCAACAAGAGCGGCGTTCTGACAATTGAAGTAACAAAAAACTTTGGGGAGTCAACCGTATCTAAAATTCTGGATCTGGTTCAAAATGCAAGCAGCAGAAAAGCGCCGACAGAAACCTTTATTGCAAAATTTGCACGATACTACACGCCGGTGGTCGTCTTTTCAGCCATAGCACTTTCCGTTATACCGCCTTTGGTCATACCGGGGGCAACCTTTTCTGAATGGATTTATAGGGCCTTGGTGTTTCTGGTTGTCTCCTGCCCATGCGCTCTGGTTATCTCTATACCGTTAGGATTCTTCGGCGGAATTGGCGGCGCATCAAAACGGGGAATTCTGGTCAAAGGAAGTAACTATCTGGAAGCTCTAAACAATGTTGAAATGGTTGTTTTTGATAAAACGGGCACCCTCACCAAAGGAACATTCAAAGTAACAGAAATCAATCCCCGGGGTGATTTTTCAAAAGAAGACTTGATTGAAACGGCGGCCTATGCGGAGAATTTTTCTAACCACCCCATTGCACTTTCAATCCTCAGTGCCTATGGATCTGTCATTGACAATAAAAAAGTTTCCGAACACTTGGAAATAGCGGGACAAGGGATCAAAGCGATCGTGCTCGGTAGA
>JBBRWP010000194.1:0-6100 GCA_038249175.1 Acetivibrionales bacterium
AGTACACTAGTAGTAGAATCGAAGCTAATTAATAAATGACATAAAATGGAGTCTCTAAGTTGTAGAGTGCTCCATTTTAAAAGACCAAGGGACAGTGACTTTGTTTGAGAGGAGATTTGCATGCTAAAATTCTATAAAAGCACCATTAAAGGCGAGTTTTTTGTGACGGGATTAGCCAGTGTTCTGATTATTTCTATGATTTTTATTGCGCTAACAGTGGGGAGTGTTTACATGCTGAGGCTTGAAAACGCCCGTCAGACACTTAAAACAGCGAATTTGCATATTGCAACCTACACCGAGGGTGTCTTAGAGAGTTTAGTGATGTCGGCTAAAACAAATGCTGCTTTTCCAGGGGCGATGGACTACTCTTCAGACAACTACTCAGTGAAAAATGGTCTACTGCAGCTGTTTGCAGCGACGACTCGAGCTAATCCCAATATCAAATATACTTTTGCAGGATATGAAGACGGTTCGCTGTTGATTGAAGGGTATGTTCCCCCTGTAGGTTTTGATGCGCGCTTGCGCCCTTGGTATACATCAGCTGTGGAGCATTATCCAGATATTTCGGTGGGTCTACCATATCAAGACGCAAAAACTGAGGAGTGGTTGGTTTCTGTTTCCCTAGCGATGGTCGATGAAGAGGGTCAGTTAATGGGCGTTATGGCGGTGGATTGTACCCTTGAGTATGTTAAATCTCTTATGGTGCAAGCGACATATTTTGACTCCCAGACCAATTATGTGCTGGATAAAAATAGACAAGTTTTTGTACATAAGAACAGGGACTTTTTGCATCAAACCGTCGATACCATTGTACCGGGCTTATCACAGCAGTTTTCTGCAGATTCAGGATTTGTACACTATAACTTGGAGGGGACTAAGAGGCTTGCTTATTATCAAACTTTGAAATCTTCGGACTGGATTATCGTCTCAGCCGTCGATGTCTCTGAGGTAACAGCTCAGATTATAGTCATGCTGATTTACAGTGTTATGGGGTTAGTTTTCTTAAGTGTGGTATTGGCCATTAGCCAAGTGAAACTTTACGAGAAACGATTTGTAAAACCCATTATTTTATTAAGAGATCAAATCGAAGAGCTTACATTAGATAAAGACATTAGGGAAATTAGTAATCAGTACTCCTATTCCAATAGTGAACTCGCTGAGATTGCCAGTCGTATTGTAGAGATGGCGAGAAAATCTCTGAAGAAGAAAACAGATGACCTAAAGCTGATTTTGGATGCGACGAGCGATGCTATTCTTGTGTTAAGTGTTGGGGCGCAAGTTATTCACATGAATGAAAAATATACTGACATACAGGCGGATTTGTCAAGTGCGTTAGATGTTGAAGGTCCAAAGAGCGACCGACTCTTTTCTCGAAAAGAGATTTTGGATATGGTCTGTTTAGAAGACGGACAAGTATTGGAACAATACACCTGTCCAGTGCTTGAAAATGGAAAATTAATCGGTCAACTGTGGCGTTATCGCGATGTGACTGATCGAGTACGAGCAGAAGAAAACCTCAAGAAATTAGCAACAACAGATGATTTGACAGGGCTTTGGAACCGGCGCTATTTTATGGAGCGCGGCGTGGTAGAGGTCGGGGTGATGGGCCGGACAGGGTTGCCATTATCCTTGCTTTTCATCGATTTGGATTATTTTAAACGCGTCAACGATACTTATGGCCATATGGCCGGCGATGATGTATTAAGATGTGTCGCAAAGATGCTTAGAAGAAATGTGCGCAGCACGGATTTGGTGGCGCGCTTGGGCGGAGAGGAATTTTGTGTATTGTTGCCAAATACGAATATAGATGCAGCAATTCAACTAGCTGAAAAATTGAGAACTTATTTTGATGCCCATTCCTGTCCAGTAGGTGATGAGCAGATTCGTTGTACCATTAGTGTAGGCGTAGCAACGTATACATCGGATAAGGGTAGCTTCGAAAACTTGTTGTCCAAGGCGGATCAAGCTTGCTATCAAGCTAAGGACAATGGTCGCAATTGCGTGGCATCTTTTTAAGACGAAGGGACAGGGACTTGGCTCTCCCAAAGGGGATTGATTTTTTAGAGAGCAAGCGCTATTCCGACTTGTGTGTCACGGGGACGTGTGTCACGGGGACGGGTTTTTTGACACATATATCATTAATTTGTGTTTCGTTGTATTGTTTTCGTATATACAAAATGATATAATATGAACAATGAACGCAAAAGGAGTTGATCGTTATGGCGCAAACAACATTAAGTATTAGGATGGATGAGAATATTAAAAAACAATTCGATTCATTTTGTTCTGAAGCAGGTATGAACACCTCGGTTGCTATCAATATTTTTGCAAGGGCAGTTTTGCGTGAACGTAGAATTCCATTTGAAATTGCTGTGAATGAAGACCCGTTTTACAGTGAGGCGAATATGTCGAGGCTTAAAAAGGCTTTAGACAAACTGAACAATGAGAAATTCGTAATTAAGACAATGGACGAACTGGAGGATATGGCGCGTGAATAATCTGTCGTTCATGTCCGAAGCGTGGCAAGACTATTTGTATTGGCAAACACAGGATAAGAAGACTTTGAAGAGAATTAATCAGCTCTTGCAAGATATCATTAGAAATGGTTACGATGGCATTGGAAAACCAGAACCTTTGAAACATGGTTTTCAAGGATTTTGGAGTAGGCGAATTGATGACAATAACCGTATTGTCTATCAAATTGATGGTGAACATATTATCATTGCCCAATGTGGTTCGCATTACAGGGATGCATGACACGGGGACGATTCTTCAATACAGCGTCACCGTTCAATATATCTCGCACACTATCACTATCCTTAATAACGGTTCCGTTTTAAATATTTCCCATAACCTTATTGTCAGAACGCTGCCGTCAGTAACGTCATTCGTCATGACGTTCTAACTCCAGCTTTTTCTTCAATTCCGTCATTCATCATGACGTTCTAACTCCAGCTTTTTCTTCAATTCCGTCATTCGTCATGACGTTCTAACTCCAGCTTTTTCTTCAATTCCGTCATTCGTCATGACGTTCTAACTTCAGCTTTTTCTTCAATTCCTTCATTTCCTGCTTATTCTTGTACATTTTTTCATCGGCTTCCGCCATTAAAGCTTCTAAGTCCGAGGAAGCATTGCCAACCACATAGCCTCTGGCAAATGAAAGACGGTAGGGTTTGTGGAGCTCATCGGACATTTTTTCGCATTTTTCATTAAAGCGGCGCTCAAGACGTGCCACTTGTTCTTCGCCAACGTCCTTGACCAATACCGCAAATTCATCGCCGCCCACACGGGCCAGAATGTCATGATCGCGAAAAGACTGACGGAGGATTTCACTGACGGCACGAATGGCGATGTCGCCTTCGTCATGTCCAAGGGTATCATTGATGGGCTTCAATTCGTTCATATCGATGAAACCGAGCAGGAAAGATTCCGGATTGCTGTGCAAATGACGGGTGGATTCCTGAATGAACCCGCGCCGGTTGTAAAGGCCGGTGAGTTCATCCCGCAGAGAAATGTCCGAAAGCCTTGTGTTCACCGAACGCATGGCGTCCAGGGCCCATTCGAGTCTGCTTTGTGCCTGTTTGCGCTCGTTGATCAGCTTTTCCCCCTTCAGGGTAACGCTGACCATCAAACGCAAATCGTTAATGTAGGTGCGATCCCGGTCTTCTGCGGAAGCAACAATGTAACCAAAGGCTTCATTTTGGAAGAAGAGTGCCTTCATCGTGGCGTTTCGTCCGTTCATCATATCCCACAGGTTATCCGGCAAGAGTTGTGCTGTTTGGAACGCTGGTTCGTGCATGACGTGTCGCCCGTTGATGAAGCCATGCAAGAGGCGGGAGAACACCGGGGGTTCAAAATTATGGCAGGCCATGTTTTCTGGCAAATCTTCATAGGCCACCACAAAGCAAAAACTGACGTTCTTGTCTTGCCAAAAAGCTTCCAAATGTTCAAAAAGCTCGCCGGAATCGAAGGTTTGAATGGCTTCACCAATGGTTTGGGATCCAGTTTTAATGGTTTTTAAAAAAGCGTTGTGTCTTGGGGGTTCATTGAATTCACAACCACAGGAACTACGGATGAACAGTTGCGGCGAAAAGATTTCATGCAATACAGGGGTGGCTTCGTTTGTTGTATACGGTTCATCCATTCCTTCAATACGTGCGACCAAATACGAAATAGCGGCATCCACCATGCCCTGCAGATTTTGGGAGACAGTGGTTAGCCCGGGGTTGACCATTTGTGCCAGCACAATGTTGTCAATGCCGGTAATGGCAATGTCTTCCGGCACATGAATGCCATACTCACTGCAGTATTCCAAGGCACCAATCGCCATTTCATCGTTGGCAAAACAGATGGCATCCAAATCGGAACCAATGCGGAAGTGCAGGAGGGCCATGGTTTCATAGCCGCTTCGGCTGGTATAATCGCCATAAAAAACGTCAGATTTCTCAGAAAAATCAGGATTCATCTGAGTAATGGTTTCAAGAAACACCGATAGACGTTGTTGGGCATGGGATTCTTTGGCTGGACCAGATACCCAAACGATATTCTTGTACCCATGTTCGGCCAGATGCGCCATGACAAGACTGGTGGAGGTGCTGTCATCTGCGGTAATGGCAGGAATGCCATGTACCTTTTGCCCGATGGTGACTGTTGGCAGCGGATAATTCTCTAAAAAGGCTTTCAGTCCTTCTGTGCCGATGTGGGCAGAAAGGTCAGATGACGCAACGAGCAGGGCGTCAATGCGATGGTCAGACACAATTTTATAAATAGAATTGTAGCAGCGCATATTCAAGTCCGGCGTGTTCAACGCCTGACCTTCAAAAATGACAAGGCGTACGCCATGCGCTTCACAAAGTTGCTTCATCACTGAAAACAACATCTGGTAAAAGCTCATGTCCGTGTTGGTGACCAAAAAACCAATGGTATAGGGCCGTTTTGCCTGTTTTGGATTGCTCATAAGCTACTCCTTAACTGATATCTAGGATAAGTTCTTCTATATCTTATCGGATATTTGTACTTTCATCAACGGCAAACCTGGAGAATGCTTTCTGGGTGCTCCGACCATGGTCTAAGGAGCGCATTTGTGATAAAATTTAATTGCTTTTCACTATATTGTTGCTTTGGGGAACAACGATTTTTGAGATGAATGGTTAGAAATAATGGAGGCTTGTCAGTGCGTATTAACAAGTTTATTGCCGAATCCGGTGCCTGCTCCAGAAGGGCGGCGGACCAGTATGTTGCATCCAGTCGTGTGACCATTAATGGGATGACAGCCGTTATGGGCAGCAGTGCTGAGGCGGGAGACACCGTTTGTATCGATGGCAAGCGAATTGCACAAAAGAAAGCACCTGTCTATATTTTATTAAGCAAGCCGAGCGGCATTACCTGTACAACAGACAGGCATGAACCGGACAATATTATCAATTATTTGCGCTATCCGGAACGAATTTTTCCGGTGGGCCGCCTGGACAAAGATTCTGAGGGGTTAATCCTTTTAACAAACGACGGCGATATTGTCAACAAAATTTTGCGGGCCGAAAACCACCATGAAAAAGAATACCTGGTAGAGGTAGATAAACCAATAACGGAAACGTTTCTGAAGAAAATGGCCAATGGCGTGCCCATTCTGGATACCGTCACAAAGCCATGTAAAATACAGAGGATCAGTGACACTTCGTTTCGCATCACGCTTACACAGGGTCTAAACCGCCAAATCCGCCGCATGTGTGAATTTCTGGGCTATGCCGTCATCCGATTGGAACGTGTGCGCATTATGAATATCACCATTGGCAAGATGATCCCGGGAGACTGGCGATACCTGACGACAAAAGAATTGGCCCAGCTGATGGACTTGTTGGAAGGTTGAAACCGCTGGAAGGTTGAACACGCTGGAAGGTTGAACACGCTGGAAGGTTGAACACGCTGGATGATTGAACACGCTGGATGGTTGAACACGCTGGATGGTTGAACACGCTTCCGTTTGTATATACGATGGGCTACAATATGAAACAGACAATACCCATTCAATAAAGGAGCAACATGATCGATAAAGTAAAAATTCAGAATGCAGTCAGAGATATTTTAGAGGCTATCGGTGAGG
>JBBRWP010000195.1:0-6099 GCA_038249175.1 Acetivibrionales bacterium
CAATCAAATTGCCGCTGACATCGACCCGCAAGTTATCCACCAGAGGTCGAACCGTGTCGGCCAGAAATTCACGCACACGGCCTTCATCGCCTGAACCACCACTGAGAGATGTCAGTTTTTTTAATAATTCATAGGCATTTAGCATAATGACACCTCCTCCAAAAACGGATCCGATGCAATGAATCGTGCCGCCACTTTTACGGTGCTTTCAATGTCTTCCAACGAAACAGTCTCTACTGTGGTGTGCATGTAGCGGCAGGGAATGGACAGGAGTATGGTCGGTATACCTTCTCGCGCAACCGCCAGGGCGGATGCTTCTGTACCGGTATCCCCCGGTTCCGGATCCAGCTGCCAGGGAATGCGTTCTGCCTTGGCCAGTGCAATCAGGGCATTCGTTTTTTCAGCATTCACGACCGGACCAATGGCCACAGCAACACCTTTGCCAAGCGGAAACTGCTCGTCGATTGGTGCATCCGGCATATCCGCATGGCAGACATCAATGACAATACCCAAATCCGGGGCAACCGTGTAGGCAGCCATAATGGCCCCACGCACACCTGCTTCTTCCTGCACAGTGGCAGCAACCACCACATTGTGTTTGTGACGCCGGCTTTTCAGTGCTTCCAAAATACCCATAAGCGCTGTAACCCCTGCACGGTTGTCCATCCCATTACCGGCAACACGATCATTTTTCAATTCAACCACGGGCACACGATAGGCAACCACATCACCCACACGGACTTTTTGCCTGGCCGCATCACCAGAAAGACCGACATCAATGCGCAGCTCATCAATTTTTAATGTTTTTTCCATTTCTTCTGCGGACAGGAGGTGTGGCGGTTTCGCTCCAATAACGCCATAAAGCGTTTCCCGCCCAAAAACAGTGACTTCCTGAGCCGGCAGCGATTTAGGATCAATGCCGCCCAGGGAATGAAAGCGTAAGAAACCACTGTCTTCAATGCCGGTTACCACCATGCCGATTTCATCATAATGGGCTGTGACCAATATGGTGCGCGGACTTTCGCCCTCACCCTTCTTTGTGGCAAAAACATTGCCAAATGCATCAATTTTTACATCGTCTGCCAGTGGGGCAAAGAGTGCCGCAATCTGTGAAGACATCCCCTTTTCACGGCCCGTCACAGCGCTGATGCTGCAAAGGGTTATTAGATTTTCTTTTATACCCATTGTTACTCCTATTCATCACTGCATGCAGCGATATCAATCACAACATCGGCACAGCGTTTACAAACGGTCGGGTGCACACTGTTTTGTCCAACAGAATCTGCATAGGTCCAGCAGCGTTCACATTTCTGGCCTTCTGCCGGCAAGACCTGCACAGACAGCTCCCCAAGCACGGCGTTACCCGATCCGGTGTTCACTGCCGCAGCCTCCACGGCCACCTGTGAACAGATGAAAAATGTTGTCAGCAGTTCCCGGTTTTCCTGAAGTAACGTCAAGGTCTCCCCTGAAGCTGTCAGGACAACCTTTGCCTGCAGCGACTGTCCGATTTCCTTCTTTGCCCGTGCCTCTTCCAAGGCCTTGAGCACAACGTCTCGTACGCCCAGAAGTGCTGAAAAACGCACCTCCAAAACTGCATCATTCCATTCCGGGTGCAGCACCGGCCAGGCATTCAACTGTATGCTTTCCGGGTTGTCTGCTTTCATGTGCGGCAGATATTGCCAAATCTCCTCACTGGTAAAGCAGAGAACAGGGGCCAACAGACGAACAAGTGTATCCAAAATGGTAACCATTGCAGTCTGACCGGACCGTCGTTCTACTGAATCAGTGGCTGAGGCATACATTCTGTCCTTTGTCACATCAAGATAAAAATTACTCATATCCACTACGCAGAAGTGGTGAATGGCATGGGACATGGTGTGGAAGTCATATTCTCCATACGCTGCTTCCACCTTTTCCACCAGGTGGTTTAACTGCATCATGGCCCAACGGTCCAGCTCAAGCATAGCATCAAAAGAAGTACGGTCAGTCTCTGGCTGAAAACCGCCCAGGTTGCCAAGGAGAAAACGGGCCGTGTTGCGGATTTTACGGTAGCTTTCTGCAATTTGCTTTAAAATGTCGTTGGAGACACGAATGTCTGTTTTGTAATCCGAAAAAGCAACCCACAAGCGCAAAATATCCGCGCCGTATTGTTTGGAAACATCCAGTGGATCAATACCATTCCCGAGAGACTTGGACATTTTTCTGCCCTGGCCGTCCACCACATAACCGTGGGTAAGGACCTGCCGGTAGGGTGCCCGGTTCCGCGCCACCACAGAGGTGAGCAAGGAAGATTGGAACCAGCCACGATGCTGGTCGCTGCCTTCAAGGTACATATCGGCCGGCGAAGAAAGGTCCTCTCTGGTCTCCAATACTGCCACATGGGAAGATCCGGAGTCGAACCACACATCCATAATGTCTGTTTCCTTACGGAATTCTGTGCCGCCGCAGGGACAGGCAAAGCCTTCCGGCAGTATGTCTTTCGCTTCTTTGGCAAACCAGGCGGTGGAACCTTCCTTAGCAAAGAGGGTTTTTACTGCATAGATGCTTTCGTCGTTGATAATGCTTTCTCCACAGCTTTTGCAGTAGAAAATAGGAATGGGAACACCCCAGGTGCGTTGGCGGGAAATACACCAGTCGTTTCTGTCTCCCACCATTTTTGTAATGCGTTCTTCTCCCCAGGCTGGAATCCATCGTACGGTCTTAATTGCTTCAAGAGCTTTTTCTCGGAAGCTGTCGATGGAAATAAACCATTGCTCCGTCGCTCGGAAAATAATAGGATTTTTGCAGCGCCAGCAATGGGGGTATTGGTGCTGCAAAGCTTCATCCGCAAACAAAAGATTCAGACTTTTCAGTTCCTCCAAAATAGCATCATTGGCTTTTTTATAAAAGAGTCCGGCAAATTTTCCGGCTTCTTGGGTCAGATGTCCAAGATGGTCCACCGGCACCAACACGTCAATTTCCGGATATTTTTTACACACCTCAAAGTCTTCCACACCATGGCCGGGTGCCGTGTGCACACAGCCGGTACCGGCATCAAGCGTAACATGGTCCCCAACAATGACCAGCGAATCGCGTTCGAGGAAAGGATGTCGGCAACGCATGCCTTCCATCTCTTCACCCTTGATTTCACCCATAATGGTCCATGAAGTGACACCCCCGGCCTTCATGACAGGCGTCACAAGCTCTTTGGCCACCACAAGGCAGTCTTTGCCCGTATCCACTACCACATAGGTGAACTCAGGATTCACAGAGATGGCCATATTTCCGGGCAGGGTCCAGGTGGTGGTGGTCCAAATCAGCACAAAAAGATTTTCGAGTGAACCGGCGATGGCTGCCAGCTTCCCACCGTCTTCTTTGACAGGAAACTTTACGTAAATGGACTGGCTATGCTTTTCCATGTATTCAATTTCTGCTTCTGCCAGAGCGGTTTCACAGCTCGGGCACCAGTATACCGGCTTCAAGCCCTTATAAATACAGCCGGTTTTAGCCATTTCCCCGAAGACTTCAATTTGTTTGGCTTCGAACTCCGGTTGCAGTGTAATATAAGGATGATCCCAATCACCGACAACGCCAAGCCTTTTGAAGGCTTCGCGCTGTACATCCAGGTACTTCAACGCAATTTCGCTGCAGGCCTGCCGAAACACCACTGGCCCCACTTCATGGCGCTTCAGACCGCGCTCATGAATAGCCTTTTGTTCGGTCGGTAAGCCATGCGTATCCCAACCGGGCACATAGGGAGAAAAGCAACCCTTCATGTCGTTGTAACGGACAATCATGTCCTTGAGTACTTTGTTCAGCGCTGTACCCAAATGGATACCGCCGTTGGCATAGGGTGGTCCGTCATGCAAAATGAACTTTTTCCCGCTGTGACGATTGCGCTCGAGTCGTTTTTCATAGATTTTATTTTTCTGCCAGTCGGCAATCATCACCGGTTCTTTTTCCGGCAAGCCCCCCCGCATGGGAAAGTCTGTGGTTGGCAGGTTCAATGATTTGCTGTAATCCATGGCCATGGTGTTCCTCCCTTAATTGTTTGCGTCTTGACCTATTATTCTATTGCACAGTTCTTAACGGCTTGTGATCTGACCTTTCAAGAATGCTATCTGATGCACACACACTTAACTTGGGCGCTTTTTTGGACAAAACAAAACCCCACGTCCGTTGGGACGAGAGGTTTCTCGTGGTACCACCCAAATTTGAAAGCACGCAATTGCCCACTTTCTTCTTTGCCGGATATAACGGTCCGAACCGGTTTACCCTACCAGATGCCAATAGCAACCCTTCAGGCAACGACTCCCAGACGATATTCAGCTGTTACCCCATGTGCTTGCACCCATCGCACACTCTCTGAAGAGGTTTCACAGCAAAACGTGTTCTGATCAAAGTATTAACTGCTCAAACAGCTTTATTCCAAGCCTTTTTGTTTGAACACCGAATTATATTTCATTATACCTGTCGATTTTTGGATTTGTCAAGAGACTATTTGCCTTTTTATGGAATTTTCATTGTTGTTTCATTGATTTCAAAAAAACCATGAGCCAGTAAATAATCCTGGTGCAATAAAGCAAAAGTAAAAGCAAACCCCTTAGCGTGTCATTTCCATCAAGCGGTTTTTCAGGTCGCTTTCCATCACCTTCAATTCACTTTCCACAGCCACGCGTTTGCTGCGGCCTTCTGATTGAATTTTAATGGTCTCTTCGAGTGTGGACACCAAATCTGCATTCACCTTTTTCAACGTTTCCAAATCCACAATACCGCGTTCATTTTCTCTGGCCACCTGTATCGAGCCATTTTTCAACATTTCAGAGTTTTTTGATAACAAATCGTTCGTGGCATCGGTCACACTGCGCTGCAGCTTCAATGCATCCTGTTGTCGCAGAAGGGTAATCGCAATGACAATTTGATTCTTCCATAGCGGGATGGTGTTGAGAATGGAACTCTGAATTTTCTCAACCAGCATTTGGTCATTGCTTTGAATGAGCCGTATCTGCGGTGCCGTTTGTATGGCAATCATACGGGTCAGTTTTAAGTCGTGTACTTTTTTCTCAAAACGATTGATCAGGTCCATGGCATCTTTCACTTTTTGGGCATCCATCGCATCGCCTGAACGACTCGCCTCAGCCCGCAATTCCGGAAGCACCTTGGTGTTGAGTTCCTGCAATTTCAGGGTACCCGCCATAATGAAAATATCCAATTGTTTTAAGTGTTCCAAATTTTTTACATACATCATATCCAGCATCGTAATATCACGGATGAGCTGCACTTTGTTCTTTTCCAGAGAATCAATGATTTTTTCTATAGAAACACTCATCTTATCGTAGCGATTCACAAATTTTCTGGCTTCAGCCTTAAAGCCGCCAAACATTTTAGAAATGGAAAAGCCCTTGCTGTTTGGATCCAGACCACCGGCATCCAATTACTGCACACGGCCAAGAAGCTCCGTTAACGCCTCCCCTACCTGACCGCTGTCTTTGTTGCGGATTTGGTCCAGAATGGTATCTGAAAAACGGGAAAGTTCAGATTGGGCAGCTGTTCCAAAAGCAATGACCGACTGTGAATCCGTCACGTTGATTTGCGCCGCAATGTCCATGACTTTCTTTTGTTCATCCTGCGTCATCTCATTCCATTTGTTCACGTCATAGTTGTTCACCGCCTGGGCTGCCTGCGTTGTACCTGCGGCACCTGATCCGGCAGGCGCTGCTGTTCCTTGTTGCGTCTGGGGTGTTGTGTTGGGATCCGGTTGTGTTTGGTAGTTCATGGGTTCCTCCTTCACAAGCATGAAGACTGGTTCTCAGTCACATCGAAATGTATTTAAAAGCAAGATAAAACATTGACAGTATCCGTTATTTATATAAAAAGAAAAAGATATCGCGGTTACATAGCATCTGATTCATAGATAAATTGCTTTCGAATTCATGATGAGCGTTTCATTCAACGATCAAAGACTGTCGAGCTTTGACGTTAATTGGGATACGTGCGGTTCTGCTGGGATGGTGTCTCCGTTTTGGGCTTTTCACTCTGAATACCCGCAGTGTTTTCAAACACTTTTATTTCCGTATCCAAATCCATGGCATCGTTGGCCAACATCTTGTCTTTTTGCTG
>JBBRWP010000196.1:0-6083 GCA_038249175.1 Acetivibrionales bacterium
ACAAAATAAGCACATTCGCCGGGTAGTGGCTGCATCAGACTGAGGTCCGGGGTAATGGTCACGCCGGTTTTGGCAATTTCGGTAAACATCCGCAATTCTCCGTCCTGCCAGCGAACACCTCCCTTGGTTCCCATAATCTCGTAATACTTTGTTTCTTTTTCGACATTGGACGCCCAGGAAAATTCAAACTGAACAGATTGGTCTTCTTTGGTGTAAACGGTGCCAACCACCATGTCTTCCACATTGAACAGACCGTTGCCTAAATTCTTATAGCCTGGACGCAATCGGTAGTCGCTGTCAGAAAACTTGCAATACATGGCGCTGTTTACTCGTGTTATTTCCGGAAAGCCCATCAGGTGGAAAACCAAATCCAAATAATGCACACCCAAATCGATGAGCGGACCGCCGCCGGACTGTGTTTTGTCCGTAAACCAGACCCCTTTTCCCGGGATGCCGTTGCGCCGGCGCCAGCCGCATTTCGCGTGATAAATCTCACCTAGAAAACCTTCCTGTATGGCTTGTGCTACGTAGAATGTTTCCGGTGTAAAGCGGTTGTTCAAGCCCAGCATGACTTTCCTGCCGCTGGCTTTTTCAGCGGCAACAATTTCTGCTGCCTCGACGGCATTCATGGCCAAAGGCTTCTCTAAATGCACATGTGCACCGGCAGCCAAACAGGCAAGGGCCATTTCTTTGTGCAGTTTGTTCGTGGTGCATATGGATACAAGGTCCGGCTGCTCTATTGCCAGCATTTCTTTGTAGTCGGTATAGATGGCTGCAACACCATATTTTTCTGCCAGACGTTCTGCGGCAACTCGGTTTACATCGCAAATAGCAGCGAGCGCTATTGCAGGAAGCTTGCTGTAACCCGACAGATGCTTTTTATCAGCAATACCGCCGGCGCCAATACAGGCGTATTTCATTGCCTTCATACACAAGCCCTCAAGCTTTCTTTGCTGGCTGTCAGCTTATTGGAGCTTTCTATGTTTTTTGGACTGCCTGTGGTTACTTTGTTCGCTGCCAGGTTGGTTGCTGCTTCTATGTTTTTTGGACTGCCTGTGGTTACTTTGTTCGCTGCCAGGTTGGTTGCTGCTTCTATGTTTTTTGGATTGCCTGTGGTTTTTTTGTTCGCTGCCAGAACTGTTGCACTTTCTTTCGCTATTAGGTTACCTGAACTTTCTTTGGTTTTTAAGAGGTTCGCACTTTCGCTGTTCCTTATTGTGCTGCTGAAGTCTTTGCTTCTCTTCGGCAGGATGCTGTTCATATACCGTATCGTTATTGCAATACCATCGTCCAGCTTGTCCCCTTTCCAAATATCCGAATGGGGTTCTATGCTCAAGCCGCCATTATATCCTTTGGTCATGAGAATGGATAGAAAGGCAGGCCAGTCTGTCATATCAATACCGGCCGGCGGGTCATCCACCCGTTTGCCTTGGTTCATGAGTGAACCTTTGAGGTGTACATGGGCGAACCGGCTGCCCCAGTCATCCGTTTCTTTCAGGTAATCAGTTCCAGCATAGATGCTGTGAGAAGGATCGTATTTGATTTTCAGGTCCTTCAGGTAGCCGTGTATCATTGTCCAGGCCATGGGACTGTGGACAAAGGTACCTTTGCGGCAATTGTAGGTTGCAATCTGCACACCATGTTTCTTGCCATGGTCCAGCAGGTGCTGGAAAAGACCGATGGCTGCCTGACAGTTTTCAAAATAAGACAGTTCTTCTGAATAATTGCATCCGCAAACGTAAACAGGGCAGGACAATGTTTCACAAGCTTCAATGAGTCTGTATGCAAGGGCCAGCTCTTCCGCAACCGGAGTTCCATCCGGATGAATGGTTTCTGCTTTCCATCGACCAATAGAGCCAACAGCAACACCGTACTGACGGATCCACCGCTGTATATCCGCCAAATCAGCCAGAAAGGATTTGTCATCATCCCCTTTATTGATTGTGAACTCCAGAAAATCCAATCCCATGTTTCTTGCCTTGATAAAACTTTCTTCTTGTGGTTTTGTGATAATTCCGAGTGTCATCATTGTCCTCCATGTTGCGACCAGTGCCATAAGTCGTCGTGTTATGCAGTTGGCGTTGTATTCAAAGCATTCCGTTCAGTGGTCAAGGCAGGAATTCTCGTGTCGCTTTTTCAGTATGATAGTACAATCATCTTCAAAAGAGGTTTCCGCCTGTACGGGTAGAAGTGGTCGCTTCCTAAGATTGATTCTACGCTCATTGATTTATTTTCATACAAATAAGGTATTCAAAAATATCATTAATTTGTTATTCTATAATATGGGTTTCATAATGCAATAATATGAATTTGCGATAATTCATGAAAATAGTTTCGGTTACATGACGATATTTCATGTAAATCATGAAAATTTCATATTCATGTAAAGGATTACATGAATATGTTTCCGTAAAAATAGTATTATTTTGTGATATATTGATTGCATCCCAAAAAGTCACATAGTGACTTTTTGGTGCATGTTATCGTCAGATAACTTGCACCAGCATTCGCAGAATGCTGGGTAATCGTGTTGATTTGTCCCAGATTGCAGCTTTGATGTATTTTCCCGCAAGGAAACTTGCGGGAAAAAGTCGTGAAACGACTTTTTGGAGTACAATCATATTACATAATTAATTATGGGATGAATAGCAGTTCCAGTTCTTGAATCTTTTTAATGGCATCATCTATGTTAAACATAATTATCTGAGAGATGGTCAGCAGACGAGAAACGGCAATCCTATACCCGACAACTGAAGCCCTGCATCAGGATGTTCGCGGATGTGTTACAATAAGAGAGCACAACCTGTGTTTATTCGACTGCACCCTGACGGTGAAAAAGGAGTCCCATTGAGATTTGACGAACTGCATATTATCGCCCCTATTCTAAAAGCCATTCAAGAAGAAGGCTATGAAATTCCGACACCCATTCAAGAAGAAGCTATACCTATGCTGCTGGCAGGTCGTGACCTTGTTGGTTGCGCGCAAACCGGCACCGGAAAAACGGCTGCCTTTGCCATTCCTATTCTGCAGCACCTCTCAGGACAAAAGCAAGTACAAGGACAAAAAAAGCCCATACGAACCCTCATCCTAACGCCCACACGGGAGTTGGCTGTACAGATTGGTGAAAGCCTGCACAATTACGGCCGGCATTTGCCGCTAAAAACAACGGTTATCTTCGGTGGTGTTTCCCAGCATGCACAAACCAATACCTTAAGAATGGGTGTTGATATTCTGGTTGCCACGCCGGGTCGTCTTTTGGATTTGATTGGACAGAAATTTATTGATCTTTCCCAGATCGAAATCTTTGTATTGGATGAAGCTGACCGTATGCTGGACATGGGCTTTGCCCCCGATGTGAAGCGTGTTCTGGCTCTGTTGCCGGAAGAACGGCAAAACATGCTGTTCTCAGCGACCATGCCGCCGGAGATTATCAAGTTGGTGAACCGTTTGCTTCATGAACCAGCCAGTGTTTCTGTAACACCGGTATCATCTACCGTGGATATGATTGAACAAAGCGTTTACTTTGTTGGTAAAAAAGAAAAGCGGCTGCTGTTAAACCACTTACTCAAAAACCCGGAATTCCGTTCTGTCCTGGTTTTTTCCCGAACAAAACATGGTGCAGACCGCATTACGAAAGATTTGATCCGCGCCGATATTTCTGTTGCGGCCATCCATGGCGATAAGTCGCAAAACAACCGGCAATTGGCTTTGAATCAGTTCAAAGATAAAAAAATACGGGTTTTGGTGGCCACCGATATTGCCGCCAGGGGAATTGACGTAGAAGACCTGTCACATGTTGTGAACTTCGATTTGCCAAACGTTCCCGAAACCTATGTGCATCGTATTGGTCGCACTGGCCGAGCCGGCTTGGCTGGCTGTGCGGTTTCTTTTTGTGATACAGAAGAGAAAGCTTATCTCAAAGATATACAAAAACTAATCGGCAAACAAGTCCCTATTGTTTTGGAACATCCTTACCCACTGGAACGGTATGTAGAGGATGAACCCGCAGAACCCCAAGCACGGCGTCAGCCTGCAGGCCGTCAGGGTGGCAGTCGGCAGGGTGAAAGACGCCCGGGCTCAGAGCCTCGGACAGCAGTGCGCCGTGGCGGAGAACCCCAGGGTACATTCGGTCGGACAGGGGGTCGCCAAGGCACGGAATTTCAAGGGGCTGGGCGTCAGGCGTCAGGCCAGGAAGCAGGTCAGACAGCAGGTCAGACAGCAGAAAGTCTGGCGCAAAACGCAGCGAAACCGCGCAGCCGCAATGCTGGAACTAGATATGACAGAAACAGCCCGGCTGTTCTGGACAGGAAGGACCCTGCAAAACAAGATCGCTTTACCCGCAGTGACCGCAAAAAATCCGAACCGAAAGCTGGACTGCGCAGCAATAAAACAAAAAGATTCTAAGACAGTGAATCAATCATAAAAAACCGAATCCTATTAACATTACAGCGTGACTTCGGCATTTTCACCAAGTTTAACATCATTTTTGAAGATTCTAACTTGTTGCAAGTCCGTATAAATAAAGGATCATATAAATGAATTCTTTAAACTCACGCTGTCGTGTTAAGGAAGCGGTTTTTTTAAAGTCCATTAAAAAAAACTTTTTTAGGCTGGAAAGGGCTCAATGGCAATGATTTACCACTCAGCAACAACACCGTCCTCGGTTCGCCACAGAGGGTTCTTCCAATTGTGGCCGATTTTAGCCATTTCACGCACTTTTTCTTCATTGATGTCAATGCCCAAGCCCGGCAGCAGCATTTTTCCGACATAGCCGTTTTGATAAGCAAAAACAGTCTTGTCCGTTAAGTAGTCCAGCAAATCTGAGCCTTGATTGTAGTGAATGCCCAGACTCTGTTCCTGAATAAAGGCGTTCGGCGTGCAGAAATCCAACTGCAAAGACGCAGCCAGCGCAATGGGTCCCAGCGGGCAGTGCGGTGCAACGGCAATATCCCACGCTTCAGCCATGGCAGCTATTTTTCTTAATTCCAGAATGCCGCCGGCGTGGGAAATGTCCGGTTGAATAATGTCCACACCACCACCTGTGATGATATTTTTAAATCCCCAGCGGGTGAAGTTACGTTCGCCGGTAGCAATGGGGGTGGACGTGTGGCGTCGAAGCTCTATAAAAGCTTCCTCGTTTTCGCACAGCACAGGTTCTTCAATGAACATGAGGTGGTAGGGTTCCAATGCCTGCATCAGAACACGGGCCATGCCTTTGTGCACGCGTCCGTGAAAATCCAGAGCAATATCCAGTTCCGAACCATAAACGTCACGGATGGCGGCAACTCGGGATACCACGTCTTCTACAATTTTATAATTGTCTATCCAGGCCATTTCCGGCGTGGCATTCATTTTGATGGCACGGTATCCCTGGTCGAATTTCTCTTTGGCACCGGCAACGACATCGGCCGGCCTGTCACCGCCCATCCAGCCATAAACCTTCACTTTTTCTCGGCAGGCACCGCCAAGAAGCTCGTAAACAGGTACACCCAAGGCCTTACCTTTGATATCCCACATGGCCTGTTCAATGCCGGAAATGGCGGAGGTCAGAACCGGTCCGCCGCGGTAGAAACCGCCACGGTAAAGAGTTTGGAATGTATCTTCGATGTCCCCGGCACTGCGGCCAATCATGTAAGAGGACAATTCTGTCACAGCGGCACTGACGGCATCTGCATGGCCTTCCACCACCGGTTCTCCCCAGCCGACCAGGCCGTCTTCTGTGGTCATCTTCAGAAACAACCAGCGTGGCGGCACTTTGAAAAGCTCCAGACTTTTTATTTTCAACGCTTTCATTTTTATTGCCAGTCCTTTCTCTTCGGGTATGTAGAAAACTTGCTGAAACTGCTGCGTATTTTCAGGAGTATACCCCATGCGTCCTCCATCGCGTTCGCACAAAGCCTACTGAAACTGCTGCGCATTTTCAGATGTATACCCCATGCGTCTTCCATCGCGTTCACACAAAGCCTACTGAAACTGCTGTGTATTTTCAGATGTATACCCCATGCGTCCTCCATCGCGTTCGCACAAAGCCTACTGAAAATGCTGCGCATTTTCAGATGTTCTCCTTCATTTCAACCTGCAGT
>JBBRWP010000197.1:0-6046 GCA_038249175.1 Acetivibrionales bacterium
AGCGATACACCTTCCATTATTGCTCTTGCCATAACAGCCTTGCTATAATTTTCTCTCAGATCTAGACGGCACGGAAGCAAAGGATCCATGAACAGGTCTTCCGCTCCTGCTGGCGTAAATGGTGCAAGTTTATCTAGTTCAACATATCTATCTGGACCGTCTGAAATATAAGTCGAAATCATTATTTCTATATTGTGCTGATTTTACTTTAGTGTTTACTGACCATAGCAAACCCAACATAGTATCACGGTTGATTCTGGTGTAAAAACTCCGGGTATTTTTAATTTTCATAGTCCTTGCCATCATTCCGCGCCAAATACGCCAATTCTTAATTTTCCCATCATCAATTCCTCCTCCTGTGTTGCGTTACCAGTAACGTAAATATAAAAAATATAATCCTTATTTTCTATTTTTTCCAATTTGATGAGCGATTGTCGCTGGTTCCCACTTATTTATCAATAATTTATAGCGTCAGCAGACTCCAAATGGGACTTAAAATGGCGTGTGCTTATACTGAGTGTACATAGATGACAAGTGATGCTATTATTATTTCATGAATGACAAAATAAGAGAAAACTTTTATCATATCATGGCTATGAAGTTGCCGAGCAAAAGAAATTACCTCAAACTGTACTGCCAACATTCATACATAATACTGGGCAATACAATGCCACATGTGTCTGTATCTCGTGTATTTTTCAGTCAAAATAGCCACTAATGTCGGGTCAGGAAGCATTAAGCTGGATTCTCCTGACATAGCCCTGACTGCATCCTGTAAACTGTCAAACGCGCCGACACCACTCGCTGCTATCATCGCGGCACCAAGTGCGCAGGCATCACTTTCATTGGAAATTTCAACTGGGACATTCGAGGCAGAAGAAATCAGTTTGCACCAAAAATCACTTTTTGCAGCCCCACCCATCATTTTCAACCGGCTGATATGGCAATTGTTAGCAGCAAAATCATCAAGGGCCTGCCGGACCGCAAATGCCGAGCTTTCCATGATAGAACGGGAAAAATCAAAACGGTCATGATCGAGGCTGATGCCTGAAAATGTTCCTTTTGCTTTGAGATTCCATTCAGGATAATAGGCGCCTGACAAGAAAGGAAAAAAGAACAGATCCTGCCCCCTATCGGTGCGAAGTTCAGACTGGAGGTCTATTTCTTTAAAATCGTCAGATAAAAATTCATTCTTGAACCATTGGAACGAAGAGCCGCAGCCGACCAGTGAAGCAATGGCACCATATAGGCCCGGCATAGGATGGACGCCGGGTGCGATATACGTGTTAGTGAACAAAGGGCTGTCATTAATCCCCATGATGACCCAGGTTGTTCCTGCTGAGAGCAGCATATCACCTTTTTCGATTGCGCCTGCCCCGAGGGATGCACAATATTGATCGTGGGCACCGTTATAGACCGGTGTTCCAGCTTTGAGACCGGAAGCACCAGCGGCTGTGGCGGTGACATAACCAACAAATGACCCGGTTGGCAATACTTCGGGGAGCTCACTTCGCTTGATATTTGCGGCATCAAGAATCTTTTGATCGTAATCCTGCTGACTGATGTTGTAGAGTTGCCGGATGGAGGCATTTGACGGGTCGCAGACCGGATTGCCCGTTAAAAACAGGTTCATGTATTCCAGCGTCAACAAGAAAAGTGATACGTTTTGATAGCTTGCATCTTGTTTTATATGCATTATTTTTGCGGCATCGAGGGCTGGGTTGACACGCCAGCCCGTGCTGCGGTAGATGTAGTTTGCGCCCAGACTTTCTTCGAGCTGAATCGCCTCAGCCTTGGCTCTCGTGTCCATCCAGGTTAAAGCGTTGCCAATAGGGTTCCTTTGAGCATCAATGGCCACAGTGCTTGCACCTTGTGTCGACAATGAAATGGCGGCAATACTTGCAGGATCATGGTTTTGGATCGCCTGCCGGATCGCAGAAGCACTGCATTGGGTCCAGTCATCGGCGCGCTGTTCGATTTTGCATCCATCTGTTAACAATCGATAGCTTGCATATCCTTTACCAAGGACGGAGCCTTGCTCATTGATAAGCAATGCTTTTGCGCCAGTCGTACCAATGTCAATTCCGAGATAGCTCATTTGACTTATCCTCCGTTCCTACAGCTCATTTGACTTATCTTCCGTTCCTACAGGTTTGTTCAAATGACTGAATTTCCGTTTTTCCATCCAATACTCCAATTGAGAGTTTATGTGAGATAGAGCTGTAGGAAGGCAGTACTTTCAGAGTGCCATTTTTTCGTTCTGCAATGCGGCCAAGTCCGACACAATTACAGGGTTCAAGTGCGACGACATAATCATGAGCAGCCATGTGTTTCCATTCACAAAGATAGGGAAGGTTCGCTGTTTCAAATTCAATGTATCCGGCCATTTGTAAAGCAGGATTGACGATGGCTGCCCTAGCGTTGCTGCCCTGTAGCGAGTGCAGAAACAATTGGTGTCCAGCCTCTCTGTCTGGTTCGCACATATTAATATGTTCGATGCTATGACTGTTACGCGGTTGCATAACAGCCGGTGAACACACAAATACACTGGATGCATCGAGTAGCGGGTACCCGAAGTTTATATGGTAGAGCAGCATGAATTCTTCGTCAACAATTGTGTGATTGGTAATTGTATCTGAAATTGTGACCGACCGGTCATATAGACCGGTCGAAATTGTACGATGTAAAGAAAGTTGATAGCCATATAGCCTGGTTTCCCAGATTTCAGCACTGACGGAAAGTATATAATCATTACCCTGCCAACCTTCGCTGACCGACACATGTCTGGCAGGTGTGCTGCCGATACGACCATGGATAGGGTGTTTGCCTTCGTCAATACAGGCATCACCGACATTTAAAAGGCCGCAGGTGCTGAGCATGCCACCCGGCCAAAGTGTAAAGAATTCATCTTCATCAAGGCTTCTTCCCGTTGTTAAACCGTTTTTTGTGTGAAACGCCAGGTTGTGCCCCATGAAAGAGAAGTCATAGATATCAAGGCAGCGATCCGGAAGTAAGGTGAATCGCAGCCCGGCGGCATTATAAACTTCGATCATTCTGAGTCCTCTGGCACTGCCACTCCTGCATTCCATTTCACGAATACCAGCGATTTGTCCCATGTTTCCGATCTTTTGAAGCAATTTGACATCCATACTTGTTTCTCCAAATCAATACCTGATTTACACCCCATGCGACCTCGTTGAGTTTGCACAAAACTTACTGAAAATGCTGCGCATTTTCAGATTTACATTCCTATAAATGATATTATCGAGAATGGCTTTGTCACCGCTTATCATCGTCAGGATGTTGATCAGTTCCTCGCATACCCCCGAGTGCATGGCTGACAATTTGATTATATTGCCACACCGAAAAAAAGTCAATTAAGCCCCCAAAAAAGTTGACATTTCAAAATACAAGGCATATAATTCGATTATCAACCGACTAAATAGACGATTTATCACGTGTTTTCTCATAAATGTATAACTGATATGAATTTGTTTTCACTAAAAATGCACTCGGGTGTACAAAACTTGAGTAGAATTGCAGGGTAAACGATGGATGGTACACGGGCAACGCTCAAGGATGTTGCGGAAAAATCAGGATATGCGCTTCGCACTGTCAAAAAAGTGATGAGTGGTCAGGGAAATGCCGGAGAAAAGACGCGCATTGAAGTTCTTCGCGCGGCTGAAGAGCTCAATTATCAGCGCAATATTCTGGCGTCGACTTTGTCAAAAAGCCGTCTGACCCGAATTGCGCTCGTTTATTCTGAGACCACCAAGACCTACTTCCCGGAAGTCGAAAAAGGATTTTTGAAGTGCGCCGAGGAATACCGGGATTTTGGCATGCTGGTCAAGTTCTACAAACTCTATGACCGTGAGACGGAAAGCCAGATTAAGGTTCTAAATGAAATTATCCTGGACGAGACTATTGACGGCTTGATTATCCAGCCGATGAGCAGAACCAGGCTGAATCCTTACCTTGACCAGTTTGCCGGGCTCGGAAAGCCTGTCATCACCTTCGGCTCCGATGCCACAGCAGAGAAAAGGCTATGTTATATCGGACCCAATACATACAAATCCGGACGGATTAGCGCACAAATATTGGCCAACTATATTGGGAAAAAGGGCAATGTTGCTGTTGTTTCGGACAACATGGAACATATGCAGACCGTTGATCGTATAAAAGGTTTTACGGACCGTGTGAAAGAACATTATCCAAACATTCGACTAACCAATCTGAACATACCTGTCAATGAGAACCTTTATTATGAAATGATCAAAGCCCTTGTAACAAAGGAGTCGATTCAGGGAATTTTCTGTACCGATGCCAATTCATACATCGCTGGCGAGGTCCTTAGAGACTTAGAACTCAAGGATATTGCCATTGTGGGTTTCGATATTTCGAAAATCGCAATTCACTTGATGAAGCAAGGCTACCTGAAAGTCATGATTGAACAGAATCCGGCTCAATTCACCTACACTGCGCTCAAAACGATGTTCAATTATCTTTTTATGGGTGAAATTCCGCAGAAAATTCAATATTCCGGCTTGTCAATTTTAACAAGTGAATGTTTTGAAGATTAATTTTCTTAGTTTTTACCATAAATGTATTCGGGTTCAACAGAAGTCAAGAATACAAAAGGTAATTTGAGTAACACAATTATCCCGATCATGTTGTTTATCCACTTTTGCAGCGCTATTTTGTATCAGGTATGCTGGTGGGTTCAGTTAAAGGATAGAAGGAGGAGTTTGAAATGTTAAAAATAGGAATCGCCGGGGTTCGTGGCTTATCGACCATCGCCGGGTTCAAAGCAATCGACAATGTTGAAATAACAGCGCTTTGTGATCTTGATGAAAACTTGCTGGCAGCACAAAAAGAAAAACTGGGTATACCAAATGCATACAGGGTGTTTGATGACATGCTGGATTCAGATATCGACGCTGTTGTCATCGCCACACCGATGCAATGCCATGTTCCGCAGGCCATTGCAGCCCTTCAGGCTGGCAAGCATGTACTGAGTGAAGTGACAGCCGGGGTTACCATGGATGAACTCTGGTGGTTAATTGAGAATGTGGAGCAATCCGGTAAAGTCTATATGATGGCAGAAAACTACTGCTATATGCCAGACAACCAACTAATATTAAGCCTTGTCCAATCTGGCCTGCTGGGTGAGGTCTATTATGGCGAAGGCGAATACCTGCACAATCTGCAATCTTTAATAACCTATAGCTACGGAGAGCACCAGAGCGGCAAAACTTCGTGGCGTAAATACTGGCAAATGGGCAAGCATGGTGCTTATTATCCTACGCATAGTGTCGGTCCGGTCATGCAATGGTTTGAGGGAGACCGAATTGAATCTATCACTTGTTTTGGCAGTGGTAGACACTGTGATTTCGAGCTGCGGCAGGAAGATACCACGGTGACAATGTGCCAGCTGGCGAGCGGCAAGCTGGTCAGAGTACGATTGGATGCGGTATCGCCTCGCCCTCATCAAATGGCTTATTACACCATTCAAGGGACAAAAGGTGTTATAGAAGCGTCTCGCGTTGCCGGGCAGGAAGCGAAAATTTGGCTCAAGGGTATGGACACATCGATTGATGAAGCCAAATGGCGGCCATTGGCTGAATTCCACGAATACTTGCCCCAACGTTATCGTAATGCTTCTGAGGATCAGAAAAGTGCCGGTCATGGCGGAGGCGACTTTTTTATTGTTGAAGACTTTGTCAAAGCGATCACACAGGGTGTTCGTCCCGCCGTTGACGTATACCAGGCCTGCGAGTGGACGGCAGTAGCGTTGTTAAGCGAATTATCGATTACAAACAAGAGTCGGAGTATGGACATGCCTTATTTTAGAAAAAATATGCCATTTGCAGAGCAAGTGATTAAACTATGATTCTGGTGAAAGAACCCCAATTTCAGCCTTTTTGAGTCGAAATTGGGGTTTTTGAACCAGAATCATACATAAGCTTGCCATTAGAGACCTACACGATTACACAGGCTCTTTTAAGTAAACCGATGCGGCATTGCGGTAGAACACGTTTTGAAGAAC
>JBBRWP010000198.1:0-6037 GCA_038249175.1 Acetivibrionales bacterium
CTTGAAAAATAACAGTTTATCCGCTTCCGGCGGGTATGCGTCACGATTGGATAGCTAAATGCTACCGCCTGTACCTAGTGTACTGTCTGGTTCAAATTTAACATAATGACAGTATCAGTGATTTATATTTCAAACTATAATGAACGATCATTACCGGTTTTTTAAAGCCATATATTGGCTATATATCAACCACACAGTACACTGGTTCTGCCGCTAGACAGCCTTTCAAAACACAAATCATGGTTTCACTACAGCAACTCGAAAATAATCCCGTTTCAGCCATAAAATATGGCGCACATCTCATTTTTATGGCTGAAACAAGTTGTTTTCACCACTTGGCATGCTGTTTTTAATCAATGAAGAGTTGTTGCTGTGAAATCAAGCATATGGGTGTGTGGGAAAGTTGGTTTGTGGCCATGTGGGAAAGTTGGTTCGAGGTCATGTGAGGGTGTTGCTCTGTGGTCTTGTTGGAAAGTTGCTTATTAAGGACAACCCGGGTTTTGACGATATAGACAGTGTGCGAAGGTAGAAAAGCATCAGATGATGTGTGCACTGTACAAAAGAGTTCGTTGAAATCGGGGTTCTTTTTATGATTCGTGGTTTATACACCTCCGGCTGGGGCATGATAACACTCCAGCAAAAAATGGACGTTGTGGCCAACAACATGGCCAATGTTTCCACGACCGGTTTTAAGAAGGACGCCCTTTCTTTGGAAGCCTTTCCCGATTTGCTGGCACAAAGACTCTATGACCGCAATGATGCGCCAACAACCCGTCAGCTGGGAAAAATGACCCTGTTTAATAACTTGGGTGAGGTAAAAACAAATTATACCCAGGGCAACTTTGAAGACACCGGAAACAGTACCGACTTGGCTTTGGATTCAGATCCACAGGCCTTTTTTACCGTTGCAGTACCAAAAGCAGACGGCACTTTTTCTGAAGCTTATACCAGAGACGGTTCTTTTCAGATTACCGCAGAAGGCATGCTGGTTACAAAAAACGGTAACCCTGTCTTAGGAGAAAATGGCGTCATTGTGGTGCCGGGTTCACAGTTTGTTGTAAAGAGTGACGGTACCGTTGAAACAACGGATGCGGTTATTGACCGCTTGAAAATTAAAAAAGTGGAAAACCCGGAAACGCTTCGTAAGGCCGGCTCAAACCTGATTAACACAACAGCGGAGAGCCAGGATGGCCTGTTTGCCGGCCGTGTGGTACAGGGAAAACTGGAACAGTCGAATGTGGACTCTGTCCGCGAAATGGTGGATATGATTACAGTGCTGCGGGCCTATGAAACCAATCAGAAAATGATCCAATACCAAGATGCTACACTGGAAAAAGCCTGCAACGAAATTGGCCGACTCAGATAGAAAAATGATTTGGAAGCTTAGGTCATTTGAAGGAGAAACTTTGATAATCCAATCGACTTCGATAGGCCACATTGTTTAAGGATTCAGAGCGTTTGAAAGAGATGGCGCAATCATATCATTTCCTCTTGATTAGACTGAAAAGTCTTCCAGGGACAGATTCAAACTTGATATACAAGGATGACAAACTCGGACAAGGACGTCCACAAAAGGAATGAAAAACGATGATACGAGCCATGTGGACAGCTGCTTCCGGCATGAAGGCCATGCAATTCAGTGTGGATACCATCGCCAACAATTTAGCGAATGTTTCAACGACCGGTTATAAAAAAGTGCGTCCTGAATTTGAGGATTTACTCTATGTCACCATGCAAAAAGCGGTTGCACCAGGGGCTGAGGATCCGGGAAGGCCGGTGAACCTGCAGGTGGGTCATGGGGTATTGCCAAGAGCAACCGTTCGAGATTTTACCATGGGCGCATTGGAACAAACCACTAACAAGCTGGATATGGCCATTGAAGGAGATGCTTTTTTTTCGGTACGCCTGCCAGATGGGACGGTAGAGTATACAAGGGATGGTTCATTTAAGCTTTCCATTTCAGCAGACGGCAATATGCTTACAACCTCACGCGGGTATCCGGTATTGGATCGGGATGGTGCCCCGATTGTATTCACGCAGCAACTAGATATGATGGATTTTCAGGAATCCGGAGAGATTACCTACCGTGATGAAACGGGGTTGAGTTTACCAACCGGTCAATTTATCGGCTTGTTTAAATTTCAAAATGTTCAAGGCCTTGAAGCATTGGGCGGGAATCTTTATGCCTTGAACTCCGCCTCCGGTGAAGCGATTGCAGATACAGAACTGGGTAAGGCCAGTGTCATTCGCAGCGGATATCTGGAATCTTCCAATGTGGCGGTGGTAGAAGAAATGGTTCGGATGATTACTTCCCAGCGGGCATATGAACTGAATTCGAAAGCCATAACGACAGCCGACGATATGCTGCAAACCGCCAATGCGTTGCGCAGATAATTTTTGTGTAATGTCGATTTGTGGTAAAATAGTTCTTACGCTGGAGCTGTTCATTTCCAGTTCATTTGGGTCAGGAATTGGAAGATTGTACTGCCATCATCCCAAGCATCTTGATTGGAGGAAACATGGGTCTGTCAGGCACGAATTTTGGAGTCAATCCTATGCCTATTCTTAACAACATGGTTACGAATGCAAACACTGTTTCACTTCCCGCCGGTGCAGCCATCGATGCCGGTAGTGCCGGTGCAGCAGCTGCGATTGCAAAGAGCAGTGCTTCAGACAAGGCTTTTGCCGACGTGCTGCAGCGTGTATATGATGAGGGCGATAAAAAAGAGCTGAAAAAAGCCTGCGAACAGTTCGAAAGCATCATGATGTCTATGATGTACAAACAAATGAAGGCCACAATACCCAGCTCCGATTTGATGGAAAACAGCCAGGCCAAAGAAATTTATGAAGGTATGCTCGATGATGAATTGATGCAAAAAGCAGGGAGCCGGGGCATTGGCTTGGCCGATATACTTTATAAGCAACTGGCTAATCAAATGGATAGAATGGTGAAACCAACAGCGGTAAAGGTTGAAGCAAAATAGGCGACATTGCATGAAACAGACCAGGACATGGACAGTTTTCTGTCTTTTCATCGTGATTCTTATTCTATTCTGGGCAAGTGATCTTGAACTTGTCCAGAATTTTTTGTTGTCACAAAAAACATGTCTGCCTACGGTTGACGTCGACAATGGCTGTGGTGTGGATGGATCAGCTGTTTGTTCAGAAAGTGCTGACACCAAAAAGACTGCTGCTTTGGACGGCGATACAGTGGGGACTTTTGAAAATCGGAATGATGAAGAAAGCAAAGAAGACGGTGCACAAACGGATAGAATCGTCCCTGCAAATATCCGTCCGCTGATGTTATCCTTGACGCAAATTGTAGAGGTTCTGCCCCTGATGCAGGCGGCGGATGCCGACCTGCAATACGCTGTCGTCAGTGGAGAATGGCTTGGACGCAGGCAAAAGGTGCATATCCTTTTAGTGAACCCCGCAGCAGAAAAAGCACAACTACAAACGATTCTATCCTTTGACCGCCTTTTTGGCTATGAAACCCTGAGCGACATGGCCAACAGGGCGGGGGCTTTTCTCGCTGTCAATGGTGGGTTTGGTTATCCGGATGGCCGGCCGGGCGGTTTTGTGATGCAAGGGGGGGAAGCGATGCATGCGGCCGATCCCCGCTTTCCTGTTTTGTTTCTAACCGGAAAAAGTGCGCGGCTATATCCAATCGCCACAGCCATCCGCTTGGTCTCAGACATCGAAAGTGCTGCAGATTACCTGAATCCCTACCCGTTTACAGGAGGTGTGGCATTATTTACACCTGCCTTCGGGTCGCAGGACAGGCTTGAAAACCTTCGTACAACCGTTGTGGTGGATAACGGCATTGTAACAAAAACGGTCACAACCAAACAGGCACTGGATGTTCCCCCAGGCGGTTTTTTAATTTCAGCGATAGGGGACAGCCAGACAAAACAAATCCTGAAACATTTTCCACTGGGTGCATCGGTGCGGTGGTTTGTCAAAACACTGCCCGCAATGCCGGAAGGAACATCGTACGCCATGTCGTGTGGCAGTTTCCTGGTGAGAGATGGAAAAAATGTAGCACCGGCCTCTGATCCTTGGGCGGGGGCCTTAAGCAGCCCGGCCCCCAGAACAGCCGTTGGCATGACCGCAGAAGGCCAGGTTGTATTTGTTGTTGCAGAAGGCCGCATACCGGAAGGTGCCAGTGGCTTCACCGGAGAAGAACTTGGAAGCATGCTTTCCCTTATGGGTCTGAAAGAAGCAGCACTGCTTGACGGTGGTGCATCGAGTGAAATTTGGATGAATGGCCACGTGCTAAACAGCCTTTCCTCCGGGAAAGAGCGCCTGCTGCCTTCAGGTATTGTGATTAAAATGCGAGAGTAATAAGCCGTCGAACTTAACGGCACCAGTATATGTGCTTTTGTTCGCGTCATCTGCGCGAATGCTTCAGATACGCTTCTTGATAGATCAGAGCGTTCTCGACAGGTGTGTTGGACGGGATGTGGTTGCCAACGGCCATGAAGAAACCCGGATATTTTTTGCCGATATCCATGCAGCGCTTCACTTCCGCCTCAATTTCCTCCCGTGTACCGGAGAGCAGAATGCGTGTGTCGGCATTTCCGATGAAGGCATGTGTTCGACCGTATTTTTCTGCGATATAGGCCATGTCTGTTGTCGGCTCCATCACGAAGCCGTTCACACCGCAAGCGGCAATATCGTCGATGAATTCGGTGTAAGTGCCGTCACTCGTATATATGATTTTTTTGCCGCTTTCAATGACAGGCGCGAACATTTTTCGATAGTTTGGGAAAATATATTTTCGATACCAGTCAGGATGAAAAAAGGCCCCGTTTGTCCAGACAATGTCATCATGAATCATTACGACCGGTGCAACTGAGTCCGCCAAAGCACGAAAATACTGAGACATCCAGTCACAGTAACGATTCGTGACTTCACCAAAGCCAGTTGCATCGATGCCAGCCGCGCAAAGCATCGTATCCCAGCCGAACACCTCGATAAGTCCGGACATGCAGGTGGTGTAGATGCCGGTCATTGTGACGGCCTCAGGGTCTGCTGCTACACCGTCAGCATAGTGGCGGTTGAAGGCATCCACTGCAGTCTTGTGATCAATCGGACCGTACAGTTCCCATGGATCGAAGGAGAGTGCGTCCTCAGGCTCTTTATACAACATGTGAACGTCTGTATCGAAATCTACCCCTCCGGAAGCGTACTTCGCATGACCCATGGTGGTGCGCTTGTCTCCAAAAATCTGGTTGTGGATGAGAATGTTCCAGATGAAGTCATAATTCCAGGCTTTTTTGAACGCAGCAGAAGCCTGTGTGCGCAATGCCGGCGGGCTGTCTGCTGTTACCGCTATGCCGCTAACGCGTGACACCAGCGGCCAGTGGCTTTCGGCTGAGTATTCTGTCCTTGGCACCCGATCCGGCATTTCAAGATTGATTGCGGCCCATCCGTCTATTCTTGACATAACTTCTCCTTTATCCGTTGTAACCCTGCCTATATTTATGATTCATTATCTCACATCTATGATATTTTTCAAATAAATGACCTCGCAACGAAGGAAAGAAAAGCACTGTTCTCAATCAAGAGAGCAGTGTTTTTTTACATTTTTCATTTTGGCTGACGAATCGCATTCTAAACTGTATAATGGTAAGAGACAGTTGGTTGCAGTGACGTAAATAAGTATAGGATCTGTGCGGAGTAGCCCTGCTGGTAAACCTGTGCAAACTATACAGGAAATCTGAAAATGTGCAACATTTTCAGCAAGTTTTGTGCCAGCACGAAGAGAATGGAATAGGTATAAATCTGAAAATGTGCAACAATTTCAGCAAGTTTTGTGCGAACGCGATGAGGACGCATGGGGCATAAATCTGGAAATGTGCAACATTTTCAGCAAATTTATTGCCTGCACGAAGTGCAAGGAGGGTTTAACTAGATGGCAAAAAAACATATTGTTCTGGATATTGGCGGCAGCAAAGTACTCGGGGCAGTGATGGACGAGAATAACAAGATTCTGTGCCGGGTCAAGAAAAAGACGCGGCCGGATCAGGGTGTC
>JBBRWP010000199.1:0-6032 GCA_038249175.1 Acetivibrionales bacterium
CCTAATACCAGACCCGGTGCCAGCACGAATCCTAATTTAAGTCCTAATACCAGACCCGGTGCCAGCACGAATCCTAATATATGTCCAAATACCAGACCCGGTTCCCGCACGAATCCTAATGTAAGTCCCAATACCAGACCCGGTACTGGTACGAATATCAGATTCGGTGCCGGCACGAATACCAGACCCAGAAAATCCATGGCCAAAAGAATATCCAACATCTATATGCAGCTCTTTTCAAGATGGATGAATGTGCTGTTTTTTGTTTTGCTACTCACTTATATTGGTTTATACGGTTTTCTTTACTATGAACATTTTGACCACATGAAAAGAACAGTACAGAACGTCGAGAATTTTTCAGCTTTTGAAACGGATATGATACCACCAAAACCGCTGTTCCCGGTCAATCATGGTTTTCTGGTGACCGCCGAAGAAGGGAGATTACAAGTTCCGGCATCGTTTAGTTCAGAACCGGGGGGCAGTGTAAAAGATATTTTCCCGATGGGGCACAATTCCATAAAATTTACGAGGGTGGGTTACCATGTGTGGTTTTCTGTGCGTGTAGACACCACCATCCGCGACGGTACACCGGTACAGTTTCATTACGCACAAGATATCACGTTTCCAATTGCGCAGGGGCTTGTTTTATTTATTGGTGTATCTGTTCTTTTTGGCATTGCATCCCTAATTATGGGCTTTCAGGGGCGGTATGCCACACGAAAAGCACTGCGGACCATTGATGATTTTACGCAAAAAATCAGCGCCATATCTTCACAAAACTTGAATTTGCGGATGAATGTGCGTGAATCGACCGATGAACTGGTGGATTTGGCTGTCACCTTTAACAAAATGATGGAGCGCCTGGAAGTATCTTATGAAAAACAAAACCGTTTTGTTTCCGATGCTTCGCATGAACTTAGGACGCCCATTTCTGTGATTCAGGGCTATGCCCGAATGTTGGAACGTTGGGGCAAAAACGATGCGGCCATTTTGGATGAGTCTATATCGGCCATAAGCAATGAATCGAAAAACATGCAGGACCTTGTTGAAAAACTGCTGTTTATTGCCAGAAACGATAGAGATAAGCTGGTTTTGACAAAAGAGCCGTTCAATTTTTCTGAAATGATGGCCGAATTGTGCCGGGACACACAGCTCATGGACACAGGTCTGAATATTGTCTGTGAAACTGAGCCCGATATTTGGTTTGTTGGTGACCGAAACCGCCTGAAACAGACCCTGCGTGTGTTTATCGACAACGCCGTGAAGTTCACAGAACAAGGCGGTATGATTACGCTAAAATTAAAATATACAGAGGATAATTCAGAGCATAAAACGGACTATTCAGCGGGGAATGCGATAAAGAGTGCAAGCCAAAAAACGGGCAGCATGGCACAAAAAACGGCCTATGGTGCGGAGAATACTGCATTTAACGCAAACAAAAGCTCGGACAATGTGGCTGGCAGTGTTGAAAATCATCGTGAAAATAACAGGTTCACAAACGGCATTGAAGCTTCCGTGCAAGACAGTGGCATTGGCATCCCGGAAAAAGACCTGCCGAATATTTTTGACCGTTTTTACCGTGTGGATGAGGCCCGGGAGCGCAACAGTGGCGGCCACGGCCTGGGCCTTTCCATTGCCCGCATCATCGTTTTGCGCCATGGCGGCAAAATAACCGTCGCCAGCAAAGTTGGTGTTGGCACACGGTTCACCATAAAACTTCCGCTGAAACAATAAAACCCTGCGGTGTGTGACACGGGGACGGTTCTTTTGTCACACCAACTGTGACAAAAGAACCGTCCCCGTGTCACACATGGAGATGTTCAGCACTTGCTAACTTCGTTTTTTTATTTTTCGTGAAATCACCTTCCTTTTTAGACAAGAGCTTTGTCCCTATGGTAAGATAAGGACGGTATTTCTTGTATCCAGTTGGATGCAATGGGTTATTTGGTGTTCCCTTTTTTATCATCGTTGAACATCAGCGTTTGTGACAGGCTTCACCCATAAAACTTTCTATCATATATACGATACAACACAGCGGATGGTTCATTGTGCAGTATTACAAGAAAACAACCCGTTGGTGCCGGACAACAAGACCGGCGGTTCATATTAAGCGAAAACTCGGAGGAAAGTACATGTTTAAAGGTAAAAATAATTCAGACTTGATTATGTATGCCATCATGGCCATTGCCCTCTTTCTGGCATTTCAATACACCGGGAGCGCGGGTGGTTTTCTGGTACTTATTTTTATTATCGGCTACCTGTTCTACCGCAGACGCGCCGGCATGTATCATAGAAAAGCACGGATGATGTTTTTAGATGGTGACCTGATGGGTGCCATTGAAAAGATGAAGAAAGCCATTTCCGCTGCGGCAGGAGATTCTCTGCTCCACGCATCCTGCGGGTTTATGTATCTGAAAATGGGCAGGGTGGTGGATGCAGAACGCATGTTAACCATTGCCATGAATGTGGCGAAAACGGCCGATGAAAAGAACCATGCAAAATCGACCATGTGCCTGCTGCTTTGGAAAAAAGGGAAATTGGATGAAGCCATCGAAATGCTTGAAGAAGTGAACCAAACTTACAAAACCACCACTACGTACGCAACGATGGGGTTTTTTGTTATTGAGCGTGGCATTGTGGATGCCGCACTGGCTTATAACAAAGAAGCCTATGAATACAACAGCAAAAACCCTGTTATTCTGGACAACTATGGCACGACATTGCGTATGGCCGGTCAGTTGGAAGAAGCAAAAGCTATCTACGAAGCCTTGATGGCATCCCCGCCGACTTTTCCGGATGCTTATTACAATTACGGAAAACTTTTGGAGCTGTTGGGGGAGGACGGCAAAGCTCTGGATATGTACCGTACGGCTTCGAGCAAGAAGTTCTGGTATACCAGCACGGTGACCCGAGAAGAGGTAGACCGGGTAATGGAAGATCTGGAAGAAAAGTTGGGCATTGCACCGCCGGAACCGCTCGCTATTCAAAGCGGTGAGGAAACAGAAGCATAGTAATTATACACCAAAATCAACAATCCAAAAATTCACAGCATATAGAGGAAAAACCTCATGACAAACAGCAGCCTGGCAAAAACAGCCTACACCCAATTTGGCATCACAGAGAGTCTTGTAGAAACTGCCATTCGCGTGGAAGCGGGGCTTTTAGACATATTCGCAAAAATGAAAGATGTGCGCGCGTTCAATCAGCTCAAGGTCATCAAAGCCATGCAGTTGCACCGCCTGTCGGATACACACTTTGCCGGAACCACTGGCTATGGCTACAATGACCGCGGTCGGGAAGTGCTGGAGGAAGTATTCGCAACGGCTTTTGGTGCAGAAGATGCGCTGGTGCGGCAACAGATTACCTGTGGCTCCCATGCGTTGGCCCTTTGTCTTTACGGCATTTTGCGGCCGGGAGATGAACTGCTCTCCGTAACAGGAAAGCCCTACGATACACTGGATGCTGTCATTGGTATCCATAATGACGATGGTACCGGGTCACTCAAAGAATATGGCATCGGTTACAAACAAGTGGATTTGGATGCGCTCGGGTGTGTGGATCTTGAAAAAATACAGGCAGCCATGACGGAAAAAACAAGAATGGTTTTTCTGCAGCGGTCGCGTGGTTATGACCATAGGCGGTCTCTGGACATTGCAGCCATAGAGACAGTTGTGGCAGCAGTTCGCGCTGTCAATCCGAATGTTGTGATTATGGTTGATAATTGCTATGGCGAGTTTACCGAAACCCGGGAACCCACCGAAGTGGGTGTGGATATCATGGCCGGTTCGCTCATTAAAAACCCCGGCGGTGGTCTGGCCCTTTCCGGAGGCTACATTGCAGGACGGAAGAATTTGGTAGATTTGGTGTCTTACCGTATGACCTTGCCGGGCATTGGCCGGGAGGTTGGTGCCTCGCTAGGGCAAAATCGATCCTTGATGCAGGGCTTTTTTCTGGCCCCGCACACAGTAACCGAAAGCCTTATGGGCGCTGTATTTGCCGCCGCATTCATGAAAGCTTACGGTTATGGTGTGTGGCCGGAACCGGATGAACCGCGGGGTGATTTGGCACAGGCCATTCACTTGCTGGATCCGAAGGCTGTCATCGCCTTTTGCCAAGGGGTGCAAAAAGCCTCAGCGGTGGATGCTTTTGTCAATCCGGAACCCTGGGACATGCCAGGATATGACTGTCCTGTCATTATGGCAGCCGGTGCCTTTGTACAAGGTTCATCCATTGAACTCAGCGCCGATGCCCCGATGCGGGAACCTTATACGGTGTATATGCAGGGTGGTCTTGTGTATGAACATGCGAAACTGGGCGTGTTGCGTGCCTGTGAAGAGATGTTGCGGCAGGGTATTGTGATGAAATCCGTGGTGTAGGTTGGATGAGCACAGAGCAAGGAATACGAATGAATACAAAAGATAAAATCAATCGGAGGCTTGAATGGCTGCAGCGAGATTGAAACGGAAAAAAGGCGGAAAAAGGGCACGACTTACCGGTTTTCTCTTTATTCTGCTGATGATTCTTTATATCCCGGCCATGTGGAAGTGGTTTTTTACCAAACCCATGAACACAGGCATTATTCAGGAAGATACCCTGGAACTGAAAGTACCGGCAACGGGTGTTTTTATTCGCAATGAAACCGTTTTGTCGGCGGAAGATAACGGCAGCATCCTTCCCATAGCCCAGTATGGTGAACGTGTTCCAACCGGTGGCACCATTGCCTCGTTTGTTGGAAAAAGCGAAGAGGATATCGTAACACAGTATCAAAATGAAGAAAATGCACTGTTGTTGCGCATCCTGGACAACGCTAAAACCGCCGGGAATGCCCGATTGGAAACAGTGAACAAGGCCGTGGATGATAAAATTATATCGCTGGCGGCTGCAGCGGGCAAAGGGGAGTTGCAAAAGGTTTCAGATATTCGTGCCGGTCTGGATTTTCTTTTGGAGGAAAGAGCAAGAAACCTTGTTGCCGCACTAGAACGGAATAAAACTCAGAGTCCGGAATTGCAAGACCTGCAGAAACTGAAGAACCGTGTGACCAAGTTGTTAACACCGGTTCGCACGGATATCCCGGGCATTGTTTGCTATTCTTTTGATGGTGAAGAAAGCATGTGGTCGCCGGAAAGCCTTTCAACGTTGACCGTGGGTGCAATAACACTGGATAAAACAACTGAAGAAAAAGACTTGAACTGGTATACACCACAAAATATTCCAGTAAAAAAAGGAGACCGTTACGGTAAACTTGTACAAAATGATGTCTGCTGGTTGGCCCTGGCGGTGGATGAAAAAACTTTCAAAGCATTATCCATAAAACTGGAAACCGCGAAGCTGGCACAAAAAGAGGCCGTTATTCCCATTGAGATTCACGGTGTTAAGGATCGCTTGCCCTTGATTTTAATTTCTGTAAACGATTTGAAAGACGAAAATGGAAATGCGCTGGTGATTGGTAAGTTAACGCGGGGTGTAGAACAAACCATGGAATTGCGCAAGACTGAAGTCTCGGTGGTTTTGCAAAGCCTTAAGGGACTGAAAGTACCGAAAAAAAGTCTTTTTGGCTTAAACACAGTGGATAATACAGCAGACATGATGTTGATGGTAGCCAACCGGGCCAGCTTGCGGCGTGTGAAGTTGCTTGGAACACAAGATTCCTGGGCTGTCATTGAGAATATACCGCAGGAAGATATGAACCGCCGCGTGAAGGTTTATGACTTGTACCTGCAGAATCCGGATGGAATTATGGATGGCCAAGTGATACAGGACTGATCCGCGCTGTTATCAAAGGATGGTGAGTACATGTCAGAATCGATTAATAAAAATGTCGACCCGATTGCAATTCAAGAAAATCTCTGCCATGTCAAAGAACAGATGACACTGGCAGCCCAAAAATCCGGACGGGAGATAAAAGATGTTTTACTGATTGCGGTCAGCAAAACGGTTGCTATCCCGGCGGTTCAGGAGGCTGCTTCCCATGGACAACTGGACTTTGGTGAAAACAGGGTGCAGGAATATCTGAAAAAATCGGAAGCCTTGTC
>JBBRWP010000200.1:0-6025 GCA_038249175.1 Acetivibrionales bacterium
ACAAAATAAAATCTGTTTCCACAATCAGTTTTGCCTTTTTCATACACACACACACCTCTTTCTAAAAACCATAAAAAACAGACATGCTCATTGAGAACCTGTCTGTTACTGATTATATCGAATGCAGCTCATAAAGTACAATGATCAATTGAACTAAAATCGTAAACGATGTTGTTATGATGAACCTTGCCATTTTTATATGATGAACCTTGCTATTTTTATATGATGAACCTTGCTATTTTTATATGATGAACCTTGCTGTTTTTATATGATGAATCATGCTGTTTTATTTTATGAACCTTGCTGCTTTTATATTAGGATCCTTGCTGCTTTTATATTATGAATCTTGCTGCTTTTATATTAGGATCCTTGCTGCTTTTATATTATGAATCTTGCTGCTTTTATATTATGAATCTTGCTATTTTTATATGATGAATCTTGCTGTTTTATTTTATGAACCTTGCTGTTTTTATATTAGGAACCTTGTAGCATTCAATCAAGGAGCAATCTGTAGGAGCATTGGCGGCTGTTGATGAGGAAAAACAAAAAACATCGGCACCGCCCCGGATGGGCGGTGAGCCGCGTCTGAGCCAGGATGGCGAATCGCGGCGGTCCGATGTTTTTTGATTTTGACGAATCTACAGCCGCCTTGCGACGGAGGTTGCGACGGATTGAACGCTGCAAGGTTCCTTTCAGCGAACTCAAAGCTTCCCTTTCAGCGAACTCGAAGCTTCCTTTTCAGTGAACTCGAAACCTCCTTTTCAGCGAACTCGAAGCTTCCCTTTCAGCGAACTCAAAGCTTCCCTTTCAGCGAACTCGAAGCTTCCCTTTCAGCGAACTCGAAGCTTCCCTTTCAGCGAACTCGAAGCTTCCCAATTCTTAAAGTATTTTACTCAGCAGCACATTGCTCCGTTCCAGAAATGCCGTCATGGCTTCGCCATCGAGGGGTTTGTGTCCAAGCATGGCTAAATCATAAATGTGTTTTGCCGCGAATTTCACATCCTCGTCCCTGGAAGTTTCCCCATCTAGTTCCATAACCCTCTGAATAAGCGGGTTGCGCAGGTTCAACACCAATGTTTCATCATTTGGGAACATCGCGCCCATGTCCATGCCGCCGCCAAAAGAACGGCTCATTTCACGGAAACGACGGGATTGTTCAGACAACAGAACAATGGCCGGGGTACTTTCGCTCTTTAGCGCTTCCGCAGAAACCTTCAGAGTCTCCATCCCCAACGCCTTACGGAAAATCTTCTCAAGCTTCTCCGTCTGTAGCTTCTTTGTTTCTTCTCCCGGTCCATCAGCATGCTTCATGGTATCAGTCAATTCCGAATCGATACGCAGGAACTTCACGTCATGGTTTTTCTCTTCGAGGAAGGACACAAAGTGGTTGTCTATCATCGTGTCCAGAACGATGGCTTCCATGCCATGTTCTTTGAACATACGAATGTATTGTGCCTGCTGCTTTTCATCATTGACATAGTAGACCATATTTTTATGCTTTTCAGAAACACTTTCCAGGTATTCAGGTAATGTCACTGTTCTGCCTTCGGTGGTTTTATAGATGACAATATCTTTGACCTTGTCATAGAACTTTTCCTCGCGCATGCAGCCATACTTCACAAACGGATGAATGTCCGCCCAGTATTTCACATAGTCCTCATGATTTTTTTTGTACAGCAATTGCAGTTTATCTGCCACTTTTTTGGTGATGTGAGCAGAAATTTTATGTACATAGCCTTCATTTTGCAGGAAACTTCGCGAAACGTTCAAAGGCAGATCCGGGCAGTCCAGAGTGCCTTTTAAGAGCATCAGGAATTCCGGAATGACTTCCTTAATGTTATCCGCCACGTATACCTGGTTGTAATAGAGTTTAATTTTGCCTTCGCTCGTTTCAAATTCGTGCTTCAGTTTGGGGAAGTATATAATACCCTTCATGTTAAAAGGGTAATCCATATTCACATGAATCCAGAACAAGGGCTCATTGTAGTCCATGAACACGTCACGGTAAAAAGCTTTATACTCCTCATCCGTGCAATCACGCGGGTTTTTGAGCCATAGTGGGCTTGTGTTATTAACAGGTTTTGGCAAATTATCTTCGCCTTCAATAAACTCATCCGCCATTGCATCCACAGGTGCTTCATTTTTTTCTTTTTTTGCCTTTTTGGCTTCTTTTTTGGAAATTGGTTTTTCGTCGGCGTCTTCTACATATATTTCGTATTGCAGGAAGGCGAAGTATTTCTTAATCACTTCACGAGTTTTATAAACTTCCAAAAATTCCTTAGAATCCTCTGACAGCGTCATGGTAATGGTTGTTCCCACATCCTTTTTTTCGGATGAACCGATGCTGTATTCGGTATCACCGGTACTTTCCCAGCTTACAGCTTCTGCTCCTTCCTGGAAAGAAAGGGTATCGATGCGCACATCGGTAGAAACCATAAAGGATGAATAGAAGCCCAGACCAAAATGACCGATAATTTGCTGGTCATCGGTTTTGTCTTTGTATTTTTCCAGGAAGTCCTGAGCGCCTGAAAAAGCAATCTGATTAATGTATTGGCGCACCTCTTCGGCTGTCATACCCAGGCCGTTATCGGTAATGTCAATGGTGCCCTTTTTCTTGCTGACCTTTACATCAATGCGGCCAGCAAAGCCTTCCGGCAAATGGTCCTCTCCCATGGCGCCCAATTTGCGGCGCTTGGTGATGGCATCTGATGCATTGGATACGATTTCCCTTAAGAATATATCCTTTTCAGAGTATAGCCACTTTTTAATGATGGGAAAAATATTTTCGGTGTGTATGGAAATATTCCCTTTTTCCTGTGCTGTGCCTTTTCCTTCAGTCATGACTTAATCCTCCTCAGTATTGTAAAAATGTTTTCGTCCCGTAGAAATACCATCCATTGCTCCTGTTCAAGATTTATACCTGTTTCATTCTCTTCGTATTGGCACAAAACTTGCTGAACAAATGACTGAACCAGTAAGCTTTCTTTACTAAAACTGCTAATGATAATCTTAACGAGTAGGTCAGAGAATGTCAAGAAAAAAATTAGCACTCTATCGATTAGAGTGCTAATTCATCAAGACGCCTGTATTCAAAACCATTGTTGTCCAACAAAATTCCATGCCCATCAACCAATGGAGGAAACAGCTGTCTTTTCCCCATGCAGGCTGCTTTTCAACATAGGTTCTTTGTAAGCACGTTCTTTGCTGGGCTCTTTGATGAAGTCTTTCACTGTTGATTTTACCGGGAGGGCTTCATTCACCTGTGCTTTGTCCTTTTCCACATCGGCCAGGATATTTTCTGTAATTCTGGCCGATGCCTCAGCCAAAGCAGTTCTTGACATGGAATTCAAGGGATTTCTGGACGGTTCATCCGGGTTCAGCTGCTTCAAAAGACCAATTTGTGCCTTAAGCATGCTTTCTGCACGCACACGGAAGGCTTCCAGTTCGCTTTGCAACCGCTCTTTTTCATACAAAGCGCCAGTAATCTGCTTGTTTGCCTGATCAATCAACTGCAGGGCGTTAATCCTCGCCTCTGCAACAATGTTCTCCGCTTGCTTTCGTGCATTTTGAACAATTTCTTCACTGGTTTGATGGGCAACGACAAGGCTGTTATGCAAAGCGGTTTCTATACCCATGTAGTATTTAATTTTTTCACCCATTTCATCGGTTTTTTCTTTCAGCTTTACATTATCACGGATGTAGCCACTATAGTCTTCTACAACTCGTGAAATAACATCATAAATTTGGTTTTGATGAAAGCCAATAAGACTCTTTTTGAAAATGACATTCTGCAGCTCATTGGGTGTAAAATTCATAACAGCCTCCTTCGTCCATCGGTGAAAAAGAGCAACGAATTGCACAACGAAATATAGCCTTGTCAAAGACAAGGCTTAGAAAGCGAATGAGCGGAAATTATTTTACCCAGGAGAAAGAGCCTTTGTTGCGAATATCATCCCGCAAATCCGCCGTAATATCGACGCCATTGGGTACTGCAATAATAACACCGGAAGACAATTTTTCCATGTCGCCATCGATGCAGTATACGGCGCCACTCAAAAAGTCGACCATGCGCTGTGCCAGCAACGGTTCTGTTTTTTCAACATTCATAATAACTGTGCTTCTCGCCCTAAGGTGGTCTACCAATTCCTTCATCTCCAAAATATTTTGAGGTGAACGAATAATCACCTTTCGATCGTTTGGTGAACTGAGTGGAACAACTTTGTTTTGTGTTTGCGGTTTACGTATTGTCTGGGATGGCTGACTTTGATTGGTTTCTTCTGAAATGGTGTTGTCATAAGGATCTGTTTCATATTCGCCCTGAGATTCCCAACCAAAAAAATCGAGTAGCTTGTTAATCGCTCCTGCCATGATGGTTTCCTCCGTCTTTTCCTTCGTAAATTTCTGTCCAATAACGTGACCGGACAATCTTTCGTATCCCTGTTAAGGGTGCAACCTATATATCTGTTACCCATTATAGTACAACGATAACAAAAAAACAAATACTATTTGTAAAAAAATGTTTCAATGCACCATCCGTTCCCCAAAGATGGCTGTTCTAGCACGAATATGTCTCGCACCTCTCTTAATTAATAAAAAACATTATTTGTAAAAACGCTTCAATGGACCATCCGTTCCCCAAAAATGGCTGTTCCAACGCGTATATGTGTTGCACCTTCTTCAATGGCCACCTTGTAATCATTGGACATGCCCATAGACAGGTAACGCATTGATATACCGGGCAAGTGTGCCTGATCCACTTGCAACGACAGTTCTTTCAGCCGACGAAACACCGGCCGGGTCTCCTCGGCATTGTCACTATAAGGTGCTACAGTCATCAAGCCCAGAACATCCACGACCCCACTCTCTGAGGCTTCGTTCATGAATGGTAGCAAGCCATTCGGTGTAACCCCTGCTTTCGAAGATTCACCGGATACATTGACTTCCACCAAAACTTTCCAACGTAAGCCTTTTCGCTTTGCCACCAGGGTCATTTCATGCAAAAGATCCAAACGGTCCAGCGAATGAATTAGGACATCACGGCCAGCCAGTTGCCTAACTTTATTTGTTTGCAGGCGACCAATAAAATGCCAGTGCAAGTTAGAGGACAAGGCTTCCGATTTTTTCAGATATTCCTGCACCCTGTTTTCACCAAAGTCAAGTTGTCCATGGGAAGCAGCCTCCTGAACCGCCGGGATATTGACGGTTTTACTGACAGCAATGAGCAGAATATCATCAGCAGAACGGCCGCAAAGAGAGGCCGTTTCACGTATCTGAATTTTTACATCCTGCAATTTTTTGGAAATTCGTTCACTTTCCGAATAGTTTTTCTGGCCACATTTCAGATTCGCATTCCTTTCAGAAATGCCATCGTATATATAGCGTTCATTATTTTCATTATTTTCACTGTTTTCATTGTTCTCATTATTCAACCTGTTTTTTTCTTTTTCAATCATAAAAAACCACCAATCAACATAAACATCAAATTCATACAAAATTCGCCTTATTTGAGTGTAAATCACCAAACTTAGCAGTATTTAAAAGCCCATTCAATTCATACAGGCAGTTCCACGGCACTTTTAAATGTTATTCAAAACTATTCCTACCCATTCAGTCTTGTATCACCTGGCCATCCATAATTCCATCCGGATTCTGCAGGTACAAGTCATAAACCTTCACGCGCCGGTTCACATCTTCCTGTGGTATATTTTCAATGACAGCCCAGGAATCTTGCGTACCAAGCAACCTCACGCGCCGCAGGCTGGCCCTGTTGGCTACCATCAGCATCATGTCTGCTGTATTATCCACTGTGTTCAGGCCAAAAAGACTCTTTTTCGGTACTTTCAGCCCCTTAAGGCTTTGCAAAACCACCGCAATATCGGTCTTCCGCAATTCCATGGTTTGTTCGACACCCCGTGTCAACTTGCCAACCACCAGCGCATTTCCTTTATCATCTTTCACATCGTTGACAGAAAGAAGAATCAGGGGCAAGCGATCCTTAATACCAGCAATCTCAATGGGGATAACC
>JBBRWP010000201.1:0-6010 GCA_038249175.1 Acetivibrionales bacterium
AGAAAGTCCGGCGGGGGTCTCTTTTTTTAACGCCTCTTCTTTTATCGTCTGCTCTTTTATAAACTGTCCTTTTATCTTTGACATACAGTGTTATTGTCCTTTCAAAGCAGGTTTGAATAGTACCGTTGTTTTATGCAACAGGGTTCAAATGATAGAATTTTCTTTCAATAGAATACCACAAAGAAGGTGAAATTCCTATTGATTGTCATATGATGGATCCATGCTGCATATCCTCGTGGTTTGCTGTCTATGCTATAATTAAAAAAGTAAAAAACGGGTTGTGACAGCACCGCCATAACAAAAAATCACCCACTTTGAGAATCTAAGGAGTATTTGCCATGCCAAGGCGTTTGGAAAAAAACCCAGACCTTCAAAAAGAAATGACGTTACATACAAGGCTTCTTTTCCTCTCACTCAGCTGCATCAGTGCCGTCTTGGTGCTGATTAACAGTATAAAATACGGCCCCGGGGTCACACACGATTCTGTCGCTTATATTCATGCGGCAAAATCCCTCATTGCAGGCAATGGACTGGCTTACTTTGGTTATCCCAGTCCCTTTATTCAGTGGCCGCCACTCTACCCTTTCCTGCTCGCCTTAACTGGTGCTTTGCATATTCCGGTTCTTGCAGCGGCCATAGCCATCAATACGCTGTCTTTCGGTGGCATTGTTTATCTTTCCGGGGTTTGGCTCTACCGGCATGCTCAAACCAAACACTTTGCTTTTTTAGGTGCGACTGCTATCATGCTTTCCCCGCAAATGCATTTCATTTCCCGCTTCCTTTGGACAGAAACGCTCTTCATTCTATTGTCGTTTTTATTCTTTATTTTTTTTGAAGCATTTCTCTATCATGGCAAACACAAAGACCTCCTACTGTCTGCCCTCTTTGCGGCGCTTGCCTGTTTGAACCGCTATACAGGCATCGCCCTCATTCTGACAGGCTGTTTATTTCTCATTTTTTACAATTATATGAAAAATGACCAAGATAATGACAAAAAAAAATGGTGGCCACGCATCATCAACGTCCTGATCTTCGGCAGTCTTTCTGCCTTTCCAACAGTGCTGTATCTGGTTCGGAACTATATTGTTTCCGCAACTTTTGCCGGACTGCGGCCAGCCGCGCAAGTCACCTTTTTCACAAACATCAAGCGCACAATCCAAACATTCCTATCCTGGTTCCTTTCCGGTGATTTCATTCACATCGATTTGTTTTCTTCCCTTATAAAAGTAAACATATTCTATACACTGGCAACTGTTTTATCCCTGCTTGCATTGATGCTGCTAACCTTCATCTTACTGATTGCCTTTATCCAGATACTAAAGAATAGAAAAAGTTCACATAAACACAATGTGGTGCCGATAAAATCAAGCCCTCCATATAGAAAAAGTTCACATAAACACAATGTGCTGCCGATAAAATCAAGCCCTCCATATAGAAAAAGTTCACATAAACACAATGTGCTGCCGATAAAATCAAGCCCTCCATCTAATGCCTTATCGCCTCAACAGCCTAGGGCAGAGCATATTTCTGCGTCCGTAAAAACGAACATCCGCTCTTACGGTCCTATATTTGCCTATATCATAATTTTCACAGCACAACTGATTTCCTCGGCCACCAAAGTCGCTTTTGACCCAATTGGCGACCGCTATTTGAGCCCCGCGTATGTACCCCTGTTTCTCCTGTCTTTTATAATATTGGATGTGACAGCCTCATACTTTTCAGATCAGAAGCACATGTCAGCCCTCATATCAGCGTTGCTTGTGATATGGTTGCTCTTTCCCCTTGCTGCAACAACGAACCAATTGAACACATCGGTTCGAACGGGTGCCGGCGGTTTGCAAACAGATCAGTGGAAAAATAACACCATCATACAATATTTGAACAAAGAGAAACCAATCGGGCAGGTGTACAGCAACAATGCTTCTGCGGTGTACTTTTTGGCAGACCGTTCTGCATTCTCTACCCCTAAATATAAAGGCCCCGACATGTACCGCCTGCCATGGTTCGAAAAAGAAATAGCGACCAACCCGGATGCCTGGCTGGTCTGGTTTGGCAGCGCCGAATCGGACGCTGTTTATGGTCCCCGTGCATTGGCAGCGTTATACGAACTTGAACCGGTAAAGACCTTTAATGAAGGCACCATTTACCACATTGGCAGTAGAAAATGAGTTAGCCATTGGGAGGTGAAAGGTATCTTAGGGATTTGCACACTGCACCCGGGTATACAGGCAATGAAACAACCTTAGCAGTGAAAGGTATCTTAGGGATTTGCACACTGCACCCGGGTATACAGGCAATGAAACAACCTTAGCGGTGAAAGGTATCTTAGGGATTTGCACACCTTGCATGTTGCACTTAATCAGAAAGTGAGGAAAGCATTTGGAAACGAAACACATGTCCTACCCGAAAGCCCTCATCCTGTCCATGCGACCCAAGCAATGGCTGAAAAACGTCTTTGTTTTTGCCGGTCTTGCTTTTTCCAAGTCCTTTTTGCAAACTGAACCGCTCTTGCGCAGCATTGCTGCCTTCATCCTCTTTTGTCTGGTTTCCGGTGCAGTGTACTTGATCAATGACCTTGCAGATGTAAAGCAGGACCGCCTGCATCCGCGAAAAAAAACCCGGCCGATTGCGGCCGGGCAGTTAGGGGTTATACCCTCCATTATTTCGGCGGTTTTTATTTTAGCCCTATCGTTTACTTTTGCCTGGTTTCTAGACAGTGACTTCTTTGCTGTTTTATTTGGTTACTTCGCCCTCGTCTGTGCCTACACCTTCATCTTAAAACATGTGGTCATCATAGATGTACTGGCATTGGCTGCAGGCTTTGTGTTGCGTACTGTTGGCGGTACGGTGGTCATCCATGTGAAGATATCCCCCTGGCTGCTCTTGTGCACATTATTACTTGCCCTGTTCCTTGGGCTGAACAAACGCCGTGGCGAATTGATTTCGTTGGCGGGTGGCGCGGTTGCACACCGTCAAATTCTTGGGGAGTATTCTGTAGACCTTGTGGACCACATGCTTTCCGTCATTACTTCGACCACACTCATATCGTACTCCTTATATACCTTCAGTGCAGGAGAGCCCTATTATATGATGCTTACCATTCCTTTTGTTCTCTATGGTTTTTTCCGCTATCAATACCTTGTACAGAAAAAAGATATGGGTGAAGCGCCAGAACTTACTTTGCTGGCCGACAAACCGCTGTTGGTGGATATTGCCCTGTGGCTGCTTTTGTCGCTGGGTATTGTGGTTTTATTGTAGACTTCATGTTTTCATAAGAAAGCAAAACAAAGTAAAAAGGCAACGCCGAGTGTTGCCTTTTTACTTTGTTTATCTATTTTATCTTGTTTATCTTGTCTGTCTTGGGTTATTTTCTGGCCTGATGATGACAGTATCGTCCGTGATTCAGGTGTAAAAACTATTTACCCTTTGATGATATAGCCTGGCCTGGACAAATAAATGTATCATCCGTGATTCAGATATAAGAATCATTTACTCAATAATATTCCCCAACACATCGGAAATGGGGCTAATCTGTGTAACTGTAGGTTTTGAACCTACATCATTTGTTTGTCCAGATTTTGTGATGTTGATAATGACAAACTGAGCACCCGCTGCATGATTACCGGCTGTCCCGGCCGTCACATAACCGTCTGAATCTGTCGACACACCCGTGACACTGTAGCCAAGTACGGTGTAGGTTAAGGTGGAAAGCGTGGACTCCAGGACGGGTTCATCATACTTCACGACCACTGTGTCTATCTTCAAATCGCCGTTGTAGTCGTTCCAGGTAATGATGTCATTCCCTGAACTGTCTTTGGCAATGGCACCGCCGACTTTATCCACCAGGGTTAGTGCATCGGCATGGTTTCTGGCCGTAACAAGAGCGTTGCTGGCACTATATGTGCCCACTGGCTGTACCTGAACTTCAAGGTTTTTCACGATACCGTTATCGGTATAGGTGGCGTTGGCGTTCAGGGTTCTGTCTACCTGTACCACAATTTCACTATTTCCTGTTATCCCTTCACTATAGGCAACAGTGCCTAAGACGCTTATCGGTAGCGTTAAGGCTGCACCGCTGGCATCATCCCGGAACAGAAAATCACTTGCCCCAACCAACATAATTCTGGTGTTAAACACCAATTGTACCAGGTTGGTACCAACCACACGCACTTCTTCCAGGCGGACTGTTTCCACACCAATGTTCAGCAAGTTTCCTGACTCTCCGGTGTATTCAAAAAGGGCATCTGACCCCAGTTTCTTGCCAGACAAATCGCGCATCGCTGACATTTTCACCGAAGGGGTGGAGATCGCCGCACCCATAGTTAGCAAAACGTGTCGTGCATCCAACACGGAGAGGGTATCACTGTCTGTTAATGACTGGAAGTTATCCGTACCACCATTTTTATCCACCACATAATTGCTTCTGTCCCCCAATTCTGTTGCATTCATCGGTTCACTGAAAGTAATAAAGATTTTTCGCTCTGCTGTGACAGAATAAGCGGAAACAACCTTGGGGTTTGCGTTGTCACTGACAGCACGGGTGACCGAATACGGCACAGTTAAAAGGTTACCGGCAATATCTTTCATGGAAAGCACTTTGAATGTGTAGGTTTGCAAATCGGTCAAAGCGACATTTACGCGAACCGTTTGTTGATCCACCTGCAAGGTAGCGCCTGTGATATTTTGTTTCACATTGGCCGCATTGCGCACTTCAAAATTCGCAATTTTGTTTGCTTCTGTCGGATCAACTTCTTCGTTGAACACCACATCGAACGAACCATTGCCGTTCACCGTCAGGGATGCAACAGCTGGCGGGGTGTTATCAGCGATGACAGAGAAAGAGAAGTTGAGATTGGGCACTTTCTGTCCGAACAAATCGGACAACTGGTCTGAAATAGTGGCACTGTTCACTAGGAAAAAGTTCACGGAACCGGTCGGAACACCGTTGTTCATGGTGAACTCCCAGGTATCGGAGGCCATGCCTTCACTCTTGCTCAGGACATTAGAGCCATAGGCATCCACGCCGGAAACCAACTGGTACAGTCGTACATTATTCCCGTACACGGGTTTACTGAATTTTACGACCACTTTTCGGGTGACACGGTTCACACTTTGTAAGGAGGCGCTGACCGCAGACGTATCTGGTGCATAAGTGAAGGAGACTTCTTTCGGTAAAGCTTTATAACCGGCAAAATCCATTGGTGCACCGGTGACCATACCGGCAGCACTGGATTTGACGGTGACTGTTCCAGGGCTGAGTGGCATGCCCAAACTCAGCAGCACCGTGCTTTTTGCCGGGTTCGCCGTGGCCGACAGAGCGAGGGAGGAATACATGCCATTCCCCACTGTATAGTTGCTGGTGGCGATGGCTGTTAAAGTGCCTCCCCAAACAGGTTCATCATAAGTCAGCAGGATGGATTTGCTGCCAACGGCAGCAACGGTTAAGAGTTCTGGTACCTTCAAGTCCTGCACCCGGACATCGGTCTTAAGGAAATCGCTGCCAAGATTTGCACCGGAAGTGTCCCTTATACTCTTTTTTACCAGTACAGAAGCCGAATAGGTATTCTTCAGTGCACCTGCCCCATCCAAGGTTAATAAAACCGTTTTCTTATCTGCCTGTAGCTCCGGTGTGGCTGCTTTTACAGTGGTGCCCTCATCTTTTATTTCAAAATAAGCAGACAGAATAGAATCCGGGTTCACTTCGCGGTTGAACACCACCTGCACCTGCTTGCAGTTTAGCGCAGACACAGAGGTCACAGCCAAGGGTGCATTCACAGGTACCGGGGCAGGGGTAGGCGTAGGTCTGGGTGCCGGCACCGCATAACCAAAAGCAATGGCCGCCGATGTGGGCGTTATTCCAGATTCCACCAGTTTATCGATGAGTTTTTTCCCGCCATCTTCCAAAACACCGTTCTTTACAGCAGAATAAATGATATCCACTGCCTGGCCGCGTGTCAGTTTTGCAACTGCTGCGTAATTGACAATTTGGCTGGCGTTGAGCATTTTGGAT
>JBBRWP010000202.1:0-5938 GCA_038249175.1 Acetivibrionales bacterium
CTCAAAAGACGAGAGGGGTTTGTTTATTTTTAAGGAGGTACGACCATGATGCAAGAGAGAAAAAGCCCGACGGGAAATGCTGGTAGCAGTGGTTCAAATGGCAGTAACGGTAGTGTAAATGGCAGTAACGGGGGTTCAAACGGCAGTAACGGTAGTGTAAATGGCAGTAGCAGTGGCTCAAACGGCAGTAACGGTAGTGTAAATGGCAGTGGTTCAAACGGCAGTAACGGTAGTGTAAATGGCAGTAGCAGTGGCTTAAACGGCAGTAACAGTAGTGTAAATGGCAGTGGTTCAAACGGCAGTAACGGTAGTTCAAACAGTAGTAAAAGTGGTTTCAATGGTAAGAAAAATAGTTTTATCGGCAGTTCTAATGGTGGAATGGACTACACCAAGTACCAGGCCTATGCACCCATGGACTTACCGGACCGCACCTGGCCGGGGAAAACCATCACAAAAGCACCCATTTGGAGCAGTGTGGATCTGCGTGACGGCAACCAGGCTTTGCCGGTACCCATGGGTATTGAGAAAAAGCTGGCGATGTTCAACATGATCAAGGATATTGGCTTTAAGGAAATTGAAGTGGCTTTTCCGTCTGCGTCCAATACCGACTTCTCCTTTGTGCGGACGCTGATTGAGCGCGGTATGGCGGATGGCATTACCCTCCAGGTCTTAACGCAGGCACGGGAACACCTGATTCGTCGTACTTATGAATCGTTGATTGGAGCGAAATCGGCCATTCTTCATTTTTATAATTCCACATCCGTTGCCCAGCGCCGCGTGGTTTTTCGCATGGATAAGGCTGAGATTCGGCAGATTGCTGTGGACGGGGCACTATTGGTGAAACAACTGGCGGCTGAAACTGATTGCGACATTCGCTATGAATACTCGCCTGAGAGTTTTACCGGCACGGAAATGGATTATGCCCGTGAAGTATGTGAAGCGGTTTTGGATGTATTGCAGCCGACAAAAGATAGAAAAGTGATCATCAACCTGCCGGCCACCGTAGAAATGGCCACACCGAATATTTATGCTGACCAGATTGAATGGTTTTCGCGCAATTTATCGGGTCGTGAAAATGTTATTTTGAGCCTGCATACCCACAACGACAGGGGTACTGGTGTGGCAGCCACGGAGTTGGGGCTGCTTGCCGGGGCGGACCGCGTAGAAGGGACGCTTTTCGGCAACGGGGAGCGTACCGGCAATGTGGACTTGCTGACACTGGCCATGAACCTCTATTCACAAGGCATAGACCCGGGATTAAGTATTCCGGAGGTGGACACGCTCATCAACACCTACGAATCCTGCACCGGCCTGCGCGTGGCAGAACGTCATCCCTGGGTGGGGGAACTGGTGTACACAGCCTTCTCCGGTTCACACCAGGATGCCATTCGAAAAGGCTTGAAGGATTATGAAGATACAAAACCACGCTACTGGGAAGTCCCTTACCTGCCCATTGACCCACAGGATATCGGCCGGCAGTTCGAGGCGGTTATCCGTATCAACAGCCAATCGGGCAAGGGTGGCGTTGCCTTTATTATGGAACAGGAATTCGGTTATCAATTACCGAAGGCTATGCATCCCGAGTTTGGCGCTATAATAAAGAAGCAGTCGGATGCCACAGGAAAAGAGCTTTCCGGCAGTGAGATCTTTGATACCTTCCAGAAAACCTACCTGTCTGCGGTTGAACCATATACGCTGGTCGATTACAACATCTACAGCAAATCCGGCGTGGTGTCTATAGAAGCGGATCTTTTGGTCAACGGAGCGGCACTGCAGTTCAAGGGCAGTGGAAATGGACCTATCTCTGCATTCTTCGATGGATTGAAGGCGAAAGTTGGCTTGGATGCTAACTTTGAAACCTATGAAGAACATGCTTTGAGCAGTGGTGAGACGGCTGAGGCTGTTGCCTACATTGAATTGAAAGCGAAGGGAAAAACGTTCTTTGGCGTGGGACAGGACCAAAACACCACGACGGCATCGTTTAAAGCCATTTTGTCTGTGTTGAACCGTATCGGATAATGCGTGATGTCAGATGACTAAAAAAGCCTGTTCTACGGTGTAGAACAGGCTTTTTTAGTGGTCTTTAGAGCAGTGAAACAATGAGTGGAATGGTGATAATGGATAAGAGAGTGGAAACGGATACGCATTTTGAGGCAAAGACGGCGTCGCGATTAAACATTTCCGCAAAAATGGTAATGTTTGCAGCGCCTGGCATGGCAACCGCTGTGACCAGTACTGCTGTTGGCATGTCCGGCAGACCGGACAATTTTGCAAGTCCTAAGGCCAATAACGGCATGGCAAGTAATCGAACCGCACTGGTCAAGTATACCCGAAAGTCATTAAATACGGTGTTCAACCTGGCGGTACTCATCACTGCACCGATAATGAGCATGGAGAGCGGCATGGTCATGTCCCCGACGGCGCCTACGGCGTCTTTGATAACCACAGGCACCGGAATTTGCAAGGTGAAGATAATCATACCAATATAAACAGCAATGATGGCCGGGTTCAGTAAAACTTTTTTCCAACCGCCGCTGCCCTTTTCCGCACCAAACATCCGAATGCCAACGGTCCAAAGGAAAAAATGAAAAACCACAATGTAGAATGAGCCGTAGAAAACCCCATCATCCCCGTAAAGTGCCCGGAGCATGGGCAGTCCCATGTAGCCGCAGTTGGAAAAGATGGCAGTAAAACGCATCACCGGGTTCACTTTTTCCGGAAAAGGTGCATAAATAAACTTCGAAAGCAGGGTGCTGAGGGAGAAGAAAACCACAGCGCCAAGGATAACCCATCCGGCATTGGCGAGGCGTTCTTTTGAAAAAGTGAAAAAAAACGAGTTCAACACCAGAAAAGGAGAGGTTATAAAAAGCAACATTTCTGACATTTTTTTCACTGTTCTGCTGTCCAAAATGCCAAACCGTGCACCAGCGTAGCCGATTATAAGAATAATAAACAGAACCAAAACCTGGTTCATCACAATGCCAAAACCCATATGGATGTCTCCTCTATGCTGTAAATCGTTGTTGTTTAGGCATTATATCATGAAATACTGCTGGAATGGGCAGGCAAAACAAGAAAACAGCCACAGTTCCGGTGCAATAACGCACTAATGTGTATTATTGCACCGGAATCGTGGCTGTGCTTATTTCTGTCATATGATGATTGTACCCCGGAAAGTCGTTTAATGAATTTCTCCCGCAAGAGTTCTTGCGGGAGATTGCAACAAAGTTGCAATCTGGGATGTAATCGTGTGATACAATCACAAAAAGCTGGTCATAACAGGCATTTCTTCTTCCGGCATGCCGCCGGTGACCGCCTCTATGCCGGAACCGGCAAAAGAAGCGCGCATAACGGCACCCCGCCCATATTTGAAGCGCAGCTTGTCGATGGTATCGTCCAACCGCTTCTGCTTCTCGTTATAGCTTGTCAGCATGGATAGCTGCATGTAATCGGCCAGGGAAAGCTCGGAAACACGCACTCCCAGGCTCCTTATTTTTTCGCTTTCTCCTTTCCAAGTTTCCTCGAACAAGTGACAGGCGGTACGGTATATGGCCATGGTGCTGTCGGTGGCCGCCAGCATTTTGTGCTGGTGGCTTCGGCCGGCCAGGTCGGAAGATCTTACAGAAACACTGACAAGCCTTGCACAAAGCCCTGTCTGACGTAAACGCATGGCCACCATTTCCGTTAGGGAGAGCAAGACCAATTTGGCTTCCCGCAAGTTGTCAATGTCAAACGAAACGGTGGTGCTGTTGCCGATACCCTTCACCGGCGGGCGAATATCGCCGGACACATCACTGAACTCTTCACCCCGGGCAAGGCTCTGTATGGTAGGCCCATAGCTCTTTAAGTGCTGTTTCAGCATCTTTTCATCGGCCTTTGCCAGGTCTCCGATGGTTAGAATATTCAGCCGGTACAATTTCGGTGCAGTGGATCGACCCACCATAAACAATTCATTGACCGGCAGCGGCCACATCTTTTCTTCCACCTCTTCGGGCCAGCAGGTATGCACTTTGTCTGGTTTTGAAAACTCTCCGGCCATTTTGGACAGAAGTTTGTTGGAAGAAACCCCGACATTCACGGTAAACCCCAGCTCGTCACGGATGCGGTTTTTCAGCTTATAGGCGGCTTCTACGGGTGAACCGTGCATTTCTTCCATGCCTGTGTAATCGATAAAAGCCTCATCAATGCTGAAGACCTGCACATGGGGCGAAAAGTCTGAAAGTACGTCCATCAAAGCGTGGTGACACATAACATAGAGGGCGTAATTTGGCGGCACAACCAGCAGGTTGGCGCATTTTTGTCTCGCCTGCCACAGCACTTCCCCGGTCTGGATGTTGTATTTTTTTGCAGGGATGGATTTGGCCAGTACAATGCCGTGCCGACTTTCCGGGTCTCCGCCCACCACCGAAGGAACGGTGCGGATATCCAGCGTCGCACCGTGCTGTAAGCGCCAGGCAGCCTCCCAGGAGAGGTAGGCACTGTTGACATCGATATGGAAAATGACTTTTTTGTGCTGTGTCATGGGTTTGTCACCTCTTTTTTCTGTAATCTCATTATAAAAGAACATTTGTTCTTTGTAAAGAGAAAAATGCAACAATCGCTTATTCACAAGATTTTTTCAGCTTATCCAAAAAGAATACTAAACGAAAGGTTGAAAAAAGCGTAAAATAGAAGGGTGTGACTTTTCATGTACCCAAAGTGTCGCAAAGAGCTGGTGGTCGAATACGGCGGCAAAGTGCCTCGCAGTATTTCAGGGAAAATGTCAACAAAACAAAACACTGAAATGATGCAAGTGCCGATAAAAATAGAAATAAAGCAATAGAAGATACCTGTAAAGGAAGAGTAATATGAAACGTCTAAAAATAAAAGTCATTGCCTGTGATGTGCTAAATCGGGAAATATCCATATTGGCGGCACAATCGCCCCATTATATTGATGTGCAATATTTACCGCAAGGATTGCACAATACGCCGGATCAGCTGCGTGAAGAAGTGATGAAGGTCATACAAAAAACAGAAGAAGACGGATATCCTTACCAATATTTTGGCGAGAATACCGGCTTCGATTTCATTGTCTTAATGTATGGCCTTTGCAGTAACGGGCTTGCTGGTATTTACGCCATCAAAACACCCCTGGTTTTGCCGCGTGCGCATGATTGTATTACGTTACTCCTCGGTTCTAAAGAAAAATACCGCACCCTGTTCGAAGAAAACGCCGGTACCTACTGGTACTCTCCGGGATGGTTGGAAAGGGGCTGGCAACCCTCTGAAACAAAGCACCGTGTGCTTCTGGAGACTTATACGGAAATGTATGGAGAAGACAATGCAGAGTACCTGATGGAAATGGAGCAAAACTGGGTCAAAGAGTATAAACAGGCCATTTATATTGCCTGGCCGGAATTGGAAAAGGTAGATTGGGGTCGGGAGGAAACCAAAAAAGCAGCAGAGTTCCTGCACTGGGCATATCGGGAAGTTCCCGGTGATTCGAGCCTGATGCAGCGCATCCTGAGTGGCGTGTTTAAAAATTCAGAAGTGCTGGTGGTTTATCCAAATGAACGCATTGTACCATCGTATGCAGCTGATGTGGTGAAGAAAGAAACAAGAGAACCAAGAGAAATCGCGGATTCGAAAGAGAAAAAAGAACAGGAGCAAACAAAAGAAGAAAAAGAGTAAGTGAAAAGAGAAAATAGAACAGAAATAAACAAAAGAAGAAAAAGAGTAAGTGAAAAAAGAAAATAGAACAGAAGCAAACAAAAGAAGAAAAAGAGTAAGTGAAAAAAGAAAAAAGAACAAAGCGAACAAAAAAAAGAGTAAGTGAAAAGAGAAAAAAGAACAGAAATAAACAAAAGAATAAGACCCGGAGGAGATGCCATGAAATTAGCGGTGAAGATTCATTACAACGAAGATGTCGAAACAATTTTTGTTGAAAAAGGGGAGAC
>JBBRWP010000203.1:0-5917 GCA_038249175.1 Acetivibrionales bacterium
CCTTATCCACTACCTGATACCATAACCCTGACGCCTTGTCCTGGTGCTTCTCCAAATCTTCGAGCAGATTCATCAACTGTTTCATTATTTGCGGTCTTTTCATATGCTCCAGCGGGAAGATTTCCAGCGTTTCCACCAGTAGTAATTACAGCAAAACGGATGAGGTTATGCTCCTGAAACCGCTTTGTTAATGCGCCTATACCGCCGCCTTGAATTCCTGCAACTAAAATACCCACATAAGCCAATATAAACCCTGTGGATTGCGCAGATAAGGCCAGCCTCTGTTGGGTAAACAGTGAAAACACAGATTGAAACATGCCCATTGCAAAACTGAAAACGATAATACTGCTTAAAATGGGACCTGCAATCGGTTTGGCAAATGCAGCTGCCAGTCCATTCAATGCGTTCTTGCGTTTTGCTTCGGATAAATGGTGTATTCGTTTTTCTTTCGGAAGGGATTCCGGCAGTAAGAAGGTAATCATAAATAAATTTATGAGCGATAAACCGGCAGAAAAGAATGCGGGCACGGCATAACCCCACTGGCTTAAAAAGCCACCGGAAGCTGGCCCAAAAATGAAGCCAAGACCAAAAGCGGCACCAATCATGCCCATACCCTTCGCGCGGTTTTTGAAATCTGTTACATCAGAGATGTAAGCCTGCGCTACCGTAATATTTCCACCAGTTAGTCCATCTAAAAACCGGCTGATCATAATAACAGCGACACTATGCGCAAAGCCCAGCATCAATAAGGATATGAATGTGCCGGCAATACTGAACAACAGTAATGGTTTTCTACCAAATCGATCCGATAAGCGCCCGACCAAAGGTGCACCAAAAAACTGCCCCAGAGGATAAGCCGCACCAATCAAGCCGATAATGGCAGGTGTTGCCCCCCAGTTGGCAGCGATATAGGGTAATAGTGGTAGTATGAGTCCGAAACCGAGCATATCAACAAAAACGACAGAAAACAGTGGAAATAATGCGTTTTTCTTTTTCATGGAAAGCCTCCCTGTAAACAATATTAGTTTCCTTGTTAATATATACCCATTTAATATCAGAGGAATACTCTATTTTTTACTACATAGGTTCCCTTACAACCCTTTCTTTTTGCTTGTATAAAAAACGTTTTCAAGCTAAGATTCAGTTTTGCATTTTTAAAATATGGGATCAAGTAAAATCCAATATAGTCACTTGTATTTTGCTCCAGGCACAAGAGGATAACGCCTATTTTTGACCCCATTGAAACGAAATTTCTGTATGCATTATTTATGGTTCATCCAGCGGGCTGCCTGTCAGTTTGGAATATAGTTCTCGATGCCCAAGATGGTGCCCGATGGAAGAAGTGACCTACCTCAACGCGCGCATCAATCATCTGTACAAGGGAGGAATACATTCCACTTACTGTCCGGTCCCAAAAAACGAATCGGGAAAACAGAAAATGCGAAGGATGCAACGGTTGCAGTTGCATCCAAAAGGATTGTTAGTACAGTGGTATGTTTCCGATTTTTCTTCATTTTTCAAAGCTCTCCATTTGAATCTGAATTTATGTTTTTATAGCGCCGCAGCATAAGAGGTCAGGTAATCAACACAAACGTGGTTTAACCTGGAACGATGTTACTGCCTTATCATTATACACCCCGACATCATCACTATTTTCCAGCCTAAAAAACAGTCATGAAAGGCCAGACTGAATAAGATTTGGGTTTCATCTTTTAATAAAGTTCAACAATATCAATATACCCAAATTATTATAGATTCATCACATTCAAATCGACAGACGATCCGTGATGTGATAGTCTGTTTTTATCAATACCAATAGTGCGGAGGACGAATATGAGAGAATGTGATATTTGTAAAAAATCCTTTCAGGATGATGAATTGATCACAGGTCACGGCATACGTCATGAAATTGAATCCCTCATCCAAAAGGATAACCCGAAGTGGACAGATCAAAGTCGCATATGCAAAACTGACTTTTATAAATATCGCGACTTATATGTGACAGGACTTGTTGATGATGAGTCTGGACAACTGAAAGTGCTTCATAATAGTGTTCTTAAGAGTATTATGGATAATGAAATTATAACCTTAAGCAGCAATGAAGTGATTCAGAAAAAAATGAGCATTGGTGACAATATTGCTGACAATGTCGCTGCTTTTGGCGGCAGTTGGAAATTCATTATCATCTTTTTCTCTGTCCTGTTTGTTTGGATTCTATTGAACAGTTATCTCCTGTTATCCAAACCATTCGATCCCTATCCGTTTATCCTGATGAACCTCATTCTGTCTTGCATTGCTGCGATACAAGCACCTATCATTATGATGAGTCAAAACCGTCAGACGGTAAAAGACCGCATACAATCAGAAAACGACTACAAGGTCAATCTAAAGGCAGAAATTGAAGTGCGAACACTTCATGAAAAGGTCGATCACCTGTTGTTGGACCAATGGTCAAAAATGATGGAAATTCAAAAGATGCAATTGGAGATGTTGGAAGAAATCCGAGACAGGAAAGAAGACCCCATCTGAAAGCTTAAAAATATGATAGCATCCCAAATGATCACTTTGTGACTTTTGGGTAAAAATTATCGGCAAATACCCATTTGATTTCCTATCTTTCTAATAGATTCTTGAAAAAGCTAGATAAAATTAAATTCGACTCTTCATGTTTGTTTCTCAGATAGGCATGCCCACCGCCAGGAATGACGACCAGTTTTGAATTGGGAATGGCATCGGCAATCATTCGGATATGGGATTCCTGGATAATATCATGTTCGCCTGCCATAATCAGTATCGGCAGATTGATGCAAGCCAAAGATTTCCGGGTAATGTCAGGTTCTTCTAGCATCAAATGCAGCAATTGCGAATACCTGTAAAGTCTTGGGATAAAAACGAATGGCCGCACCAAGAGATAAGCCAACCGGATCATGATCCGATAGGATATTTTCAATCCTGCCGGATGAAGGTTCGGGCTTGAAACAGCCATACCACGAAAGCGCTCAGGCGCCATCAATGACAGATTGATTGCAATATTGGCACCATCACTAAAACCGATTACAAATGCTGTAGACAACGAAAGGCGATTCATCAAATGAAGTATATCGCTGGCAAGAAGAGGAATACTCAAAGCCGTATGACCAAAAGGCGAATGTCCATGTCCCCGGCTGTCGATGGCAATGGTACGAAAATGTTTTTTAAAGTGGTGAATCTGATACTCAAAAAAGTCAGAATTCTGACGATTCCCATGAAGCAGCAACAACGGATATCCTTCTCCAGTTTCACTGTAATGCAATTGCAGTGGAAGCACCTGAGAACTCCGGTCATCCTGATTATTCATCAGTCGCATTCCTTTCCGTTTTTTCCGAAGATGTACCTGCCAAAAAGGCAAAAGGCTTCATACCCGAAAACAGCAGCGATGAAATGCCTTTCGGATTCTGCGATTTGACGATGGCATAGGCGAACTGTGGGGAAAACGGCTTGGGATGAAACGCCAGATAGCGCGTTTCCCAGTGTGTCGGAGCGTATTTTTCCTTCGCATGATACAAAGCCTTAAAGTCATATGCATCATTCATGTGTTCGTAGATGAATGCAAACAGGTGCTCGCTGAGGGTGGCCTTATCACCCGTCGCCACATTGTGAAGGGGGCATAGGCCAAGATTGACCCAATCTGCTCCTTCTGACCGAAAAACCGAAAAAACATCCATCAGGATCATTTCCATTGCCCCTTGCGGCGTACCGGGTTTTCGTCGGGTGACATCGGCATACCACGCTTTTTTCTCCAAGTAGGGTAGAAAAACGATAAATGCAAGCATATCACCCTCTGAATCTACAGAATAGAAGTATCTGCGATCCATCGGATTATCCAGTCCAACACTACCGAGCATAAAAGACATTTCAGGTGATTTTTTCTCTTGCAGCCATTCAGACGATATCCCTTGAATACGACGTTCAATTTCTGGTTCGCGGTGAATGTTTGGAGAATATTCATGCGTTGTGATCCCTGCTTTTTTCGCATGATTCACCGCAGCCCTGACCTTGGCGATCTTCCCGCCTGCAAGGGTGTGTTCATCAAGCTTGAAACAGGCATCTTCACCATATTTTGCAATACCAAATCCTGCTGATTGATACAAATCACGAAAAGCATCCGTGATATTCAGAAAAAGCAGATCATACCCATTCATCCGACAAAATCCAAACACCTCCGTTAAGAATGCAAACCCGCATTCAAGATCGCAAATCATGTCACCACAGCAAACCATGACGCGTCCGACCACTGTGTAGGCACAGACCCCCTCGACACTGCTGCCGAAAAAGTATTTCTTGTCACTTTCCAGAGCCAGATAGGACGATGGGTTTTGACCATGCAGCAGGGTAATGTTCCGCACACGCCCCCTGTCAGATTTGCTTCTGATAGGATCATAAACCAATGGTTTTAAAAGCAGAATAAGGGACGCCGTCATGCAAATCCAGTTCAGTGTGATCAGAGAATCGGCGTACAAGCGTCCAGATAACGTCTTAATTTGCAACGCGGACACATCCATGAAAACAAGAAGTCTCAAAGAATTGTATAGCGCCTTGGCAACTGTATGAACATCATTGATATGCGCCTGCATCATGTGTAAGCCAACGGAAGCATTTCCGATAAGGAGGACAAAGGAGATCGCAATGAAAACAAGTGCCCGCTTCATTGAAACACGGTCGGCCCTCCTGCTGAAATCCTGATGTGACAGGGCCAAAACAACGAGAATAAATCCTTCTATAAGAACAATGGGTATGGTAAAACGATGGTAGCGAATGATTTGCATAACAATTGAAGCCGTAAGGACAAGAATTTCAACCAGCCAGGCAATCCGAACCCGTCTGTAAAGGTGCCAAACGAGCAGAAGCATGAGTGTCCCGGTTAAAAACGAAAGAATCCCGTGAAAAGTGGCCGCCTGAACCTGATCACCCAATCCGTACAAGTGCACAAATTCCCTGGCAAATCTCAATGGCAATGCGCTCAGCAAATTTTTTACGCCAATGAAAACCAATAAGAAAATGGCACTATTCTGAAATGCTTTCCGTCCTATATCCCGCATATTATCTATCCTTTCGTTTATGGAAAAACGCTTTTACACGAATCGGCACACAATATTCCTCATCCGAGCCGTGCACGCTGTTCCTGTCGTGCAACCCTTTTCCTGTAGCGCACCCTGTTCTTGTCGTGCAACCATCTTTCTGCAGCACACCCTGTTCCTGTCGTGCACCCTGTTCCTGTAGCGCACCCTGTAGTGCACCTTGTTGTGCACTTTACTCCTGTCGTGAACCCTGTTCCTGTAACACACCTTACTCCTGTAGCGCATCCTGTTCCTGTAGCAAATCCCACTCTTCCAGATAGCCTAAATGCAAGTCTTCCAGTTGCGTCAATTCTGTGTGCAAATCAGTCAGCCTGACATAATCCGAAACGACAGCTTCTGACTGAAGCTCTTCCTGCAGCGAAATGGACTTTTCATCACATTGCGCAATCAATGTTTCCAATTTCTTCACTTTCGCTTCCCATCTGGCTCTTTCTTTCCCTGGCGTTGTATACTTCTGTTTTTCTTTTTTTTCACTGACTTCAAACGGTTTTTCTGCAGCCGCTTTCCTGGCTGCCTGTTCCATGTAGGCATCATAACCAAACTGGTAGTAATCGGTGCTGCCCTCCTCAAAAACGAGGACAGAAGCCGCTATTTTTTTGATAAAATAGCGATCGTGAGAGACAAAAAGAAGTGTCCCTGTATACTCTGTCAGAATTTTCTCCAACGTTTCCTTACTAATAATATCCATATGATTCGTCGGCTCATCCAGAATCAAAAAATTCGGTCTGTGTTTTAAAATTTTGCACAGTGCCAGTCGCACCTTTTCACCGCCAGACAGTGCATTGACCGGCTTGAACACA
>JBBRWP010000204.1:0-5892 GCA_038249175.1 Acetivibrionales bacterium
CTCAAGAGTGAGGGCACCACTACGGTGGTCGATGAGGTCAAGGTCTATTTGGAAGCCCATTTCAATGAATCACTGAGTTTACGGAATATGGCGCAGAAATTTTACATCAATCCCACCTATCTGGGACAACGGTTTCGTACGGAAACAGGGACCGGATTTACTGAATACCTGCAGCAGTTGCGTATGGATGAAACACGCCGACTGCTGATGGAAACCGACGAAAAGATCGAGGTGATTGCCCAGCAGGTCGGGTACCGTGACAAGAACTATTTTACGGCGATTTTCAAGGACATTGTCGGCATGCCGCCATCCCAATACCGCTACCGTTTCCGGTCAGAAAAGCAATCTTAGCGGGTCTTTATACAAGCAGTTTCCCAAGCAATTCCATCATCAGCGTAATGATGCTTGCAGAAAGCAGGCCGCCAATGGCCGCGCATGCAAAAGATTTCCAAAACCCCAGCCCGATAAAGGCTGCAATGGCACTGCCTGTCCAAAGACCGGTGGTAGGTAGGGGAATCCCAACGAAGACAATAAGCCCAAGCTCTTTATATTTTTCGAGTTTCGGAGAATTTTTTCGTATTTTGCGATCTACAAATTCCACAAACTTTTTTAGAATGGCAAACTTGTGCATCCATGCGTAAATGGTGTTAAATGCCCAAAGTATAAACGGTACCGGAACACAGCTGCCTAATAAACTGGTAAAGAAAATTGCAATCGGGTTCAACCCCAAGGCATAGCCCAAAGGGATGGCCCCGCGCTGTTCAATGAGCGGCACCATAGACAGTAAAAATACATAGAGGTATTTCATATACTCCGGGATTCCTTGCATCTGATCAATGATGTTCTGCATATTTGTCTCCTAACCATTAGGATTTTTATTCAAATGTACTTTGGAATGTTGTTTCGCAACAAAGTGCATTATCTCACAGGTTGGGTTTTCAAACAATAAAATACTTGCAATTCGAAAGCACAAACGATAAAATAGAATTGTGCAATCGTGTGCGCCACTCACCTTCTCCTATGAAAGAACAGGTTTTTCTATGCCTGTGACCATCAAAGATGTTGCAAAAGCGGCCGGTGTATCCGCATCAACCGTATCCAGAGCCCTGCAAGACCACCCGCGCATCAGTGTGCAGACCAGGCAGCGGGTGAAGAAGGTTGTCTTGGAGCTCGGGTATTCCGTAAACAATGTCGCCAGATCCCTGAAGACCAATCGCAGCAGAGTTATTGGCTTTGTCTGTCCTGAGCTGAACAACGTCTTTTTTATGCAAGTGGGTAAAGGAATAGAAGACGCTTTGAATCGGGAGGGATACAGCCTTATTGTCTGCAGTTCCGGAGAAAGCAGCCGGAATGAAACAGCGCGTTTACAGTTGCTGCAGCAGCAGTGCGTCGATGGTATCATCCTGATTCCTGCCACACATGAAGGGTCACATTTGCAGCAGTTTTTTGATGCAGGAATACCCATTGTGCTCATTGACCGTAAAGTAGATGGCTTTTCAACCGACGCTGTACTCGTTGATAATGTGGATGGCAGTTATGCTGCAACGAAAGTTCTGCTGAAAACGGGGTGCCATCCTATCGCTTATATTGGCGGGAATAAATCATTGACAACGGCGCGGGAACGAGAGACAGGCTTTCGCAAAGCACATGCCGATGATGGGTTGGAAGTGGATGAAACACTGGTGTTCAATGGCAATTTTCATTGGGAAAGTGGATACAAACTCATGAAAAAACTCTCAAAAATGTCTCCCTTTCCGAAAACCCTGTTTGTTGCGAACTATTATATGTTTGTTGGTGTTGTCAGATATTTGGTAGAGGAAGGGGTAAGGCGACACCAGGTCGGGGAGTTACCATTGCCGAACATGACGCTTGCGAATTTTGACCGTTTTGAAGATGGTGCTGTGTTTCATGAGGTGGCTGTTGTTGTGGAACAGCCCATGGAAGAAATGGGACAAAAAGCAGTACAGTTGCTGCTGAAAAGAATTGAAGGAAACAGGGTAGATTTTCCGCTGGAACTCCGGCTGAAGACCAAACTGTCCACATAAATACATATAACGAAAAATCCACAAAATAGAATAAAACGGAGGTAAGCTATGAAAACAGAGAACGGAACGAACACTGTACGCAACTGGGGAGAATTGCCAAAGGTTGGCATCCGACCCACCATTGACGGCCGCCGCAGAGGGGTCAGAGAATCACTCGAAGTACAGACCATGAACATGGCCAACGCCGCAGCAAAACTGATTTCGGAAACACTGCGTCATCCCAATGGTGAACCGGTAGAATGTGTCATTGCGGATACCTGCATCGGCGGCATCCGTGAAGCGGCCGCTTGTGCGGAAAAATTCGCAAAGGCCGGTGTCGGTGTGTCATTGACCGTTACACCCTGCTGGTGCTATGGATCTGAAACCATGGACATGAATCCTCACCTGCCCAAAGCGGTTTGGGGCTTTAACGGCACAGAGCGCCCCGGCGCGGTTTATCTGGCAGCTGTACTGGCGGCACACAGTCAAAAAGGCTTGCCGGCGTTCGGCATTTATGGGCACGATGTCCAGGACAGCGATGACACTTCCATACCAGACGATGTGCGCGAGAAATTGCTCCGTTTTACAAAAGCAGGTTTGGCTGTTGCCACCATGAAGGGGAAAGCATACCTTTCCATGGGCTCTGTTTCCATGGGCATCGCCGGTTCTATTGTAGAAGCCGACTTTTTCCAGGAATTTCTCGGGATGCGGAATGAGTATGTTGACCTGTCGGAGTTTGTACGCCGTATTGATGAAGAAATTTATGACAAAGAAGAATTTGAAAAGGCTCTTGCATGGGTGAAAGTTAACTGTAAAGAAGGCAAGGATATTAACGCGCCTGAAGCACAGCAGACACGTGAACAAAAAGATGCCAACTGGGAATATGTTGTGAAAATGGTTTTGATCGGACGGGATTTGATGATTGGCAATCCAAAGCTGGCTGAAATCGGCTTTGGCGAAGAAGCCCTGGGGCACTACGCCATTGCATCCGGTTTCCAGGGACAGCGCCACTGGACCGATCACTTCCCCAACGGAGATTTCCTTGAAGCGATACTCAATTCATCTTTTGACTGGAACGGCCTGCGTGAAGCCTTCACCGTGGCAACAGAGAATGACTGCCTCAATGGTGTTTCCATGCTCTTTGGACACTTGTTAACAAACACGGCGCAAGTGTTTTCCGATGTTAGAACCTATTGGAGCCCGGAAGCTGTGAAACGTGTCACCGGAAAAGAACTGACCGGGGATGCAGCCAATGGGATTATCCACCTGATCAACTCCGGATCCGCTGCGCTCGATGGCAGTGGTCAACAAAGTATAGATGGCAAACCGGCGATGAAACCTTTCTGGGAAATATCGCAGGAAGAGACGGATGCTTGTTTAACCGCAACAACATGGGACCCGGCCGATGCCGGCTATTTCCGTGGCGGCGGTTATTCTTCCTGCTTCCGCACAAAAGGAGAAATGCCTGTGACCATGGTGCGCCTGAACCTTGTCAAAGGTATAGGACCTGTGCTGCAAATCGCAGAAGGTGTTACCTGTGATTTGCCGGAAGATATGACAAAAATCCTTGAAGACAGAACCAGCCCAACCTGGCCGACGACCTGGTTTGCACCAAGGCTCACCGGTGAAGGTGCCTTTACAGACGTTTACAGTGTTATGGCCAACTGGGGTGCCAACCACGGAGCATTCTGTTATGGTCATGTCGGTGCGGACTTCATTACTTTGGCTGCCATGCTGCGTATTCCAGTAAATATGCACAATGTACCCAAAGAGAAAATTTTCCGTCCGTCTACCTGGAATGCATTCGGTACAGAAAACGCTGAAGCTGCGGATTATAGAGCCTGCAGCGCATTGGGACCTGTTTATCGTTGATGAATGAATGATTACAGTCTAGGAACTCCGATTTCAGATCCGAAAGGGCTGGAATCGGAGTTTTTACACCATTTCATGGCTTGTCAATTTTCTGTCTAGTGTACTGTCTGGTTCAGATTTAACATAATGACAGTATCAGTAATTCATATTTCCAACTATTATGAACTGTCATTACCGGTTTTTATTAAGCCATATGTTGGTTATATATCAACCATACAGTACACTAGTTTTAAAAATATTGGTATAAAGTCAATGCAAGGAAACAGGTTGTGTATTCTGCTTGAAATTCTGAAAATTCCCTTGACAGGAATCATCACCTCGCGTACATTATACTTACTAACAATAAGAAACATTTGGCGGTGGAAGAATGAGAGTCGATAAATCAGTTGTCAATGCTATGAATAAGCGCAATGTTATCCAAATCATCCGTGATAAGGGTCCAATCAACAAGGCGGAAATCGCACGTTTGGTCGGTCTCAGTATCCCGACTGTCATGCGTCTGACTGAAGAGCTAATTGATAAGAATCTGATACGGGAGACGGGCAAGGGAGAATCTACCGGAGGGAAGCCACCACTCATGCTGGAATTCACACCCGATTCCTATTTCATCATCGGTGTAGATATTGGGACGACCTTCATTAAGACCATTGTGGTGAATATGGTGGCAGAAATCATCTGCAAGATTGAGATTCCGACTATTGTAACAGACCCGCCGGAACAAGTCATTGACAGGGTTGTAGAGACCATATCCCAAGCCATTGCGAAGGTGAGTGTCCCCTACTCTAAGTATCTTGGAATAGGGCTGGGTGTGCCTGGTATCCTGGATACAAGCAGTGGAATGGTTCTGTTTTCACCGGATTTCAAATGGGAAAATGTCGACCTTACAGGTCCTGTAAAAAAACAATTCGGTTTACCGGTTTACATGGCGAACGTCTCACGAGCCATGGCCATTGGAGAAAAATGCTTCGGACTGGCCAAAGATGTAGAAAACTTCATGTGCATCAATCTTGGGTATGGCATCGGATCTGCTATTGTCATCAACAACCAAATTTATTCCGGTAGCTCAGACAGTTCAGGAGAATTCGGACACATGACACTGGAAAAGAATGGCCCTCTGTGCAGCTGTGGCAACAACGGCTGTCTTGAGGCACTGGCTTCTGCCGATGCCATGTCAAAAAAAGCCGTTTTCCTGATTGAACGTGGCGAACAATCTGCCATATTGGTGCTTGCAGATGGAAAAACATCCAATATTGATGCCAAGATGATTTTTGACGCAGCAAAAGGCGGAGATCGGCTGGCCAAGGAAATTGTTAGAGAGGCAACGGAATACATCGGAATAGCCATTTCAAATGCTGTCAACTTCATTGACCCAGAACTGATCATATTGGAGGGGGGCGTGGCCAAGGCTGGTGAAATTCTTCTCAACGGCATCAAGCGTGTTGTAGAACGGCGGCGCATGAAATACGGTGGAAGGAAATTACGGATTGTGGCATCCAAGATGGAAGAAGATTGTGCAGCCATAGGTGCTGCTTCCATACTAATTTGTGAATTGGTTGAGAACGGAGGCAATCTCAACAGGATTTGAAGGGCTATCTTTTTATACATTAGTTTATTATCACTACAGCGAGAGTTTGAATAATTCATTTTTATAATCCTTTATTTATGCGGACTTACAACAAGTCAGATTCCTCAAAAATGATGCTAGACTTGGCGTAAATATCGAAGGCACGCTGTAGTGTTATAAGGAAGTAAGTTAAAAAACGGATGCAATCTCAACAGAATGTGGAAGGTTAGCATTTTAGGTGTTAACTTACTATATGGAAGTAAGACTATAAGTAAATGGGGGGGCACTATATGAAACAAGCAGCGATGACAAAGCCCCGAACCATCTCCTTCAGGGAAGTCGATATTCCGGAAATCTCAGAGCAGGAAGTTCTGATCAAAATCATGCGTATAGGTGTCTGCGGGTCGGATATCCATGTCTATCATGGCAAAC
>JBBRWP010000205.1:0-5864 GCA_038249175.1 Acetivibrionales bacterium
CGAGGATATGCAGCATGGATCCATCATATGACAATCAATAGGAATTTCACCTTCTTTGTGGTATTCTATTGAAAGAAAATTCTATCATTTGAACCCCTATTGCATAAAACAACGGTACTATTCAAACCTGCTTTGAAAGGACAATAACACTGTATGTCAAAGATAAAAGGACAGTTTATAAAAGAGCAGACGATAAAAGAAGAGGCGTTAAAAAAAGAGACCCCCGCCGGACTTTCTGCTGCAACAGCCTTTCTTATCGTGGCCATTGTATTTGGACTCCTGTTTACCTTTATCACCCCTCCTTTTCAGGTGCCGGATGAAATTGTCCATTTTTACCGTGCTTACGCCATTACCGAGGGGAATATCCTCATGGAAAAGCGAGGAGAAACCATTGGTGCAGTGCTGCCAAACAGTCTCCCAAAAATCGTTTCCGTGGCTGATGGTCTGGCATTTCATCCGGAAGTCAAACAAAATTTGGATGTGTTGAAAATGGCTTTTCAAGTACCGCTCAATAAAAAAGAGGCCACTTTCATTTCTGTGCAAGGCTCTGAAAACTATGCGCCACCGCCTTATTTGCCACAGATTCTTGGTATTGGGCTTGGGAAGCTGTTCAACCTGAACCCGCTGCTCACTTTCTACCTTGCGCGCTTATTCTCTTTGGCAGCATGGATTTGTATGACCTGGTGGGCTATTCGCCTAATGCCTTGGGGAAAATGGTTTCTTTTTGTATTGGCTGTTATGCCTATGACCCTGTTTGAAGCCATGGGCGTTTCGGCTGATGCCATGACTATGGGCCTGTCTTTTTTGTTGACCGCACTGGTCTTCCGAATATTTCAAGAAGCGGGTGATATGCTGGAGCGGGTACATATCAGACAACCCATGTTAGCAATGGAAGTGACCAAGTCCCAATGGTTCCTCCTCATCGGCTTTGCCATTGTTTTACCGCTTTGTAAAAATGCCTATATCCTTTTGCTGGGGCTTTATGCGCTCATTCCGCTGCGTTTTTGGCTGCATAAACCGGAATTGCAGCGTCATCAGGAAATGAAGAATGCCCAGGGCTTAAAAAAGAAGGGTTCCCATAAGCATATCAAGTTAGCCCGGATATCTGCAAACCCGGAACGAAAAAAAATGTTTTGGAAAACCAGTTTTGGCGTGTTGGGTTGCTGGCTCTTGGCTGTGATAGTTTTGCTAACCTGGAGTCGGGCTGTTGCCACGCTAAGTGGTGAAACCCGTATTGAAGGGGTCGATGCCACTTATCAACTGTTGTGGATGCTCATCCATCCAGTAACCGCAGGGGGCATTGTTGCCCGTTCCATGAAAAATCAGTTTTTTTTGCACCTCGAAGAAATCGTGGGTGTTTTAGGCTGGCTGGATACCCGGCTGCCGGCCTGGATTTACACGTTAATACCCGGTTTGCTTTTGCTGACGGCTTTATTGGATGCGCCGACACACCGTTGGCCTGCCCGTCTCTGGCTTGGACTCCTTTTTGCGGGCAGCAGTGTGGCCATTTTTGTTTCTCTTTATGCCATCTGGTCGCCGGTTTCCTATCCGGCAGTGCTCGGGGTGCAGGGCCGCTATTTTATTCCCTTTATGCCCATGCTCGCCGGGTTTTTCGGGGTATCCCCATTGTTTAGATTCTGGCAAACAAAAAAAGGCAGCGACAAGCTTCTTGGCCGTCTAAACCGCTTTGTCCTGCCGGCATCGGTTCCCCTCATGCTCGTCTGCCTGGGATTCACCGTTTACACCCTTCTTTTGCGATATTACGCTCTTTGAAGGCAGCAAAAGGTCTATGCGATGAAAATTTCTGTGCAATTTGACCCTTGAACGGAACATGGTATGATTGTATAATCGCTTTCTAGTATCAAATTGCATATCTGACAGTTAATATGATTGTACCCCAGAAAGTCGTTTCACGACTTTTCCCCGCAAATTTGCTTGCGGGGAATTGCAGCAGAGTTGCAATCTGGGACAAATCATTCGTCTGGCATCGGATAACGGGTGTGATGCGTGTGGAAGAATAGCAGAGATTGGCGTGAAGGAAATTGGAGGAGAAAAATGGCAAGAATGGTTCTGGTCATCATCTATATGCTCTTATCTGTTTCCGGCATTGTCATGGTCAAGGCAGGTGCTGCCAGCGCAGAATTCGGCGTGGCTGCAGGCATTCTGAACATGAAACTGGATTTGCTGACACTGGCTGGTTTATCCTGTTATGTGGTCAGTTTTCTGCTTTTCATGAAAATTTTGACGCAGTATGAACTGCACTACATTGTTCCGATAACCACCGGCATTGTACAAATTCTCATTTTACTGGCCGCTTTTTTCATTTTCCGTGAAAAAATAGCCCCGCTGAACCTAATCGGCATATTTGTTGTAATTATTGGTATTGTGTTAATGAACCTGAAGCACACGTCGTCCGTCTCATAGAGCGTGAAAGAAAACGAAAGGAATAGCGATATCCATGCAGTACAAGCACACCTTTGTTGTACCCGCTTATCAAGAGTCTCCCTACCTGGATGCCTGTCTGTGGTCTTTGAAACAGCAGACGGTCAAAAGTCGTATCGTGATAGTGACATCCACGCCGAATGCGCTTATCACGGCCATGGCAGAGAAATACCATATCCCCGTTGTGGTGAACCCGGCTAGTGGCAGCATTGCCGCCGATTGGAATTTTGCCTTGCAGCAAGGGGGCAAAGGATTGCTGACTTTGGCCCATCAGGACGATCTGTACACCGAACGTTATGCGGAATCTTGTATGAAAGCCGCAGAAAAACACAAGGATGCCCTCCTTGTCTTTACCGACTACGCTGAGATTATCGGAAAAGGCGGTGCTATGCGCAGTAATACGGCGATGCTGCAGATTAAAAGATTGCTCTTGCTGCCCTATCTGTTGAAACCGGCATTAAGGACAAGGTTTTTCAAAAGAGCGGTTCTTCGATTTGGTTCACCCATCTGTTGTCCAAGTGTCTGTTTAAACCTGAAAAACCTGCCGAATTTCCATTTTAGCCCCAATTTTAGTGTGAATATGGATTGGGATGCATGGCTGCGCATCTCTGACATGGTTGGTGCGATGATCTATATACCAGAGCGGTTTTGTCTGCACCGTATTCATTCGGATTCTGAAACCAGCCGCGGGTTACATGAGAGCAGGCGTCAAGATGAAGATTTGTGTGTTTTTCAGAAATTGTGGCCAAAACCCGTGGCGCACATCATCTCCAGGGTATATGCTTTAAGCTATAAATCCAATGCAAAAACGGATGAGGTGGGAAAATGAATGGTTTGGCGCTTGCCTTACAGGACGAGGCTTCACTGTGAAAACATTGATTATTATTCCGGCCTACAACGAAGAAAACAGTATACAAAGCGTTGTGCAGGAAATTCAACGAACGGTGCCGACCGTGGATGTTTTGGTCATTAACGACTGTTCCACCGACAGAACCCTGCAACGCTGCAAATCGACAGGGATTCCTGTGCTTTCACTACCAGTGAACCTCGGTATTGGCGGTGTCGTGCAGACCGGCTACTTGTATGCGGTGGAAAATAAATATGACATTGCGGTACAGATGGATGGTGACGGACAACATAACCCACAGATGCTGGCAGCCTTGTTGGTACCGATTTTTTCCGGGGATGCGGACATGGTCATTGGTTCTCGCTTTTTGTCTGATCGCGAGAAAAGCGGGAATGCTCTACATTTGAAAAATCGGTGGCGCAAAGAGATGCCGGAAGCATCCTTTAAATCCACAGCCATGCGCCGCATGGGTATCCGTTTTTTTGAGCGATGGATTCACGTACTTTCCGGGAGACGCATCACGGATGCCACATCCGGTTTTCGTGCCTGCAACCGGGTTGCGATGAACCTGTTTACCCTTGATTATGCGAAAGATTATCCGGAACCTGAGGCGGTGATGACTGCCTTGCGCAACGGGTTAAGGGTAGTTGAAGTACCTGTTTCCATGCGGGAACGGCAGGCCGGGGTTTCCTCGATTGGACGCTTAAAATCCATCTACTATATGTTTAAGGTTTCACTGGCCGTGCTTGTCTCCGCAACAAAACCCCTACATGGCAGCCGCCTGTTTGGGCACTTGGAAGCGACACAAGGCGAGAAGGGGATGCTGTAATGGATGGACTTCACACTGACAGCCGGCAATGCAATGAACCCGTTGGTGAAAAGGAGATGCTGTAATGGATGGTCTTCACACTGACAGCCGGCAATGCAATGGATCCGTTTGTGATAAGGAGCTGCTGTAATGAATGAGCGTCACACCGATGCCAGATGATGCAATGAACCTGTTGGTGAAAAGGAGATATTGTCATGGATGTACGCCTGCAGTTGTTTCTAGTCCTTTGCAGTTTGGGTTTTTTTGCCACCTGCTTTCATCTGCTCCGTAAAGGGGTAATGGAATATAAGTATACGCTTTTGTGGATACTGGCCAGTGTCCTCATGCTTCTCATCGTTGTTTTTCCGGAACCCTTGTTTCGATTTTCTGCCTTTGTTGGTGTTGTTGACCCCACCAACATGGTCTTTTTTATTGCTTTTTTCCTCTCCCTGATGATTATTTTCAGCCTGTCCATTGTGGTGTCAGACCTGACAAATCGCCTGCGAAAGCTGGTTCAAACAGTTGCCTTGCTGGAGAAAAAGGTGGAGGATTTGAAGGGTGCAGACGATGCTGATTAAATGGTATGGCAGAGACCTTTGAAGAAATTTCGTACAAAGCCTGGCAACGGATAAAAATGTGCCGGGCTTTTTGTGGTGTTCGTAAAGGCATTAAAATGGTATGATGTGTAAAGAAAAAACTTGCCCAACGAAACAAAAATGGACGCAGGAAGGCAGACATGATAACTGAACTGAAAAAATACCGCTTTTTACTGGAACAGTTGGTTGCCAGAGATTTCAAAACAAAATATAAGCGCAGTGTTTTGGGGGTTTTTTGGAGTTTGCTTTATCCCCTGGTCACGATGCTTATTATGAATTTCATTTTTTCAAACATATTCAAATTCAGCGTTTCCAACTACCCGATCTATATATTCAGCGGCTTGCTCATTTGGAATTATTTTAACGATGTGGTTTCACAGTCCATGATGTCTGTCATTTTGAACGCGCAGATTATTCGAAAAATTTATCTGCCGAAGTTTATTTTCCCCTTGTCCAAAACAGTTTCCAGCTGCATCAATCTGCTCATCTCCACGGTTGTCCTCTTGCTCATTGCCCTGATTACCGGCATACAGCCGGCGTGGTCATGGTTTTTACTGCCGTATGCCTTGGTTTGTGTCCTCTTGTTTGCCTTGGGTTTTTCCTTTGTGATCTCCGCTATTATGGTGTTCCTGCGGGATATGCAGTACTTGTGGGGTATCATTGGTATGCTGTGGATGTATATGACCCCCATTATTTACCCGATGGATATAATCCCTGCAAAGTACGGCCCCATTATATTTGTTTTGAAACTGAACCCTATCTATCACTACGTCTCTTACGTGCGCCAGGTGGTGATGGAGGGCCGGGTGCCATCCCTGGCCTACCATGCGGTCTGCATGTTTACAGCACTCCTGATGCTTTTTGTCGGCCGCGCAATTTTTAATAAGCTGGAAGACAAGTTTATTCTATATTTATAACTCTACAGCTTGACTTCAATGTTTAACCAAGTTTCATGACATTTTCTGAAATTCTGACTTGCTGTTACGTAGAATAAATACAGTATCACCAAAATTTGTATTTCAAACTCACGCTGTAGCGATAAGGACAATAAGAATAATGATGCAGTGGTTTATGAAGAAGCGGTAATATGTTAAAAAGAAGCGAAGAAACACTATTGGCAGGTGATCCGCTGAATCTGACTGAATAAGCAGTAATGCAAACGAGATGCGGA
>JBBRWP010000206.1:0-5853 GCA_038249175.1 Acetivibrionales bacterium
CCAATATTATCGCACAGAAATTTCACAATGCTTTCAAGCACTGAGATGTCATTGATACCTGCTCTTGTGGCAACATCCTTAACCAATATGGTGTTATAAATTCCATCGATATACGTTCTAATCATTTCGTCATTATTATTCAAGTAAGCGATATATGGGAATGAACCAAATTTCAGATATTTGCTGAAGTTAAAGGGGACGCTTGTTTCCTCTGCAAAGGTAATATATTCAGAGAAAGATAGTGGGAGCATCATTATTTCTACATATCGGCCGGATAATAATGTTGCAAGTTCTCCTGACAACATGCTGGCATTTGAGCCAGTGACATAAACATCGACATTTTCTTTGATAAATAAACTATCAATCACTTTTTCGAAGAGCTGACACTCCTGCACTTCGTCAATAAACACATAAGTATATTTCCCCTTGATAAGCCGTTTATTGATATAGGTATAGAGCGATTTATAATCCAGAAGATTTTCGTAATCAATGTCCTCAAGGTTCACTGATACGATTTGGTCATCAGATACACCGGAATTTTTTAGATGCTGAATATATAAGGCAAACAATGTGGATTTACCACACCTTCTAACACCTGTGATGACCTTAATAATCTGTTTTTCACGCCATGAAATTAATTTTTCCAGATACTCTTTTCTTTGAATCATTGACATACACCTCGCTGTTCTTTAGCAATGAAAGGCCTACCTGCCAATCTGTTTCAATTATAGTACAGAAAAAAAGAAACAACAACTTTTTTCTCTGTGGAGAAAAAAGAAATAAAACTTTAACTTTATTTCTTTAGAGAGAAATAAAATACAAAACGCTCGCCATCAATTTAATAAAAAAATGATACAATGTTAACTCGCGGATACTCTCGAATTTGCAGTCCTTATGTGTCATGGGATTGATGTGTCGTGGGGAGGGAATGTGTCGTGTGTGTCGTGGGGACGTGTTTATTGACACACGCTATTCTGCCCTCTCATTCGCACGGTTATCGCACTTGTGCGTTAAGCTCAGTGTGACTTGTTACAAAACCCGGCCAAACTGGTTTTGTCTCGTTTAACAAACGCGTGCATTAAAGCACGGTGTGCTCATATCACAAGGATGGCAATTGAATGTTCATCCCATAAACGATACAACCCATAGACAAAATGGGTTGTATCGTTTATTATTAATATAAATAATGCAATAAAATTTGCTTATTACATATTAATAAATGTTTATCCGGAGGCATTTCGATGAAAAGACTCATTTCGAATGATTTGATGATATGGAAAAACCGCAAGGATCGTAAGCCTCTGGTCTTAAAAGGGGTTCGCCAGTGTGGCAAGACTTATATATTAAATACTTTTGGCAAAGAGAATTATGAAGATATCGCATACTTTAATTTTGAGGGTAACCCTGCTTTGGCAGAACGTTTTGAGCAGGATTTAGATCCAAAGCGTATTCTGATGGAGATTGGAATACTGGCCCGTAAGCCAATTAAACCCGGTTCAACCTTAATTATTTTTGATGAAATACAGTTTTGCAACAAGGCCTTAACATCGCTAAAATATTTTTGTGAACAGACGCCGGAATACCACATTGTTTGTGCTGGTTCACTTTTGGGTATTGCCCTGTCTAAACCATTGTCTTTTCCTGTTGGTAAAGTGGACTTTTTGACATTAAGACCCATGTCTTTTTTTGAATTTGTTTTGGCCAACGACGAAGAGTTATTGCTAAATTATTTGGAAAATGCCACCATGCTTACGCCTATTCCGCAGATATTTGCAGACAAACTTATTTCGTTGCTAAAGGCGTATTATATAACAGGTGGTATGCCGGAAGTTGTTTCTAAATGGATTAGTTCAAAAGATATTGACGAAGTTGAAAGAGTACAGGATGCTATCCTTGATGCTTACGAACTGGATTTTGCAAAACACGCACCCAACACTGATTTTCCTAAAATATCAGCCATATGGCATAGTATTCCTGACCAACTGGCAAAAGAAAATGGAAAATTTGTTTATGGTCATGCGAAAACCGGCGCAAGAGCAAAAGATTTGGAAGATGCCATGCAATGGCTTATTGCTGCTGGAATGGTGTATAAGATTTGTATGATTGAAAAGCCGTCAATCCCTGTATCAGCGTATGCCGTTACCAACTATTTTAAACTATACATGGCTGATGTGGGACTGCTTAGAAGAATGTCCAGATTACCAGCCTCTGCTATGCTCGCAGATTCAAGCAAGTTCACAGAATTCAAAGGTGCATTGACTGAAAACTATGTACTCACCGAACTCATCCAGTTGCAAGGTGAGATTCCATATTACTGGCGGTCCGGAAATACAGCAGAAGTTGATTTTATTGCCCTATTTAGAGAAGATATTGTCCCCATTGAAGTAAAGGCGGCAATGAATGTTAAATCCCGCAGTTTGGCAGTGTATCGTGAAAAATACCATCCATCCATTGCCGTACGAACATCCATGCGTAACCTAAAAGAAGATGATAGCCTGTTTAATATTCCTCTTTACCTGCTTTGGAGGCTTGAACAGTTGATAACGCATAAAGCATAAAGCATAAAGGATAATTTGCTTGGTGAACGTGTGTCATGGGAACGCGTGTGTCATGGGGACGTCATGTGTCATGGGGACGTGTTTATCGGCACATAAAAATAACGTTAATTAGAACATATCCATGTAAGTAGTATTTAAGCGTACATAACAATTTAGATGACAGCGTCTTGGACGTGTGTCATGGGGACGTGTGTCTAATTTATCGGCACACAAAAACAACATTACTTGGAAACATATCCATGTAAGCAGTATTTAGGTGTGTGAAGTCGGAACCGCCACCTGCGCCTGATGGCTAAGAGGAAGCGGCTTCATTCGGTCGTATCGTACTTGCGTTTCCACCTGAAATCAGGCGACGAGTAACGACTTGGGCGTCTTCACAACGCCGCTATCCGTCCCGCCGTCAAAAGCGTTTTGGAATACTTTTCGTATGATATTGCATGCGCCGTTTACATCGGCATTGATGAGGGTGCCGTCTTTGGCTTTGTACATACCGCGCTTGATGCGTTTACCGCTAAATGTCGGGACGGGTTGTCCATCGTTATATACAGGCATATCGTCGCGATCAAGAAAACTGGCTTTTGAGGTGGGCGTCCTCTCGAACATTGTGATAGAGCAATTTAGATGTCGGTGTCTTGGGACAGAGTGATTTAGATGTCAGAGGTTCACGATTGTCCGATTTGGATGTATTTAAATAATGGATTATCTTTTTGGCTCTTATCAATTTTTAAGGGGGAAATGAATGAAGATCAAGAGTTGCCATTGCCTTTGTGTGATGATTGTTTTGATGAGTTGTACGATTATTTTTTCAGGATGTGAAAGCATGAAAACCAACAACTCAAAAATGATCAATCTTTAAAGGATATTGCATTTGATGTGAATGAAAAAGCTGGTTATACCGTTTATATAATGGAGAATTCATCGTTTGTACCCTATTTGGTCTTAACATCAGATTACAATGGACAGGCATTGCTTTTACGCAAAGATTTGCTGAATGAGCAACACATATTCAATGGCGGTTCCAACTTCACGTAGACATCCTCTTCGCGTTCACACAAAACTTCTAACGCCATATATAAAAAACATGGTGTTGATTCAGAACAAGAAATAAAACAGTTTCATCAAAAATCCTTCAGTGCCGCATAAAGTTTCGCAGCCCTGCTTTTCCAACCTTTATAAAGAGCAACGTTTACCGAATTTGGCTGAAAAACCCGAGTGGGCTGCATGGCGGGCAGTCCGTCTGTTAAGTTGGGCACTGCACCTACTGCATACATGGCCAGATAAGCGGCTCCCAAGGCACTGGCTTCGGACACATCCGAAACCTGTACTTCCCGGCCAAACATATCTGCCTGCATTTGCAGCCAGAAATCGGAGTGGCCATACCCGCCACTGGCGCGCAAAACGCCACCGCCACCCACCAGAGAAGAAAGCGCATCGTCAATAGTGGACATCCGGTACATCACGCCTTCCATCATAGCGCGTACAATATGGTTGCGTGAATGACTGAAATCCAGCCCGGCTATCATGCCGCGTGCCTGTGCATTCCAGTCCGGTCCGCGCTCGCCGAGCAGGTACGGTAGAAACACAAGGCCTTCGCTGCCAAGTGGCACCGTTGCGGCCAGGGCATCCATGGTTTCTGACAGAAATCTGCCCTCTGGCACCTGTTCCTGATACTGGGTTCCGAACTCGCGTTTCAGCCAGGAGAGGGCAACGCCACCGTTGTTGATGGCACCCCCGGCCACCCATTGTTTCCGTGTGAACGCGTAGCACCAGGTGCTTCCGTTCGGGTCGGTCAAAGGGGCGTCAACGGTGGTACGAATGGCACCGCTGGTGCCGATCGTGGAAGAAAATACGGAGCGGTCCAGAACGCCGCTGCCAAGGTTCGCCATAATGCCATCGCCCGATCCGATAATCAGCGGTAGTTCCCGGGGCAGACCGAGGCGGTTCGCCCAATCTGCATGCATGCCGGTAAGCGTATGCGTGCACGGCACCACTTCGGAAAGACGTTGCTGCGAAATGCCGATAAGGTTTTCGACCAGGTTTGCATCCCAGCAATGACGATGAATATCATAAAAGCCCTGTGTTGACGCAATGGTGTCATCCACCACCCACACGCCATATAATTGAAACAGCAGGTATTCTTTGATGGAAACGAATTTGGCCGCTTTTTGAAAAATGTCTGCCTCGTTTTTTTTCAGCCAAAGCATTTTTGCCAAAGGATACATGGGGTGCTGAACCCGGCAGCCGGTCAGGTGATAATAGGCGTCAACTTCCGGAAGCCGTTCCATTTCCGCTGCCTCGGTGCTTGCCCTATTATCCGCCCATGTCATTAGGCGGGTCAGCGGCTTTCCTTTTCCATCCACGGCCATTAAGCTGTGATGCGCGCAGGAGAGGCCGATAGCGGCAATGGATGTAGAATGTTTTGCCTGACCGATAGCAGCAATGGACACAGAGTGTTCGTTTGACTGGCCGGTAGCGGCAATGGATGTAGAATGTTTTGCCTGGCCGGTAGCGGCAATGGATGTAGAATGTTTTGCCTGACCGGTAGCAGCAATGGACACAGAGTGTTCGTTTGACTGGCCGATAGCATCAATGGACACAGAATGCTCGTTTGCCTGACCGATACAGGTGCTGACCGCTTTTACAACGGCATCTATCACGGCATCAGGATCCAATTCCGCACGACCTTCAGGACCCGGCAGCAACGGGTACGATCCGGAACCCATTGTCACGATAGAACCATCACGCTTGAACAAGACAGCCTTCACACTGGAGGTGCCAATATCGATGCCAAGAAAGGTTTCTGGTCCTGAATGGTTGTGCATAGCGCGGTTCACCTGCGTCTTTCTTGAAAATTTTATGGATGGTCGTCGTCAGTATTTTGTACCATCGTATCGAATTGACTCTACATCGTCAAGCAAGAATGAGAAGTGACTTCGCCAGTGACCTTCTCACAACGGCAAGACTAGGGATCTTAAGGTACAGACACAGCGGAAAGAACATAGTCAGTGACCTTCTCATAACGGCAATCTGGATCATTTTCGGGTTCGTACGGTAGAATCATAAATAGTCTTCTTGTGCTTATTGGAAGGATTCTGCAAAGAAAACACGTAGAAATACCTTAAGAATAAGAATATAATATCTGTGCTTGCACAAATCAGCAATTTCTAAATTGAAAAGTGACAACGCTGTCATTTCGGCAGCCTTTGGATTTGCTGTCAAGCAAACGATGTCACAGGATATGACGCAGGTTTTCAAAGAGGCTGAGGATCACATGTACAGGCATAAGCTTTCCGAG
>JBBRWP010000207.1:0-5817 GCA_038249175.1 Acetivibrionales bacterium
ACGTTTTCTGGCATAAATCTGCACCACTTCGTCCCCGGCGCATGTCCCGGTGTTTGTAAGAGTCATAGCAACATGGATGGCATCTTCACCTTGCATCATTTTTATATCACTGTAGACAAATGTCGTGTAGGAAAGTCCAAATCCAAAAGGATACAGGGGCTTCAAATCCATTTCTAAATAGGTTTGGTGCCAGAATTGTTTTTTACCGGTCAGTCTCTGGCTGTAATAGATTGGTAACTGACCAAGCGCCTTCGGGATAGATACCGGCAGTCGTCCGCCAGGACAGGCTTTGCCAAACAATACATTCGCAATCGCCTCTGCACCACAAAACCCCGGTTTCCATGCTTCAAGAATCGCCTGCATGTATTCCGCTTCATAGGATAGCTCCAGCGGGCGTCCATTGGCCAGGACCAGCACCACAGGAAGGCCAGTCTTTTTTAGTTCCGCCAAAAGAAGTCGTTGATCGCCCGGCAGGTCTATCGTCACACGGTCGACTGATTCTCCGGAGTCATTTTCAAAGCCCATGCCGGAGGTGTCGCCGCAAACGGCAATAATGACATCCGCCCCTTTACATGCTGCATGAACCGATGCAAAGTTTTGGAAGTTTTTGTCCTTGTTATAGTTGGTGGTATCTTTCAGACCCGCCGCATAGGAAATTTCGATATGCGGCGCAGTATCCGCAACATAGTCCTGTATCCCTTCCAGCACTGTTTTTGTCGGGTGATACAAGTCTGCATAGGTGGTTTCTTTTTTCTTGAAAAAGAGTGTCCTTGCAATGGCCTCATCTTCTGACAGCGCTTCATTTTGCTCGAACATAGCCTCTATGTGGGTTGGATAGGAGTAATCACCATAAGCAAAATCCTTGTTGTGCGCCAGGGGACCGACAACAGCTATTTTATGGAGCTGTCCCACTCGCAAAGGCAGAATGTTCTGCTCGTTTTTCAACAACGTCATGCTTTCTTTGGCCATTTGTGCTGAAACCGCAATATGTGCAGCAGAACCGACGATACTTTCAACGACCGATTCATCCACATAAGGTTCATCAAACAAACCCATTTGAAACTTAAGTGAAAGCATCCCGGCCACCGCTACGTCAATTGTTGCCAAATCAACTTTTTCTGCCAGGTATTGGCCTTTGAGGTGTTCCCGCCATATATAGTCCAGCTCACAGTCAATACCGGCGTTGATGGTCAGGCTCGCAGTCTCTTCCAAGGTTTCGCAGTAATCGTGGAAGGTCTTGACCAGTTGCACCCCGTTGCCATCCGAAACAGTCAGGCCTTGAAAGCCAAGTCGTTTCCGCAAGAGATCTTTTAACAGTTTTACGGATATGTGGCAAGGCATGCCATCCAATTCATGGTAGGCTGCCATAATGCTTGCGGGATTCGCTTCCTGTATGACCGCTTCAAAGGGAACGGCATACTGGTCGAATAACTCCCTGTCTCCCAAGTGAATCGGCCCTGTATTTCGGCCGCCATCGCTGATTCCCTGCGCCACAAAGTGTTTCAAAGTTGCTGCCGCACCATTTCTCAGGTTTCCCTGCACGCCTTTGGTATAAGCGATGCCATTTTGTGCAGCAAGGTACACATCTTCGCCAAAAGATTCTTCATAGCGGCCATAACGATGGTCACGAATCACGTCGACCACCGGTGCCAGGACCCATCGTTCACCGGTCGCCATCATTTCTTCGCGCATGGCATCGGCCATATCTCCCACCAGTTCATCGTTGAACATTGCTCCTGCTGAAATATTCATAGGAAAGAGTGTATGGTCCCGACTCAATACCCCGGATGTCCCCTCTGTCATAAACAAAACAGGGATACCCAGGCGTGTTTCTTCCATACAGTGTTTTTGAATGCGGTTCGTCAATTGTGCAATTTCAAGGGGTTTCAAGTCAGATGCACCACCAACACGACCAATATAGCCTACACTGTTGGGCATTTTTTCTTTGGCTAAGTCCGGGGTGAACTGCATCGTGTTCGGATTTTGAATAAAATCTCCCATTCTGGCAGAACTGACTTGGGCTATTTTTTCTTCCAGTGTCATATGGGATAGTAGATCGGCAGTCCTGTCACCGTATGAAAGCGTACTGTCTTTGTATCGCATAAGAACCTCCCTGTTTTGCATATTGTGAATAATCTGAAAACACGCAGCATTTTCAGCAGGTTTTGTGTGAACTCACCGAGGATGCATGGGGTATAATCTGAAAACACGCAGCATTTTCAGCAGGTTTTGTGTGAACGCGATGGCGGATGCATGGAGTATAATCTGAAAACACGCAGCATTTTCAGCAGGTTTTGTGTGAACGCGATGGCGGATGCATGGAGTATAAATCTTTTTCTTATCTTATCAGTTGAATCCATTTCCTACAATGTGAATTCACTGGAATATAAAAAAAAGTGTATACCACAGTTGATTCACAATGAAGAATGTTTCCTGAGTGAAAGAATAAGGGAATCACACCGAAATAATTCGCTTTGACTACCCTTCAGAACACAGGAGAAAAAAGATTCGCCCTGCAATGTATATAGAAAAGGAGCTGCACACTTGGATGCAGCCCCTCTCAAAAACATCGTCTAGTTTTTTGGATCTCGCGATGACAATTACCTTGTCATTGCTGTGCCAACAAGAGCAACATTCGCTTTGTATTTCTCGGTGTATTTAGCTTCTACACTGGGCATGCCATTTTTATCACAGAAATCAAGGATTCCTTGATATATTTTTTCAGCATCTTCCGGTGTTTTAGCCATGATAACTTTGGGGTACTCTGCTTTGATAAAGTCTTCACAGAGAGTGCGTGCAATGCCTTCGTCTGTTTTCGGATCAACTGAATCACCAATGCCGATAAATTCATCACTGACAAACATAATGGGGGTAAGAACATTGGCCTGGTTGTTGATAACCCAATTCTGCTTTTCTGCTGGCAAAGCAGCATTAACAGCAAATTTAGTTAAGTCAACGTGGTCGGATTGTCCGGGAATTGCCCAGAACCATGCACCCAAAGCGTCGATTTCTTCAACAGAAAGTTCAGACTCCGCTTTTTTCATAACAGGTAAGCCGTTAGCATCCAAGGTATCCCAGTTCATGCCCTTCGGTCCGTACATCATGATAATGGAGCCTTCCAAGGTCAGGAAGTCTGTCCACAAATCAAAGATGCGTTGGGGTTCTTTGGCAGAAGTTGTGATACAGGTAACATTCCAGCCGATGGTTTCTTTGTAGTCCGGATAAATTTTGGATGTCGTCAGGCCGTTGGCCGGTGGGTACGGATAAGGAGCAACCATTTCATAAGAGTCGTCCGGGAAGCTGTCTTTCAAAATGGAGCGGAACTTGTTGGATTCGTTTTTGGATTGATCGTAATACATAAGGGCTGTACGTCCGGCAACAATTTTCTCAAGAATCTGGTCGCCTGTGTCTGTGAACTGGGTCTCAGAGAAGAGGCCTTCACGCCACCATTTGTTGGCTTCCATTGTAGCTGCTTTAAAGGTTGCATCACGGAAGGCCAGTTTATAGTCGCCGTTTTGTACAGAATACCATCCATTTAGCACACCACCGAAAGAACGGAAGAATGCAAGACCCACTTTGTTCGCATCGGGTGTAAAATCAAACATCACAGGGTAGGTGGAAAGACCTTCGTTGTTTTTAGGCACGTCGTTTTTAATTTTCAAGGCATAATCATGCAACTGTTCAAATGTATCCAGTTTCGGTGCGCCGGCTGCATTGTATAAACGTTGGTTGTATACCCATGCATCATTACCACCGGTAGGACCAATACGGGCCCAGTTCGGAATGGCATATAGTTTTCCATCAATTTTCAGCTGTTCACGGGTTTTTTCTGCAATGTTTTCAGTCAGGTTAGGATTTTTGTCCATAAAGGGCTGTAAATCTACCAACAAACCGAGTTCAGCCAATTTACGGTTGTCAACACCACGGTCCATCATAATGGAATCGGGCATATCGCCTGCAGAAATCATAACATTCAGCTTTGCTTGCGGGTCTGCATCTGGTTTTGAGAATTCAACGGTGATGTTATACTTTTCCTGATAGTACTTGGATACGCCATCAACGCCCCAAGGTTTCAGGCCCCACCAGTCATAGTTAAAGTAGTGAGTAAATGTGTAGGGTTCCAACGCTGCTACAGTAGATGGTTCTGCTGCTGCATCAGTAGAAGCTTCTGTAGAAGCTGCAACGGAAGAAGCGGCCGGTTCTGTTGACGCTGCTGGTGTAGCAGTGCCACAGGAAGCCAGAATGCTGACGATCATCAGAACGGCCAGCAACAGGGAGAGAATTTTGGTTCTTTTCATTTCTTTCTACCTCCATTTTTATATGAATGAACAGCAATTGTTATGCTGTTTTCACAGAATATTGTCTTTGCCAAAGACCGGGCGTGCTTGAAAGCACCTAATATCTGTTTTGTTTTTTAAAATACTCTCAAGCGGCATTTGCAGGAACGTGATACCTGTTCAAAAGAGCAACTAGTGTACTGTCTGGTTCAAATTTAAAATAATTAGAGTATCAGTAATTCATATTTCCACCTATTATGAATGATCATTACCGGTCTTTATTAAGCCATATTTTAACTATATATCAACCAGACAGTACACTAGCATTAACCTTTTAAAGAACCAATCATAATGCCTTTGACAAAGTAGCGCTGCAGGAAGGGGTAAGTCAAAATAATAGGGATAATGGTGACGAGCATGGTTGCCATGGTAATGGACCGCACATTCACCTTGATGCCACGTCCGATATTGCCCATATCCACATGTCCACCGGCTGCTGTCGCTGCCATAGATTCAGCAAATTTCGCCTCTGAAATAATAGACAACAAAATGGTTTGCATGGGCTTCAAAGGTTGTTTTGTGACAAACATAGCTGCATCAAACCAGGCATTCCACTGGCCTACGCCAATGAACAATGCTATGGTTGCAATAATCGGCGATGAAATTGGCAGGATAATCTTCCAAAAAACCGTTAAATAGTTGGCTCCATCAATGCGTGCGGATTCTTCCAATGCCAGTGGAATACCTTGAAAATAAGTGCGCATTAAAATCATGTTCCAAATGCCAACCAGGCCGGGAATAATGTAGACCCAAAAGGTATTCATCATGCCAAGGGCACGAATTAAGAAGTAAAAAGGAATGAGTCCGCCGCCAAAATACATAGGAACAATGCAAAGAATCGTATAAAAGCGTCTTCCTTTAAGATTCGAGTGGGCCATGCCAAACGCGAGCATCGATGTGAAAAATAAAGCACTGATTGTACCAACAACCGTACGTGAAATGGTTATAAAATAAGCATTGTAGATTTTTGGATTCGTAAAGATGAGTTCATAATTGCGTAAAGTGGGCACACGCGGGAAAAAAGTAATACCGCCTCGCGTCGTATCGTCCGCATCGTTGAGCGAAATGGCAGTGGAGTTGATAAATGGATATAACGTAACCACCACCACCAGCAAAAGAATGCATATGTTGATGATATCAAAAACACGGTCCGCTGTGGATTTTTTACCGATCATGTCAACCTCCATAATATTGGGTTTTGTTTATACCTTACAATACAATTCGTGCACCACAGGCATTTGTAGAAATGCTCTGGTTCGTACTGCAAAAAATTGTTTAAAAGGCTTCTTGTCCATAACGGGCGGCCAATTTATTTGCACCGAGCAATAATCCAAAGTTAATGACTGCCTTAAAGAGTCCGGCAGCGGCAGCATAGGAGAACCGGGTATCTCGAATACCAACACGGTAAACATAGGTATCAATAACATCCGCAAAGCTTTTTAACTGTGCATTCTGCATCTGGTTGGTTAAGAGCATAATC
>JBBRWP010000208.1:0-5799 GCA_038249175.1 Acetivibrionales bacterium
ATCACCGGTGCTTGTGGCATCTTTCCGCGAGAAGTAGCGGAGTGTTTTATCAATTGCTTTACAGAACCTTCCTTATGTAACCGGTTTGAGGAGGTAGTCGACACATGTGAAACCGGTTTCATAAAACTTAAATAATAATTGCATTGAAAATGTTGGTTGACTCGAATAAAAATCTGACTCGATAAACGAACTCACTTGAAAAACAAACTCACTTAAAAAAGGACTGGCTTGAAAAACAAACTGACTCGATAAGCGAACTGACTTGAAAAAGGACTGGCTTGAAAAATATACTGACTCGATAAACGAACTGACTTGAAAAAGGACTGGCTTGAAAAATAACTCACCAAAAAATCTAATGAACTCAAAAAATCTAACAGACTCAAAAATCTAACAGACTCGAAAAAAGTCAATTGACAAGTAAATGAGTGCTGCTTTCCTGTACAATCAGTCTGGGTTCAAGAATAATTTTTCTGGACTGCCCCTCCTCTCCGTTTAGTCGCTTAAAAACGAGTTCCGCTGCTATTCTTCCAATTTCCGCCTGGGCAATGCAGACCGTGCTAATCTTAGGCTTTAAACGTTTTACAGCATCAATGTTATCCATACCCACCAGTGATATGTCTTCAGGAACCCTGACGCTGTTTTCTTCAAAAGCGCGCAAAGCACCCATTGCCAGCATGTCATTCGCTGCACATACTGCAGTCGGCCTCGGATTCAGGGAAAGTAGATATTTCGCGGCTTCATAGCCTGTGCTTTCGTGATAGTCCTTCCAAAATATCAGATCATCACGAACCGTTAAACCACTGTCAATCAAAGCGCTTCGATACCCGTCAAAACGCTCCTGAAAAGCTTCAAGCTCCTGATATCCTCCAATGTATCCAATAACAGAATGGCCCTGCTTTACCAGATGCCTGGTTGCCAGGTATATACCTTTTTTAGTGTCCACACCGACATAATCAAATTTATCCTCTTCCCTGCCGCCGATTTTTGACACGCATATGCTACTCAAAACAAGCGGACACAAGATTCTGTCGATTTCCTTCAAATGATCCTTCGTAAAGCTGAAATTAACAAGGATTAATCCATCAGCGTATCGTTCATGCAGCATCTTCAACACGTGAATTTCATCTTCTTTTTTACCTTCTGTATAGTAGAGGATCATCGAGTATCCATGGTGTTTCACTACATCCTGCACTGCTTTGATCATATCCACATAAAAAGGGTTGTCCGTGTCCGGGATGGCCAGCATGATGAGCCCGGTTTTTTTTGTCTTCAAACTCCTCGCCGCCCGGTTTGGAATGTACTTCAGATCCTTCATCACTGTTTCAATTTTTTCTCTGGTCTCATTCTTGATGTAGCCTATGTTGTTTAAAGTGCGCGAAACTGTTCCCGGAGAAACCCCGGCAACCCTGGAGATATCATAAATGGTCGGTGTCTTATTCTTATTTTTGTCTTTCTGCATAGGATAACCCTTCCAAACACATTTCATGCAATGCAAAACATAATATAAAGTGTAGAGGAACCACAATATTACAGTAGTTGTATAAAGAATATTTATGATTCCGGTGTAAGAACTCTAATTTCGGTTCCGAAGGACTGAAATTGAGTGAAAATGACCAATTTCAGTCCAATATCGCGGTCTGTGCGCCGCGATTTGGTATCAAATTGAATCATTTTCGAGTTATTTCACTGTAATCATTTATAATTCTAAATGTAAGATCTCGAAAAAAACAATTTATGAAACCGGTTTTATATATATTATATACAAATCCATGATTTTTTCAATACTAACATTTTTACATAAATTTTTGCATTCTTTTGTTACCATTGCTGGACGAAAAAGCTGCAATACGGTACGCTTAAAGCCAATATACAATCGCAGTAAACGAATGCCTTTATAAAAAGGAGAACCTTTATGCAAACAGCCTGTCTGGCATGTCCGGTTTGTGAACAGCCCATGGTGCAGAATCAAAAAACTTTACGTTGCTTAAATGGCCATAGTTTTGATTTGGCCGCCAAAGGTTATGTCAATTTTTTGACGGATGCCGTTAAAAACAGTCTGAATCCCGGCGACAGCAAAGAAATGGTATCCGCCAGAAAACGGTTTTTACAAAGCGGTGCCTATGATGTCCTGCAAAAAGAACTGCTGCACGCATTTTCCACCATCGATGTTCCTGTCAAAACGCTGGTGGATGCCGGTTGTGGCGAGGGTACGTTTACGTCTGGTCTGGAAAAGGGACTGCCCCCACACACAAATATTATCGGGATAGATATCTCCAAAAATGCCATCGTTGCCGCGTCTGCAAAAAGCCATGACATCTCCTGGATTGTCGCTTCCTTATACCACCTGCCCATTCTGCCAAATTCTGTCGACTGTGTGGTGAACATTTTCGCACCATCTTCTAATGATGCGTTCGCCCGCATTCTGAAAAAAGATGGTACTTTAATCACTGCCATTCCCGGAAAATCGCATCTATGGGGGCTGAAAAGCATTTTATACGAAGAACCTTATGAAAACGACGAAGGCTTTCCTGCCTTTCCTTCTTTTAAACAAGTGGGTACCCTGCGTGCCAGCGGAACTCTGAAAATGGCAGGCAACGAAACCATACAGGATTTGCTGGCCATGACACCCTATTTTTGGAAATCACCAAAAGAAGGTATCGCCAGACTCAATGTCTGTCAGGCACTGGAGACACCCATCGATTTTCTGCTGGGTATTTATCAAAAATCTTCTTCTGAGGCTTAAGGCTTTTGCCCTTCAAAAACTAATGCTGTTCACTCAAGGTAAACCCTCTGACTAATACAATGCGACAAGAACATTGTTTTCCGGCATGATTTCATTGCTAAGTGGTATTGTTCGTTATTGCGCGGCTTTCTATAATGGAGACAGTTCAAATCTCTCTGCAAAGGAAGGTCGGCATGGCCCGTATAACAAATCAAGCAGTAACAAAGATGTCTCGTACATCCCTTCTGCACAAAAGCACAAAGCCCTATGCAAAAAGATCCCGCCTCCTGCGGCAATGGGATCTGCAGCTGATGGTACTGCCAGCACTGCTGGTGCTGTTGGTTTTCTCTTATGGTCCCATGTGGGGTATCTCTCTCTCTTTCAGAGACTATAGTATTTACAAAGGTCTTGGAGATGCGCCCTGGGTCGGCTTTAAACATTTTCAAATGTTATTTGGTGCCATCGAATTTCCAAAAGTGATGTTCAATACCATCGCCCTCAGCCTGCTTAAATTTGCACTCGGCTTTCCTGTGCCCATCCTTTTGGCTCTCATGCTTAACGAAGTGCATTCCAGGTATTTCAAAAAGGCGGTACAAACCATTACTTATATGCCTAATTTTATCTCCTGGGTTGTTGCTGCCGGTTTTGTCTTCATGCTCCTCAGCAGAGACGGCCTCGTGAATGCTGTGCTGGTAGCCTTGAATATATTCGATGGACCGGTTGACTTTATGTTGCAGCCAGAATATTTCTGGACAATTCTCATCCTGACTGGCATCTGGAAAGGGGCCGGATTTGGTGCCATTATCTACCTGGCAGCCATCTCCAACGTTGATCCAAGTCTGTATGAAGCGGCTGATATCGATGGTGCAGGAAGATTCCGTAAAATATTTGCAATCACGATTCCAGCGATTCAAGGCGTTATTGTTATCCTGCTCATCCTTTCCATCGGTAACATACTCAACGCCGGCTTCGATGACATCTTTTTATTAACCAATAACATGCGCAATTACTCCCTCACAGACGTGGCCAACACGATTGACATTTATGTTTTCCGCGAGGGCATTATGAACCGTCGTTATTCCTATGGAACAGCCGCAGGCTTGTTTAAGGGTATCGCCAATGCCATTCTGTTAACCACCGCCAACTTCACCGCCGGTCGCCTTGGGCGGTCAACACTCTGGTAAGAAAGGAAATGCATGAGATGATCCACTATCGTAAACCCATCCCGGAACGAATATTTGATGTAGTCAATGTTTTATTGCTGGCACTCTTTGCGTTTGCCTGTCTTTACCCGATGTACCAGTCTTTGATTTTGTCGTTGAATGATGGCAAAGATGCGATGCGCGGCGGTATATATTTCCTACCCAGAAAATGGACACTGGACAATTACAAAGCCATCCTTAGCAATACCCGCCTCCTGGATTCCTTTGTTGTCACCGTTGCACGAACTGTCATCGGCACTGCTCTTTCTATCCTGATTACATCAATGATGGCATTCTCACTGTCTAAAAAGGATCTTTTTCTCGGAAAATTCTATACGGTGCTCTGCATCATCACCATGTATTTTGGCGGCGGACTCATTCCCTATTATCTTTTAATACGATCGTTACATTTGATCGATAATTTCTGGGTTCTGGTGCTTCCGGGACTCCTGAGTATATGGAACATGCTGGTCTTCAAATCCTTTTTTTCTGACATCCCGGAATCTTTGGAAGAATCTGCCCGCATTGACGGTGCGAACTACATTACCATATTTTTTCGTATCATCATGCCTGTTTCACTGCCGGCATACGCGGCTTTGTCTCTATTTTCGGCTGTGGGACTTTGGAACGAATGGTTTAGTGCCATGCTGTTCATCAACAAACGTCAGGATCTGATGCCATTACAATCCATATTGAACTCAATCATTAACCAAACGACAGCCATTGAGGAACTTCAGAAAAAGACAAATGCTGCCGGTGCCATACAACAGCTGTCAAATATCACGACGCGTTCTATTATTGTCACAAACATGGTTTTTATATCAGCACCGATCATTCTGCTTTACCCTTTTTTGCAAAAGTATTTTGTCAAAGGCGTTATGCTTGGTTCAGTCAAAGGTTGAAGAAGGACAGCATACTTACAAATTAAGGCTTTTTTGATAAGCATACAGACTCAGGTTGAAAGATGCCGTTCATTCGGCGCATTCTGCACATGATTGGCACCACTTGTCGGTATACAGGCAAAACTGGTGCTCCATGATAAAACAATTCACATTTCGTTCGTTGGTTCAATGGGCCAAATACCTTATGATTTTTGAAGGAGGACCGATTATGAACAAAAGCGCTTCTCAAGTTGCCCGTTTTCTGATTCTAATACTCTGTTTCTCTATGCTGGTTTCCGCCTGCGGTACTGTAGCGACACCAACATCATCCTCAACTGCAGCCCCTGCCGCTGAATCTTCTGTATCTGCCGCGACAGAAAGTACAGTAGCAAGTGAAGCACCGCCGGTTGTAACAAAAGAGAAACTTCATTTCTCGTGGTATGTTCATTATGACTGGGCAACAGGCTTGTCTCCATGGGGAGAAGATGTCATTTCCCAATGGATGGATGAGAATAAAAACGTCTCAATTGAATGGATAGAGTCTGGCGGCAGTGCACAAGCAAAGCTGTCTACAATGATTGCCTCCGGAGAGCTTCCTGATGCCATAACCCTGGACCGTGGTTCAGAGCTGGAAGCCCTTGCCAAACAAGGCATCCTCGTACCACTGGACGACTACTATGGAAAATACCCTTATTTCCCGAAATATGGCGATAAGAAACTTGTCAACGCCTTGCGATCCAGTATCGACCAAAAATGGTACGGCATGCCTGCATGGTATACCAACGAAAAATACCCGCTCGGGAATCATGGTTTCGTGGTAGACAAAAAAATGTACGACGCCGCTGGACGTCCAGAGTTAAAAACTCTCGACCAGGTTTACAACTACCTGGTTGCAGCAAAGGCGAAACAACCGGACATCATCCCCATGATGATAGAAGATTTTTCTATATTTACAACAGTTTTTGGTGAGGGCCGCATCCGTGACTTGATCTGG
>JBBRWP010000209.1:0-5773 GCA_038249175.1 Acetivibrionales bacterium
CCATACCAAAGGTAACGGCCAAAATAATCAGGTTCAGGTCGCGGTGCAATTCCTGTTGCTTCTGATGGTAGATTTCATGTGGTGGCTTTGTCATAGCTGCTCCCAATTCACAATTGTACCCAATGGTATGGACTTATTATACAGGAAAAAACGTTTTGCATTTGTATGATATTTTTCTTCTTTTCATGCAATTATTCGGTGAACATCACAAGAACCTTTGACTCATAACATCGTCCTGACAGTTTCTCGTGAAGTAATGCCGTAGAAAGTCTGTGAAAAAGTGTCTGACTACGGTCGGAACTTATGCCAACAGGATTATGGTAATTCTTTCGCAAGTGATCTTTGACAAACGCTGCTGCTGTTCAAACTGCCTTTTGTAAATATGCACAAGATTTTTATAGACTCAACAAAATATTCTCTTTGCATCGCTGCAAAGATTTGTTATGCTGTTTTTACAGTATTGCACAGGAGGAAACAAATCTGAAAATGCGCAGCATCTTCAGCAAGTTTTGTGCAAACTCACAGAGGATGCATGGGGTACAAACTGAAAATGCGCAGCATCTTCAGCAAGTTTTGTGCAAACTCGACAAGGACGCATGGGGTACAAATCTGAAAGAAATGTCTTTCATGATTTTTTGTGCCTTGAAAGGGATGGTTATAACAATGATGACAGGCATTGAACGCACGAGCCGTATGTTACAGAGAAAACCCATTGACAGGATTGCACTATTTGAACACTTTTGGAATGATACCCACAATGAATGGCTTGCGCAGGGACATCTGAAACCGGACGAAGATTTTGGCCTGCACTTTGGCTTTGACATGGCAACGAATTGGTCTTTCAACCTTGTTGCCGATTTGGATTACGTTCCGGAAATTCTGGAACAAACCGAATCGACCGTCCTGACCAAAGACGGAAACGGCGCCATTTTGCGTCGACATCGCCTCCATGACACGACACCGGAGCACGTTGATTTTACCGTGAAAGACCGCGAAGGTTGGGAAAACTTAAAGCCCCTGATTCAGGCCGAGAGACGACGCATCAATTTTGAAGGGTATCGTGCTGCCAAAAAACAAGCTGCCGATAACAATCAATTTTTCATGTGGAGCGGCGTGAATGTATTTGAATTGATGCACCCGGTTTGCGGTCATGAATACATGCTCATCGGCATGGCGCTGGATCCGGAATGGATAGAAGACATGGTGGACACCTATAGCCGTGTCACCGTTGAAATGCAGGAAATGCTTTTTGCTGAAGAAGGAAAACCAGATGGCATCTGGTACTATGAAGATATGGGCTTTAAAGAACGGCCTTTCTTTTCACCGAACATGTACAAAGAAATTATTCAACCCGGCCATATCAAAACCATAAAATATGCCAAGAGCCAAAACCTGCCGGTTATCATGCATTCCTGCGGTTTTGTAGAGCCCTTGCTGCCAGGCATGGTTGAAGCCGGCATCGATTGTCTGCAGGTTATTGAGGTGAAAGCAGGCATGGACTTATTGCGCATACACAAAAACTATGGCGACCGTTTGTCTCTGATGGGCGGCATTGATGTACGTGCCTTATACAGCAACGATCGCGCCATTATCGATGCAGAGTTGGCATCTAAAATACCTTTTGTAAAAGAAGGCTTTGGATACACCCTGCACAGTGACCACTCCATACCCAAAACGGTGGATTATGAGAACTACCGGTACTTCATTGATAAAGGGCTGGAGATGGGGAAATACTAGTCCGTTGTAACGTTTAAAACTTTCACTTTCTGATTGAAAATAACAAGCACGGGCAAGGATTCGTCATGCCTGTTGGTACATTTTTAATTGTTACACCGCACCAGGCGTTTATCTTCAAAACATCTACATTTACAAGCCTTATCAGTAAATGAGAATAATCATTATAAACAAGAAGCCCAATACCCTGCTGTAATAAGCAAGTATTGGGCTTCTTCAAGATGGCTTGGTTATTTCAGCATGCACCTTTGGTTTATCCCTTCACAGCACCAGTTGTCAGCCCTCTTATGAAATAATTGGATGCGTTGATATAGACTAAAATCAGAGGAATTGTCAATATTGTCAACCCGGCAGACAGCACCCCATAATTACTGCTGTACTGAGATTGAAAGTTGATTAACCCAAGCGGTAATGTTTTAATACTGTCGCTCTTAAGCATGATGAGGGCCCAAAAAAACTCACTCCACACGCCTTGGAAATTGAAAATGACGATTGTCGCAATCGCAGGCATTATCATCGGGATGTCAATTTTTAGCAATATATCCACTGCACTTGCACCGTCAATAATGGCGGCCTCATCCAGGGAGGGCGGCAGGGCTTTGATAAAATTGGTGCAAATATATGTCCCTATCACCAAACCACCGGCAATGTATGGCAGAATGAGCCCTATTCTGGTGTCATAAAAGCCCAATTTCTTCATCATGACAAATATTGGGACAGTTGTCATTTCACTCGTCAACAACATGGCGGAAAGATAAGCTGTAAATATGATTTTGTACCCGGGTGGTTTCAGTTTTCCAAATGCATATCCCGCCATAACAATCATAACAACCTGTACAAACACCGTAATAACTGTAACGTAAACGCTATTTAAAAAATAGGATCCCACATGACCCAACTGCCATGCTTCAATATAGTTTTGAAAAATCGGCATGGTTATTGCAAATGGCCTCGTAATAACATCTGCATTTGTTTTTAGTGATGACATCAGTACAAAAAAGAGGGGATATAATACGGATACGCCTACAATGACCATAATGCACATACTTAAAAACGGGAATAAAGAAAAATTATTTTCTTTCTTTCGCTGCAAAACCGTTTTGGGGTCGGACTTGATATTTGTCACACTTATCCCTCCTCTTTGTCACGCATGGCACGCCTACTGATAATTGTCAGTACTAAAATAATGATGAAAAGCAGAATTGACATGGTTAACGCACGCGAAAACTTAAATGCCTGGAAAGCTGTTCGATAAATGAGCATCCCCACAACCTGTGTGGATGTTCCCGGTCCTCCTCCTGTCATCAAATAAAACAGGTCAAAAGCCTTCATTCCGCCAATCAGGGATAACAGTACATTCAATTCAGTGGTACCACGTGTTATCGGCAAAAATATACTAAAAAGCCGTGCTCTATGAGTAGCCCCATCCATCATTGCTGCTTCAATCACTTCCGTTGAAACATCCAGCATGGCAATATAATACAGCACTGTAGTAAATCCAACATAGCGCCATGTATTGGTGACTATAATACTGGCCAGTGCCGTCTTATAGTCACCCAGCCAACCCAGTGCAAGATTCGGTAAGCCTATCGCACGCAAAAGTTGGTTCAACAATCCAAAATCCGGTGTGTAAATGAATGTCCACATCACCGCAACCACCGCAGAGGGCAGAATGACGGGCAAATAAATAGCGACTTTAAAGAACCCCTGTGCCCTCCTGGGTAAACAATATAAAAAATAGGCGAGGAAAAACCCCATTATGGTTTGCAACAATGTGCTGATAACTGCAAATTTGAGGTTCACAAGCATTGCTGACCAATACTCCGGCATTTTGGTGAATACACGCACATAATTCTTTAGCCCCACAAACTCATAATCTGACGTAAATCCTGACCAGTTTGTTAAGCTCATGATGATGCTATTGACAACCGGGTAAAACAAAAAAACACAAAGCATTAGCAAAGAGGGCAATAAAAAAATTACACCCAGTATTCTACGTTGGTTTCGAATGGAACGAACCTGCATATGCTTCCTCCCTATAAAACAGCGTACACGTGTGTAAACCAGTTTGCTTACACACGTGTACGGAAAGTAAAACTGTACTTAAACCAATACGCAATCCTCTCAGATGGCACGGCATTTTGTTAAGGTGGGCAAAGCTCATCAAAGTGACAATTTTTATTCCACAGCATCTGCTATGGCACTTTCTGTGTTTTTATTCCATGTTTCTTCAAGGGCTTCAGGTGTTATGCTTTTCTTCATCAGGAAATCGGCAAAGGCCTGATTGTTTTTTGTGGATAAATCACCTTGATTGTAATCCGGGGCTACGGTATATTTTCCTGCTGCAGAAAGCAGAGAAGCCATTTTACCCAGATCTGCATCCGTATAGGTCACCCCTTTAACAACCATGGCGGACAATGCATCCGCTGCCCACATCGATTGCACAGAAGGACTCGTCAACCCTTTTAAAAGCGCTATAGACTGATCCGGATATTTGGTTTTAGAATAGACATAGAAGCCATCAAAGCCACCTGGAACCATCGATTCTTTTGCGTTAGACGGTGCGGGAAAGGCGATGAAGCCTAACGTAAATTTATCGCCAGCCAGTTTTCTCAGATCGACCAGCTCATTGTTGTTGCACATGAGCATTGCGCCTTTTTCATTGAAAAATGACGATTGTGCTTCTTCTCTGGCTATTGCCAAAGGAGAACTTCCAAAATAACCCTTGCCCAGCCATTCCCTGGTCTTTTTGAATGCTTCAGCATTAGGACCTTTAATATCCGTTTTACGACCCAATACATACTGAGGATCTGTTAATATACCGGCGTTTAAAAGGTTGTAATCACGGAAGTAATTATTGATGCTGCCCAACTGAAAGCCGTCCGGTTTGCCGGCAATGGCAAAGGGCGTTATTTTTTTGGCTAGCATTTCATCCATGGTCTTTTCAAGATCTTCAACAGTTTTCGGTTCTGTCCAGCCATTAGCATCAAACATTTTTTTGTTATAAGCAATATAGGTCGCCGTCCCTCTAAAAGGCACAGCATAGAGTTTATCACCGACCATTCCAGGAACAAGAACATTTTCAGATAGGAAGCTGTCCTTCCATGCCGTATCTTTGTCCATATAAGGGGTCAAATCCAAGGCAGCATCTAACGATACCCAGCTGCCCATAGCCCCTGGCCACATGAAAGATACGTCCGGTGCTTCCCCGGAAGCAATCGCTGTCTGCAGCTGCGCCCAGACTTTATCCCATGGGGTGACACTCACGTCAACTTTAATGCCCGGATTCATGCTTTCAATCTCTTTGATGGATTTTTCCATCACTACCTGATGCTCTGGCCAAATGTACAGGAACTTCAGTGTAACAGGTTCTACCGCAACAGGTGTAGCCTCCGGGGTTGCCTCTGGCGTTGCCTCAGGGGTTGCTTCCGGAGTTGCCTCCGGTGTAGCTGCAGCGGATGATTCTACTGCCGCTGACGATGATGCCACGGGCGTGGCAGCTTGTCCACAGCCAACCAGTGCTGTTAACAACAACAGGGTCATCAGTAGAGCGATTGCTTTTCGACTTGTTTTTTTCATCTTTTTTCCTCCTTAGAATACTGAGTGTGATGCAAGCAAATGCATCGACCAGTGCGATAACTTAAAACGCTAATGGCTACACATAATCTATCAAAAGACGAAAGTGATTTATATCGGAAAAAATTAAGATTTACCCTTACAAAATAAAGATTTATTGAGTAGACATATAAAAGACGAGCTTTCCTTTCCCGGGCAACTGGTTCCAGCGTTCATACTGCCCTCCGGCACATCCCAACCGGACGAGCTTTACTTTCCCGGGCAACTGGATCCAGCGTTCATACCGCCCTCCGGCACATCCCAACCGGACAAGCTTTCCTTTCCCGGCGCAACTGGTTCCATCGTTCATACCGCCCTCCGGCACATCCCAACCCACATCGTACAGCAGATATAAATCCCTTCGAATGACAGACAGATAATCGGTGCTGAAAATATACCTGTTGAGGTTTTCTTCCGTCAGCAA
>JBBRWP010000210.1:0-5737 GCA_038249175.1 Acetivibrionales bacterium
ACAGCACTCCTGATGCTTTTTGTCGGCCGCGCAATTTTTAATAAGCTGGAAGACAAGTTTATTCTATATTTATAACTCTACAGCTTGACTTCAATGTTTTACCAAGTTTCACGGCATTTTCTGAAATTCTGACTTGCTGTTACGTAGAATAAATACGGTATCACCAAAATTTGTATTTCAAACTCACGCTGTAGCGATAAAGACAATAAGAATAATGATGCAGTGGTTTATGAAGAAGCGGTAATATGTTAAAAAGAAGCGAAGAAACACTATTGGCAGGTGATCCGCTGAATCTGACTGAATAAGCAGTAATGCAAACGAGATGCGGACATTGAACAAAAAAGTGTAGGCGGTGCTTAAGCACAACACCAGGGAGCAAACCAGATGCGGACATTGAACAAAAAAGTGTAGGCGGTGCTTAAGCACAACACCAAGGAGCAAACCAGTATGATCCATATCGATAATGTTACCATGACTTTTAACCTGGGCCGCGACCGCATTATGAGCCTCAAAGAAATGACGGTGGCTTTTTTGCGCGGTAAACTGCGCTTTGACCCATTCACAGCACTCGAAGATGTTTCGCTTCACATGGATCCGGGAGAAGTTGTGGGTTTGATTGGCCGCAATGGTGCGGGCAAAAGTACACTAATGAAAGTGATTGCGGGTGTGCTCAAACCAACGAAAGGCAGTGTTTCGGTGGTAGGCTCTCTGGCACCGATGATAGAACTGGGTGCCGGGTTCGATTTTGAACTGACGGCGCGTGAAAACGTGATGCTGAATGCCGCTATTTTGGGCTATACGAAAGCCTTTATCTTAGAGAAAATGGACGAAGTGATTCAGTTTTCAGAGCTCGAAGAATTTATGGATGTGCCTTTGCGCAACTTTTCTTCCGGTATGGTGACTCGTCTGGCTTTTGCCATTTCGACCGTGGTGCAGCCACAGATTTTGCTGGTGGATGAGATTCTTTCAGTTGGGGATGAATCTTTTCAAAAAAAGAGCAAAGCACGCATGATCAGTTTGATGCAGGAAGGGGTCACGGTGCTGTTCGTGTCGCATTCCCTGGCAGATATTCTGGAAATTTGTGATCGTGTGATCTGGCTGGAGCACGGAAGGATAAAAATGGAAGGATTGGCAGAAGACGTTTGTGCAGCGTATCGGGAAAGCGAGGACAATTGAAAACAAAATGGCGGGCCACTGCAATTTTTGATATTTTGATGGACCAGATCCTCATCGCTGCGGGTTACGCACTTAGCCTGCTGTGGCTTTTTGGTACCCAAATTCCGGAACACAATGTCACGGCTTTGAGGGACACTCTGCCACTGGCGGCGATTGCCGGATTTTTTTTACTGGCCGTTTATGGTTCCTACTCAGATAAATACAGGCCTTTGCGGGAAACCTTCGTGAACCTGGCTGCAGCCGTTGGCCTTCTGGCCGTCGGGGTGGTTGCGATGGCCTTCTTTTTACGCGGTTTCGCCTTTCCGCGTTTTGTCCTTGTGATGGCTCCATTGCTGCAACTTGTTCTTTTGTTTTTATGGCATGGACTCTGCCATATGCAGCGAAAAAAACACCGCGGGGTTTTTTCCTTGCTGGTGGTGGGTGAAAAAATGGTGGGGCCTGCTTTGCAGCAAAAAATAGAACAGAGTGTGTTGGGTAACCGCCAACTGAAAGTGGAGAAGTTTCTGGAGAGCCGTTGCATAGTCAATGCGAATCGCAATGAAAGCACACTTCTTGATGAGTTGAATACCAACGAAAGCGCACTTCTTGATGGGTTGAATCGCAACGGGAGCACACTTCTTGATGATTTGAATCGCAATGAAAGCACACTTCTTGATGAGTTGAATACCAACGGGATCGCTAACCCATATGATGGCATCTTGCTCATGCCGGAGGTTTCCTCCGTCCTGCGCCAGGCCTTTGTACGCCTGTGTGCCGAGGAAGGAAAAATCCTCCTCTATATGCCAAGTCCGGAAGATGTACTCTTAGCCGGGGCCGGCTTAACACAGTTTGGTGACAGACCGGTCATGACAGTGTTACAAACGTTGCCACGGCAGGAAATGCAGGTGCTGAAACGTTTGCTGGATTTTGTTTTTGCTTTGTTTGCAGCAGTTCTTGCCAGCCCGTTGATACTGGCGGTGGTACTTCTGATAAAGCTGGCAGACAAAGGGCCGCTGTTTTTTACCCAGGAAAGGGTAACTCAAGGGGGGCGCATTTTTAAGCTCGTGAAGTTTCGGACCATGGTGCATGGAGCGGAAGAAAAGACGGGTCCGGTGCTGTCGAAAAAAAATGACCCGCGCATTACGAAGTTTGGTCGGTTTTTACGCAAATACCGCCTGGATGAACTGCCACAGTTGTTTAATATCCTTTGTGGCCATATGAGCCTGGTCGGACCCAGACCGGAGCGGCCGGTTTTTGTTGCGCAGTTTCAAAAAGAAATGCCGGGCTATGCCTTGCGCCATCGTGTGCGTGCAGGACTGACGGGTATGGCACAGGTCTATGGCAATTATGCCACCTCGGCGGCAGATAAGCTGGTGTTCGACCTTACATATATAAGGGATTGGTCCCTGTGGCTAGATTTGCAAATTGTCTTACGCACCGTCACCGCTGTTTTTCGGCATGAAGCGGCCGAGGGGGTCGATGATGTATGAAAGCACACACTCTCTTTTGCTGTATGGTTTCATTGCTGAAGCAGCGAAACACGAAGGCTAGTGTACTGTCTGGTTGATATATAGTTAATATATGGCTTAATAAAAACAGGTAATGACCGTTCATTACAGTTGGAAATATGAATTACTGAACCTGTCATTATGTTAAATTTGAACCAGACAGTACACTAGGCGGATGCTGGAGAATCTTCACATAGAAACCAACAAGCAGATGAAATAAAAGCACGCCCGGTTTATTCCTGGTCGTGCATCAGCGGTAGGCAACCATCAAGCATGATGAAACAACAGAAAACCTTATCAGCATAGAAGGAGACCTGGCATGGCACAAAACAAACCGATCAAAAACAGTGGCACATCAGCAAAGCGAAAAAACACCAACATCAGCGGGCAGGACAAAACCTATCGCAGCCGTATTGACCCGGATGCTCCGGTGATAGACACGGTACAGGCAGAACGGGTGCGCCTTGTGGACCGACTCCTGCTTTTTGTCTTGATTTTTGCAAGCGCCGTTATTCCGCTCATTGTTTTTCTCAAAGCCAATCCACTCAGCGGGGTGCGCCTGGAGGCCTGGACCGGTACGGAAGAACACATCGATTTTTTTAACTGGTATAAAGCCGTTGCCCTCATTGTGGTCATGGTCATTTTGATTGGCTTGCACACAGTGAAATACCTCTTAACCAAAAAAACATTGGAAATGCCGCGTCTCTTTATACCACTTATTTTCTTTGAAGTGCTGGCACTGTTGTCAGCCATCTCTTCTAAGGCCCCGCAGGTTGCATTTGGCGGCTTTGTGGACCGCTCGGAGGGTATGTGGGTCCTCTTATGCTACGGCGTCCTTGCTTATACGGCATTTACTCTCACCAAAAGCGTCAAAACAGTAAGGATTGTGCTAACGGCCGTCTTTTGCGGATCTGTTGTGATTGCCGGTATCGGTGTCCTGCAGTTTTTGGGATACGATTTTTTTCAGACCGATTTTGGGAAAAGATTGATTCTGCCGAAAGCCTTTGAAATTTTCAAAGACCAGTTAAGTTTCAATTTTGGTAAAAACATTATGTACACAACCGTCTATAATCCGAACTACCTGGGTTCATACGCCTCCCTGCTCCTGCCCGTTTCCTGGGCATTGACGTTGTATTGGTGGGAAGACAATAAGGCGGGCAGGCTTGTGAAAGAATCTGTGGGTACAACCTTGGTTAAAACCAATGCGGGAAATCGAAAAGTGATGGTTAGTGCACCCGATAACTTGTCTCATGGCACCCAAAACCCTTTCCTCTTCGCATTTACACAAATTGTCCAAACCTTAAAGCCGGTGCGCTGGCTCTTCGGCGTTGGTTTTTCCCTTTGCATTTTCGCCCTATGGCTGGGCAGTATGTCCCGCGCCGGTTTGCTGGGTGGCGTTGTTGCAACCCTGTTGTTTTTGTTGTTGCAGGCAAAGCGCCTGGTCCGGAACCCTATCCCCACACTGGTTCTGGTTGGATCCATGGTTGGGATGTTCCTCTTTATGAATGCGGCATCAGGCAATCTGGTGCGTCAGGAGTTTCAGAAGACGCTGCCGAGCCGGGTGCAGTTGGCCCTTGGGGAAGTGCCGGTGCCGGAAGAAACGGCTGTAACAGAACCTGTGGGTCTGGTTCTTCCCGAAGGGGTGCCGCCCACACCACCGCAAGTGAAGGCCGTAAGGCTCAAAGACAACCGCTTCACCTTTGAAACCGAGACAGAAACCTTGCAATTGGTGATGGACAAATCGGCAGACGGCAACTTGACGTATTTTGATGCCAACGAAAGCCCGCTGGTCGTGGTGGCGGATGAAACTTCCGGTGGCCTCAAGTTTACGGATCCGCATTATATAGCCTATAGAATGACAGTTTCCAAAGACGGATCTTCCCTCTCCTGGTACCAGTACAGTTTTATGTTTATCAGCACAAATGGCGTGATGCATTATATCCCCAAACCCAATACATCCTGGTCCGAGGTGGAACCGGCACCGCATATCGGTTTTGACGGACACGAACGATTTGCCACGAACCGCGGTTGGATATGGTCCAGAACCTTTCCGATTCTAGGCAAGTCCATTTTTTTGGGCTACGGGCCAGATACTTTTGCTATCTACTTCCCACAAAAAGATATTGCTGGTAAAATTAATTTGTACGGTGCTTCCAATATTGTGGTCGACAAGCCTCATAATTGGTTTTTGCAGACAGCTGTGAACACGGGCATTATCTCCATGCTCATGCTGCTCTGGTTTCTGGCGATGCTGTTCTTTGACGGCTTGCGGATCCGTTTTCACAAACCGGCGAAGAGCATGGAAGCCTTCTTTGGAGAACCGATAGAAGGAGCGGCAGTTTTGACTGCTAACGAGACGGAGACACTAGCGGTAAAAGCGTCAGCCAGCGACAAAGCGTCAGCCAGCGACAAAGCGTCAGCCAGCGACAAAGCGTCAGCCAGCGACAAAGCGGCAGCCAGCGACAAAGCGGCAGCAAGCGACAAAACAGCTACTGACATCAAAAAAGCAGGAATGCTTGCTCCAAAAGCGTTGTTTTTTGGAGCAGACGTGTTGGTAATGGGCTTGGTTTGTGGTATTGTTGGTTATGCTCTGGCAGGGATTTTCAATGACAGTGTTGTTTCTGTGGCACCTGTGTTCTGGACAATGACAGGTATCACTGCCGGCTTGTTCCGCACCCGGGCAGAGGAAACATAGGCGTGGGAAATGACATGGACATGTTGCTTGGAATGGAGGTAAAATATGGTTGTTCTGGTAACAGGGGCAAAGGGGCAGTTGGGGCGCGAAGTCATACGGCAGCTGAAAGCATTGGATGCGGAACGCCTGGATGCCCTTCGGCAGGAAGATCTACGTATGACGTCAGCAAAGGCAGACACTCAGGCAGAAGTCTTTGATGCGGACGAAGGTTTTTTTGATGAAGAGGATGAAGATGAGAATTTTATTGACGACGACGATGATGATCTCTTTGAGGAAGAAGTTATTCTCTATGAGCAAATTGAAATCGACGCCGTGGATATCGATGAACTGGACATCTCGGACCTTGTAACTGTTGAACGGTACTGTGAAACTATCATGC
>JBBRWP010000211.1:0-5720 GCA_038249175.1 Acetivibrionales bacterium
CATTGGCTGAAACCGTGATGTATGCCTCGGAGGCCATGACTGCAACACATGGCCTGCCAGTCTCGGAGGCCATGACTGCAACACATGGCCTGCCAGTCTCGGAGGTCATGACTGCAACACCCGGTCTACTCGCTTCGGAGGCCATGACTGCAACACATGGCCTGCCAGTCTCGGAGGCCATGACTGTAACACCCGGTCTGCTCGCTTCGGAGGACATGATTGCAACACCCGGCCTGCCGTCTGAATATGAAATCTATACGGCCATGGCCTTTTTGTTGTTTCATGAGAGCAACTGCAGCGCCGCTATACTGGAAACCTGCATGGGCGGCTTGTTTGACGCAACGAATGCCTACACACAAAAAAACACCGCCGGCATTACTGCTATTGGTTGGGACCACATGCAGTTTTTGGGCAGGACCTTAAGCGAGATTGCGCACCACAAGGCCGGCATTTTGAAAAACGGCGGAACGGCGGTGACTGTGCCACAGACACCTGAAGTTGCAAAGGTTTTGTGTGAGATAGCGGAAAAAAAGAACGCGGATTTGACGGTCATCGCAGCAGATGCGGTAAAAGTTCTGGATGTGGGGGTGCAGGGGACGGCTTTTACCTACCGTAACGAAACCTACCGCATTCCCTTAATTGGAGAACACCAGGCCATGAATGCCGCCCTGGCCATTGCTATGGTGCAGACGACGAATGAAATGGACATTGCGATGGAAACGGTTCAAACGGGTGTTTTGAAGGCAGTTTGGCCCTGTCGATTTGAGGTGTTTTCGGGAAAGCCAACCATTATCCTCGACAGTGCCCACAATACCGAAGGGGTGGCGTCTTTTTTAAAAACATATCGCCGTGTTTTTCCAGACCAAAAAGCAACGGTTATTTTTGGTGTGATGAAGGATAAGGATGTGCCTGCCATGCTGCAGATGCTTTCAACTGTGGCTGAAAGTTTTGTTTTTGTTCAACCACCCATGCCGCGGGCCATGACTCTAGACGATCTTGCTGGAATTGCTTTGAAAACGTTTTGTAATGTGGAAAAAAGTGATACAATGGAAAAAGCAATAAAGTTAGGCCTTGACAAAGCGCTTGATACGGGTGTTTTGGTAGCGCTAGGTTCCATTTATTATATTGGACAGATACGTGAATTGGCTCTGCAAAATATTATGAAAAGTGTTTTGCAGCATAACTGATTTTCGTGTTGTCACGTCGGGTGTGACAGAAGACAAAAGATCGACGTGTGAACGGGTACTGAAAATATACTCCCTACCAAGCCGTACAGTAAGATGCTTTGATGTGTACAATTTGATGCGATAAAAAGGGTTTTGGAGGAAGACATGATCAAACTGGAGGAGGAACTGTCCCGGTTTGCAACCATAGATTTGACTGTATTAGAAAAAAAACTCGGCGGTATACCGGAAGATGTCCGTACTGCCATTTCCATGTACAACAAAGCCATTGGAGACATTCAAAACGGGAATGATGACATGGCTGTCATCGCACTAAAAAAATCCATTTCTTTGTATCCCGGTTTTTATGAGGCGATGAACCTCATGGGCCTGTGCTACCTCCGTTCGGGAGAAGAAGTAAAAGGTCGGGATTTATTTGAACAGGTTATTAAGATGGATGACAGCAGTTTGCGCGCCATGGATTACCTGGACCGTCTGGATGGCAAAATCAAAGACGGTTCTTCCGAAAGCCGTGTCCGGTCTTTTGGCAAAAACCGCTACTCAAAGGCACTACCAGCCTGGTTATCTCGCGGACTGTCTCCGGAAAAAAATGGTCCCTGGTTCTTAAAATATATTGGTGGTTTTTTGATTGGTTTTCTTTTGATGCTAGCCATCTGGCTGCTCGTGCCAACCGGCAAACCCTTGTTTTCTGTGTCACAGGAACAAACCGGCTTGATGGATAATGTGCAGGCTTTGCAGGAAGAAAACCGGATACTGCAGGAAACATTGGCGGAATCGCAGCAGGATTTAGAAAAAACAGGCCGCTTGCAAGAGAAAATGAAAGAGGAAATGGATGCCTATAAGGCATGGGTCAGTCGTGTTGCAGAACTGCGGGATATGCTTGCAAACAGTGAGTATCGGGCGGTTATTCTGAAAATAGAACAGAATTATCAGGGGCTGGATATTCCTGAAGACATTCAAGTACAGATGGCCGCCATTTATGAACAGGCAAGACCCAAAGCCCTGAAGTTTATTTATGATGAAGCTTTGAAAGCATACAAGGGAAATGTGCGGGCGCAGGATAAAGCGGTGTTCAAGCAGGTGATGTCAGAGTTCGATCTGGCCATTGGTATTTTGGAGACGCTGGAAGAAAAGCCCTCTTACACCACAGACTTGTATTACTATGGAGCAAAAGCATACTTCCTGGCAGGTGAACCCAACCAGGAAGATGCGGCCAAGAAAGCGATTGAAGCGTTCCGGAAGGTCGTTGAACGGGAACCCAAAACAGCAAAAGGAAAAAGCGCTGCATCATGGATTAAGGAAATTGAAGCCGGTCGCACTGTAAAGCCGTAAAGTGGTGAACAATTGTTCATAACACTTTACTAGGGAGGTTAATGATGGACATCAAATATAAATAGAGGCAATGTTGATGGGTTACGGGATGGATAGCGGCGTTGTGAAAACGCCCAAGTCGTTACTCGTCGCCTGATTTCAGGTGGAAACGGTAAGTACGATACGACCGAATGAAGCCACCACCTCTTAGCCATCAGGCGCAGATGGCGGTTCCGACTTCACCGTACGAATTATGGGAGGAGCATAGATTATGGCAAACAAAACATCCCTCACCATTGTCCAACTCAACGATAGTCATGCATATTTTGATCTGCATCAGGAGCTGTTCTGGCAGGGTAATCAGGAAGTATATCGTCCTGCGGGTGGTTATGCGCGTATTGCCACGCTTGTCAAACAAATGCGGACTGAGAGCAATGGGCGTCTGCTCTTTTGCGACTGCGGTGATACTTTCCACGGAACCTATCCTGTTTTAAAGACGCAGGGACAGGCATTGATCCCGATTTTGAACGCATTGGGATTTGATGCGATGACGGCACATTGGGAATTTGCTTACGGTCCCAAAATCTTCGAGCAACGCACAGCTGAACTCAGCTATCCGACACTTGCGATCAATGTTTATGACCAGGCGACGGAGGAGCGGCTTTTCCCGCCGTATTATGTGAAAGAGGTTGGAGGATTGCGAATTGGTCTCGTAGGTATTGCATCCAATATTATCGATAAAACCATGCCACCTTCCTTCAGTGAAGGCTTGCGCTTTACCCTTGGTCGAGAAGAACTTCCTGCGATGATCGATGCTTTACACAGCAAGGAGAAGGTAGATCTCATCGTTCTCATCTCGCATCTGGGGTTTCCCCAGGATATGAAACTTTTGTCAGAGGTCCAGGGTATCGATATCTGTCTGAGTGGTCACACCCATAATCGCCTTTATAAGCCAGTTCTCCAAGGGAAAACGTTGGTGATCCAGTCGGGCTGCCACGGTTCTTTCCTGGGTCGCCTGGATTTAGAAGTAGAGGACGGGAAAATTGTTGGCCATCGGCACCAACTGATTGAAGTTGAAGCTAGTGTGATTCCTGATTCCGTGGTAGAGGACCTTGTTCATCAAGCTCTCACACCGTTTCAAGACCAACTTTCAACAGTTGTGGGTGAGACAGTGACCGCGCTCAACCGGGCAACCATGCTGGAAACAACAATGGACAATTTCTTATTGCAAGCGTTGATGGAAAGCACTGGCGCGCAGTTGGCGTTCTCGAATGGCTGGCGATACGGCGCGCCGATTATCCCCGGAAAGGTCACTCTGAACGACCTTTACAACATCATCCCGATGAACCCGTCGATTTCAACGGTTGACCTAACGGGAGAAGAGCTGCTCGCAATGCTGGAGGAGAATCTGGGACGGACGTTTGCGCCTGATCCCTACGATCAGATGGGTGGGTACGTCAAACGCGGTCTCGGTCTCACGGTTTACCTGAAAATCGAGAATCCGCAGGGGCAGCGCATTCAGCAGGTTTTTGTGGGCAATGAAGCGTTGGAACCTGAGCGCACTTACCACGTTGCATTTGTTACCGAACAGGGCGTTGCACGAAAATATGGACGCCAGCGTGAGAATCATTCTGAGCACGCCATTGATGCTATGAAGGCGTACCTTGCCAGGCATCGTCCTATGCATGCGGAGCTCAAGAACACGTTCGTCGCTGTGTAGGGCATTCGCGTCGTTGTAGACTCGCCGATACTGAGCTGATAGGAAAAGGAAGAAAAGACCAGCCGTGACAAGCTATCGTGCTTAATCATGACTGGTCTTTTTTTGCCACCACTTGAAGCGGTTTATTTATTTTTTTGTTGAATCCCTAAGTGAGCGCAACATTCGAAGGGTTTTTTCTTACAGTTATTTTTTCTTACCATTGTTTTTTCTTACAGCCATTTTTTCTTATAGCTATTTTTTCTTACCATTGTTTTTTCATATCGCTATTTTTTCTTACCATTGTTTTTTCTTACAGCTATTTTTTCTTACAGCTATTCTTTCTTACCATTGTTTTTTCATATCGCTATTTTTTCATATTGCTATTATTTTTACTTTTGTTTTTCCTACTGCTTTATTTTGTGACCAAAACTTTTTTCAGTTTTGCAAAGCGGGGCAGACCGTCCACCAACGGAGCGTTGGATTCGCCGGCAATGAGGGGCAGGGCATAATCGATAAAATCTTGTGTGAGACCGCTGCCATCTTCTTTGATCCAGGAAAGGGGAATTGTTTTTTCTGTGTTCGCCACGTCGCTGAGGTTGACCAGTTTGTATTTTGTTACATACTGTCCGTTCTCATAAGCACGTTCGTAGGCGACCATATGGTCTGTAACGCCATCAACAGCATATTGTACAGCTTTTTGGCCGGCAATAAAGGTTTCTTCCACATCGGTTTTAGAACCGCAGTGGGCGGCGCAACGCTGCAGCAGGCTGAACTCAATAGCACGGGTTTTGCACTTCAGTTCCTTTTTCAGCATATCGGCAACCACAGCACCGGTGCCACCAAGTTGGGCGTGACCGAAAGAGTCTTTCTCATTGGCAAGGTCTGAACCATATTCGGAAATATATTTGCCGTTTTTGTCCTTAATGCCTTCAGAAACAGCAACCATCAGTTTGCCGTTGTTCTTTTCGTATGCTTTTTTGGCGGCTGCGAGAAAGGTGTCTTTGTCAAAATCCACTTCCGGCATATAGATAAGGTCCGGTCCGTAGCCTTTAGAAGCAGCCAAAGCCGTTGCTGCTGTTAACCAACCGGCATTGCGGCCCATCACTTCCAAAACACAGACCATGGGTGTATCATAAACGCGGGCATCCAGGTAAACTTCCATGGTGGCCGTGGCCACATATTTTGCCGCTGAACCATAGCCGGGGCAGTGATCGGTAGCGAAAAGATCGTTGTCTATGGTCTTGGGTACACCCATGACAATGCATTCATAACCGGATTTCTGCATGAATTTACTGATTTTATTGCAGGTATCCATGGAATCATTGCCACCGTTATAGAAGAAATAGCGAATGTCGTATTTTTTGAATACTTCCAAAAGGCGCAGGTAGTCGGTGGGATCTTTGGCCGGGTCGGCCAGTTTGTAGCGCACAGAGCCGAGGGCAGAGGAAGGGGTTGTTTTCAGCAGTTCCAGCTCTTTGGGATCTTCCTGACCCATGTCGTAGAATTTTTCATCCAAAATGCCACGA
>JBBRWP010000212.1:0-5679 GCA_038249175.1 Acetivibrionales bacterium
CCACGTCATGATGGGGTTGTTGCGTCACCCGCATGGTGGAAGGAGGCGGTGTTTTACCAAATATATCCGCGAAGTTTTAAGGATAGCAATGAGGACGGCATCGGCGATCTACAGGGTATTATCGAAAAGCTGGACTACTTACAATCTCTGGGGATCGATGCCATCTGGCTTTCCCCCATCTATGACTCACCCAATGATGATAATGGCTATGACATTCGGGATTACCATAAAATAATGATGGAATTTGGCACGATGTCCGATTTTGACCAGCTGCTGGAAGATATTCACGCAAGGGGTATGCACTTGATTATGGATTTGGTCATCAACCATACTTCCGATGAGCATGAATGGTTTCAAAAAGCACTCAGTTCAAAAGACTCACCTTACCATGATTATTATATCTTTCAAGACCAACCCAACAACTGGACTTCCTTCTTTAGCGGCAGCGCCTGGAACTATTATGAAGGACTGAACCAGTACGCCTTGCATCTATTTTCAAAGAAACAAATGGACCTCAACTGGGAAAACCCTTCACTTCGCAGAGAAATTGCCTCCATGGTCCGTTGGTGGCTGCAAAAAGGAGTCGATGGCTTTCGCTTGGATGTGGTCAATTATATTTCTAAAGGAACCACAGAGGAAGGTCTTCTTCCTCAGGGCGATGACCTCATTGGTTCCCTCATGAAATTTTATGGGGTTGAACACTATTTCTACGGACCCAATTTGCACCAACATCTCCGCGAGCTAAAAAAAGAGATATTCGCGCCATTTGGTACTTTTACGGTTGGTGAAACACCTGGCATTGGCATCGAAATGAGCAAGCTGCTCACGGATGATTATCGTGAAGAATTGGATATGGTCTTTTCTTTCGACCATCTTGAAATGCCAGGAAAGGTTCGCTCTGATATTTATCAATACGATTTAAATTATTATAAATCCTACATGATTGAAATGACTGAAAGCTTAGGCAGTCACAGTCAAGCCTCGCTTTTTTATGACAATCACGACAATCCGCGTATGCTCTCAAAAATAAATTCTGATCCGAAATACCGGAGCGTTTTGGCCAAACTGCTCGCTGTCATCCAACTTACACTGCGCGGTACACCATTTATTTACCAAGGCCAGGAGCTCGGTATGGTCAATCAAAATTTCCAATCCATTGATGAACTCCGGGACGTGGAAAGCCTCAACCTTTTTGAAGAGCTCTGTAAAAAAATGCCTGAAGCCGAGGCCTTTAAAACGATTTTGGCTGGCACAAGAGATCATGCCCGAACGCCCATGCAGTGGTCAGACGAAGCAAACGGCGGGTTTTCGGATATACCGTATTCAGGTACTTTGCTTTCAAATACTGCGGCGTCCAAACTAGATCTGCCAGACGCAGGTTTCACTCCATCTGCTGCTCTTCTTCCCAAAATCCCCTTTGGTTGGGGATCCGAGGATTGTCACGAATACAACGCTGCTACACAAATGTTGGACGAACATTCCGTCTGGCGCTTTTATCAGGCACTCATTCAGCATAGAAAAGCCCATCCTGCACTTATTTATGGCGATATCGCATTCACAAACAAGAAAACAAAAGATATGTTTACGTATTACCGCACAGATGGGAAAGAAAAATTCTACATTGAGTGCAATCTTGGGAAATCGACAATCAAGAGAAAAAAACAAGAGTCTGACAGCAAGCGTTTGATTTCCAACTATCCGGCTCAGTCTATTAGGGTTCTACGCCCATATGAAGCTTCTGTCTACGTGGTATCACTTTCTTAATGACGTGGTGACAGTTCTATAAGGGAGCCTTCGGGATAGGGGGACATTCTATTATCACATCCGAATATCCTGTGTCTGAAGAACCGCCCCAGTGTCACGCCCGTGTCACGAAAGCAGGTCTGGCACTTCACTCCTTCTAAAATTTCCCGGATTTACCAGAAAAACCACCCCTTCCGACAGTGGTACCCCCACCAGAGGATTTCGTTTCTATGCGCATTCGTGTCTCAGTTCTATACAGGAACTGATCCACGCGCATTGTAAGATTGACTCCCCCCTCAGGGATATAGGCGTTTGCTGTGCGCTGACGCACAGCGGTTTTCATCTGCCTTAAGAAGATCAAACAGATGATCCCTGCGATTAGTAAAGGAACAAAGATAGTCGCTGCCAGTCTTACCCCAAATGAACCCTTGGCGTTTTCTTCGGCCAAACGGCTATCGGTGTCGATATCAAACGGCGTACCTTTCCCGGCCATCTCCAAAAACTCAGCGGTTTTGTTCAAATACGCCAAAAACCCAGCATAGTATTGATTTTTACCAAGTAGCGGCAAAAGGTAGCTGTCTGCCAAAATATCCTTGCCGTGATCCGTAAACGCTGTGTTTCCGTACCCGTAGGCGATGATTGCATAGTCTCGCTCTTCCATGCTTAGAAGGAGCATCAGTCCACTTTTTTCCGCACCATAGCCATAACCGTTTTCCTGATAAACTGAACTTGCAAAGGCGATGGCTTCATCGCCACCCATGTCCTCCACAATCATGATGCGCACTTCACATTTGTGCATCGCAGTGATATCCATCGCCAGCTGATTCAGCTCATATTTCTCGACATCCGTGAGCAAACCGGCTCCATCAGAGACCATATCAAATCCAGCAGCTTTCACTGGCAACAGCACAAAAAGTGCAAGAACCAGAAGGGAACCAAACAGTGCAGTTAGTCTTTTCATATCAATCCCCCAAAAAACAAGATGATGCCAAGCAGCAACATCAGAGGCAATGAAATGCCCGCAAACCAGGCGAAAAACTTGCGCCAGTCAACAGGCAAGTCACCAATCAGCTTGCCAGTCTGCCCATTCATGGCAAAAAGAAAATCCTTGCCTTTCCATTTGGTATTCAGCATCCACACGGGAAGCAAGGCATATTTTATTTCGCCTGCCTGAACCTCAATTGCAGAAAATTCAGGAATTAAACTTGTGTATCCAATAATGGTTGCGCCAAAGGTGTCTTGTGTGCTTGTACGGATGCGCTCATTTGCACGATTACTGCAAGACTCCGCAGCCATATCATATTTATCTGCCAGATATCCCGGCAGATATGCTGGTGAAAAAGGTACTAGCGACGAATAATCATATGGTTCTATTGCGTCCATGTGTACATCAGACATTTTGGTCGACCCATCCACTGGCACCTTTACAAACGCAATGCTGCCCTGGCGAACCACATAGTAATGTTCTGTGACTGTTACCCTTTGGTCTCCCTGAGTGTGCGAATGAACTGTGGTTGCACGGTAGCGGAGATCCGCATCACTGCGTCCATCAAATAGCCAAAAAGGAACATAAATTCCCTTTATTTCTTCTATTCTGTTTTCTGTTGAAAAGGATTTCGGTAAAAACTTTTTTCCTTTATAATGATTTTTCAGGGCAGTTTTGGCAGCTTCTTTCTCCACTTTAAACGGTATGACAAAATGTGGACGGAGCGTTCCGGCAAACTGACCGGGTACAATGGTTGGATTGTTACAGTAAGGACAAGAGGTAGCGGCGGTCGTATCATCGCAAATAATTTGTGCACCACACGACGGGCAGCCATATGCCCTGATATGTGCCGCTTCTTCTTCTCCCCATTCACCCATGTCAAAATCCCAACCGGGCTCTTTGGCGGCGTTCGCGGCTGCTTGATCTTTGTCAGCATAAAGCAGCTCAATGGTCGCCACATCAAATGATTCACCGCAATAGTCACAGTCAAGTCTTCCACTGTCACCTGAAAAATGAAGCGGTCCCGTGCAAGACGGGCATTGATAATTGGTTACCTCTATCGCCATGCGTTTGCCTCCATACACTCATTGCGACCCAGCCCTTTTCGTGACAATCTCTATTTGCTTTATAATGAGCAATCGCCATCATCAAAAGGATCACCGCATTCCGGACAGAACTTTGGTGCATTCGTCTTGTTTTCGGGTTCCCAACCGCACTTATCGCACTTATATTGTGGAACGCCGGCCGGCTTGGGCTTGCCGCACTCCGCACAGAATTTGCCTTTACTGACAGCACCACAACTGCAAGTCCATCCGTCTGCTGGTCGGGGTTTTCCGCACTCAGCACATAATTTATTCGTGTTCCCGGCGCGTCCGCAAGAGCATTGCCACCCGGTGGATGACAGAGCCGGCTCAGATTGTTGCTGCTGTGGTTGCTGCTGTTGCTGTTGCTGCTGTTGCTGTTGTTGCTGTTGCTGTTGCTGCTGTTGTCCCATCTGATACAGGTTTTGGGTATTCACACCACCAGATTGTCCTGCCATGTTCAACCCCATAAAAGCCATCGCCGGACCGGTACTCTCGTTGGCCGCTGCACTTTGCATGGCTGCAGCCTGGGCGCCAACCAAATGCGCTGCTGCCATTGTAGGGTTACGGAAGGCCGCATTGCGTTGGAGCTCCTTGATCATCTTTTCATCTTCATCACTCGCTTTGACCGAGGATACGCCAAATGACACAATTTCAATGCCGCGCAGTTTACTCCATTTTTCAGAAAGCACCTCATTCAGGGCATCTGCAAGCTCCATCGTGTGTCCTGGCAGCGCAGAATAACGGATGCCCATCTCACTTATTTTTGCAAATGCCGGCTGCAGTGCTGTCATCAGTTCACTTTTCAGCTGCCCGTCGATGGTGTCGCGCGTGTAAGTATCTGAAATGTTACCGCAAACGTTTGTATAAAAAAGAATCGGGTTCATAATGCGGTAACTGTATTCACCAAAACAGCGAATCGATATGTCAATATCAAGTCCGATATTATTGTCCACAACACGGAAGGGAACAGGACTTGGGGTACCGTACTTATTGCCGATCAGCTCTTTGGTATTCAAATAATAGACACGCGTATCTTTACCGGGGATCCCCCCAAACTTAAAGCGCTCCCAAACACTTTTCAGGGCTGCAAGCGCATTGTCCCCAAAACTTCCGCCGGCAAACAACGACGGTTCGCCACCCATGGCAAAAATGTATTCGCCAGGTTCGGCGCAAAGATCAAGCACTTTTCCCTGTTCAACGATAATCATACACTGACCGTCCGCGACAGCAATCCCGGAGCCGTTGGTAATGATATTATCTTCGCCCTTTTTGTTGGACGAACGTCCCGAAACACGCTTTTGCCCCTTTGTGGCCATGACGTCTACTGGCAGAGATTCACAATAGAAAAATTCTTTCCATTGATCAGCCAAAACACCACCGGCAGCACCCATTGCAGCTTTGCTTAAACCCATAACAATTTCCTCCTTTGCAATCACATCTTTATTTTATTTGCTTATTAAAACAATGATAAGGGTTGGAATGTCATTACCAGCCGTTTACATCAAGTGAAATAATCTGCATTACCATGATGAACTGGCACCCTAGCATCCCTCATTCATCCCTCAGTCTAACTATACCAAGAATAATGCCTTCTCACACTAAGTGCAGTGGGTAGTTTTTTAAAGTATATTAAAAACATCAGCAAAAGCTTTTTTACAACGGCATTCCTCACGAATGAACCAAACCTCTTTTTTGAAAAGTTTATGAAGTTTTCAAAACAATTATTTTCTGGAAAGAAGTTCCTGCTTGATATCCCATAACTTCTGAGACAAGTCCACATAATAATTATGCGGATTCTCAAAACGGATCACTTCATCCCAAAGTGTATCCACCTGCTCTTTGCAATAGTTCCGCATCTGTTCAATA
>JBBRWP010000213.1:0-5648 GCA_038249175.1 Acetivibrionales bacterium
CCAATAGAGGTTGGAAGCTGAGATGTACGTCCGGTTTCCGACTTCAAACGTCGAACTGGGCACTTTCTTTGTTGGGATGTCGCCAAGCTGGTAAGGCACCAGACTTTGACTCTGGTATTCGCAGGTTCGAGTCCTGCCATCCCAGCCAGAATCGAAACAGGTAAAACACAAAAGCACCTTTTACAGGTGCTTTTGTGTTTTTTTATGACTTTTTTCGTTGCATAAAGACGACAACATAGGTAGACTGGAAGAGGTGAATGAACCTTGCCACGCCACTATGTAGTAGAACGTATAACTGCTTTTTTGTTCATGAACTTCCCATATTGTAAACTTTTTGCTAATGGTAGTAGAAAAAGATAGACACTTGGATCCGCTCAAAAGGAGGAACTTATTATGCGCGTACTGTTTCTAGACCTCGACACCCTGCGCCCTGATCATCTCGGCTGCTATGGCTATCCGAGGAACACATCCCCGAACATTGATCGTATTGCGGCCGGTGGCGTTCGCTTTAACAACTACTACTGTTCGGACGCACCCTGTCTGCCTTCTCGCGCCGCACTGATGAGCGGACGCTTTGGCATTCATACCGGCGCTATCGGTCATGGAGGGACAGCTGCAGACTTCCGCCTGGAGGGTGAACGGAGGGAGTTTAAAGACGCATTGGCTACGGAAAGTTTACCGACCGTGTTTCGCCGGGCAGGTTATAAAACGGCTTCCATTAGCCCGTTTGCAGAACGCCATTCTGCCTGGACCTTTTATGCTGGTTTTACCGAAATGTACAATACTGGAAAAAGCGGCGGTGAATCTGCCGAGGAGATTACGCCGGTAGTCTTGGACTGGATTGACCGCAATGCTGCATCCGACGACTGGTTTTTACATGTGAATTATTGGGATTCTCATACGCCTTACCGTGCACCGGAATCTTTTGGTAATCCGTTTGAAAATGATCCTTTGCCGGAATGGCTGACGGATGACGTCGTGGCGGCGCATAACCAGTTGGTTGGTCCGCATGGGTCGCTTGAAATCAGTATGTATGACAATGCAGAAAACCCCAAACTGCCGCGACATCCTGGCGAAGTGCGCGACAAAGCCGGTTTGCGCCGCATGATTGACGGTTACGACTGTGGCACTCGCTATATGGATGGTCATATTGGACAACTGCTGGATGCGTTGGAGAAAAAAGGTGTGTTGGAAGACCTGGCCATTATTATAACAGCGGACCATGGCGAAAACCTGGGTGAACTGGGTATGTATGCCGAACATGGGACAGCCGATCAGATTACCTGCCGTATTCCTATGATTATGCGCTGGCCGGAATGCGCCCAAGGAAAAGTGGACAATGGCCTGCATTATAATCTGGACCTTGCACCGACGCTCGCTGATCTTTTTGGACAGGAACAGATGAAAAGTTGGGACGGCCAGAGTTTTGCAGGTACACTTCGTACAGGTGCAGACTGTGGTCGGGAAGAGCTTGTGCTTAGCCAGAATGCCCATGTCTGCCAGCGCAGCGTCCGTTTTGGGGATTGGCTGTATATGCGTACCTATCATGACGGGTTTCATCTCTTCCCTAAGGAAATGCTGTTTAATTTGGCTGAAGATCCATATGAGCAGCACAACCTGGCCGAGGAGCGTAAGGATCTTTGTATGGAAGCGGTTTATCGATTGAACAATTGGCATGATGCCATGATGGCTACCATGGATTCCCCTGTCGATCCCATGCAGACGGTATTAAAAGAAGGTGGCCCCTACCATGCCCGCGGACATCTGAAATCGTATTGTGACTACCTGGAAAAAACAGGCCGCGGTTATGCCATTCCAGAATTGATGCGTCGTCACCCGAAGGAATTTGAATAAGTTGCAGTCTTACGCACGAATAACTCTGTGATGTATAACACTGTGATGCGTATATCCTGCTGACCTTGGATGCTTTGCTCGTTGTTGTAAAAGGGAGGATTATGAAGTGGATTGAAAAAACGAACCCTAACATCCTCTTTATTCTCATTGATGATATGGGTTGGATGGATTTGGGCTGCCAGGGGAGTTCATTCTACGAGACGCCTGTGCTGGATCAGTTGGCTCGCGATGGGATGCTTTTCACCGATGCCTATGCAGCCTGTCCGGTTTGCTCACCAACGCGCGCCAGCATTATGAGCGGGAAATACCCTGCTCGTGTAGGTGTGACAAATTGGATTGATGGTAGCGGAACATACCATCCATGCTATGGAAAGCTGGTCGATGCGCCGTATCTTAAGCAATTGCCGCATTCCGAAGTCAGCCTGGCGCAAGCATTGCGTGAGGGCGGCTACCAAACCTGGCATGTCGGGAAATGGCACCTTGGTCAGAAACCCTTCTATCCGAAAACCCACGGCTTCGATGTGAATATCGGCGGATGTGAATGGGGACATCCTGCACATGGCTATTTCAGTCCCTATGGCATTGAAACCCTACAGGAAGGTCCGAAGGGGGAGTACCTGACCGACCGCCTGACAGACGATGCAATCGCGCTGATTAGAAACCGGGAAGACAGACCCTTTTTTCTGAACATGTGGCACTACACGGTTCATACGCCTATTCAAGCGAAAGCAGATGACATTGCTTATTTTGAAGAAAAATCCAAACACATGGGCTTGGACGTGCTTGAACCGATGGAAGTAGGGGAACACTTTCCTTTTGTACAAAAAGAACATTTACGGGTAACGCGGCGAAAAGTACAATCCAATCCTATTTATGCGGCCATGATACGTAATCTGGATGAGAACACGGGAAGGCTGCTGGCCGTGCTAAAAGAAGAAGGACTTATAGAAAATACCCTGGTTGTATTTACCTCGGACAATGGTGGACTTGCAACATCAGAGGGATCGCCCACCTGTAATGCGCCGCTTTCTGAGGGCAAGGGATGGATGGCCGAAGGGGGTGTACGAGAACCGTTGCTCGTGTGCTGGCCAGGTGTTGTGGCCGCAGGAAGCCGTTGTGACACACCAGTGACAAGCCCAGATTTCTATCCAACCTTGCTCGAAGCCGTCGGACTGCCTTTGCGTCCTGAACAACATATGGATGGTGTCAGTCTGATGCCGTTGTTTCGCTTGAAAAAATTGGAAAGAGGTCCGATATACTGGCATTATCCTCATTATGGAAATCAGGGAGGAAAGCCTGGATCGAGTATGCGTGACGGAGACTGGAAGCTGGCAGAGTCTTTTGAAGACGAGTGCTGCTTTTTGTTCAATTTACACGAGGATATTGGTGAGGTGAATGACCTTTCTGCTATTTACCCGGAACGGGTATCCGACATGCACCGGCGCCTTCAGGCCTGGCGACAGGAGGTTCATGCAGTGTTGCCGTTAGCCCATCCCCAATAAAGGGTTGTGATACTTGCTGCTCGCCCATGCAACCTGGATCATTTTCGCGCTATAACATGCAAGATGATTTTATCATCTTGCATGTTATAGCCACCCTGAGTGGCTGTAACGTCCCCAATCATGGTTCACTGCCAGCCAGCGCTAACCCCGCTGGCTGCATGCAAGTTGCAAAATGCAACTTGCATGAAAAAGTCGAAAATCGACTTTTTTGAATAGAATCATGGATAGATTAAAAAATAAGGGAGATAACTTTGAATATTTTGTTGTCGTTGGCCGTGAACGACACGTTGACAGTGCAAGAAAAGGATTTTTACCCTATCCCCAGCGCGCAATTCGAACCAAAGACCATTTGTTAATCATCAATTTCGCGCCAGATCGTTACCCGATGGGCGATCCCGGAACACTGGTCGAAAGTGAGAATCCAATACCCTATGCACAATTGGAAGCAGATACCTTTGCCGTTTATGCCGATATGGATGCCGGTCCAACAAAGGCATGGATGGTATGGAACCGTCATCTGCCGCAGTGGCGCAGATGCTTTGACCTTAACTTTGAAAAGCGTCCTCGTATTGAATTATATGATTTGAAAAACGATCCTGCTTACATGAACAATGTGGCAGAGACTTCGGAATACAGCAAGGTGCGAAGTGCGCTTGAACGGCGCTTGTTATCACACCTTGCTATGCAAAAGGATCCAAGGGTTACTGAAGATGTGTGTCGCTTTGAATTTACACCGTATGCAGGTCCTTTACAGCCCTTTCAACAGGCGCCGTTTGGCTGGCCGGAGGATACATGAAGCTTGTTGTTATTGAGCTCGAATTCATTTATCCCAAATGTGTCTTTTGTGATGTTTGAGATGAGATTGATTGAAAAAAGTCATGAAAAATGATATGATGTAGCAGGTAATTTTAAATGAAGTCGTTGGGGCGTGCAGCTCGTATGTGTAAGATCAATCGGGAAGAACTTGTGCTGTAGAGCTTGAAAAACTAAAGTTGGGAGCTTATTGAATAAGCTCCTTTTTTATGAAAAGAAAGAGGAAACCATGATTAAACCAGACAGTGTATCAGACTCCTTTTCTGAAAAGAAAGAGAATGTCATGATCAAAGCAGAAAATTTATCTTTCTCCTTTCCACAAAAGGAGCTATACAATAAGATATCCTTTACGCTTACCGAAGGGGAGCATTGTGCCTTCATTGGCAGCAGCGGCAGTGGAAAAAGCACATTGCTGCATATTCTGATGGATAATGATCGCTACATTTTTGACGGGACATTGGAAATGGATCCTCAAATGAAAATCGGCTATGTCAGTCAATTCTCTGATCCTGAGAAAATGCAGGACAAAACTGTCTTTGCATACATTGGTGAAGCCTTTTTCAAGCTGCAAAGTGACATCGCTGGCATATGTGCGGTGATGGAAACCGCAACAGCAGCCGAACTCGATGCATTGATGACACAATACCAAAAGCTCATGGACGCCGTTGATGCGCTGGGTGGCGATAATTTTGAAAGCCAGATTAGCAAGAAGCTGGGCCTTGCAGATTTACTCCTGCATAAAGACCTTATGGTTTCTGCACTTAGTGGTGGGGAGTTCAAGCTGGTTCAGGTGATGAAGGAGATGCTGTTTCGCCCGGATCTGCTCATTATGGATGAAGCAGATGCATTTCTGGACTTCGAAAATCTTGCTGCGCTGAAAAACCTGATGAATGCACATAAAGGTGCGCTGCTCGTAATTACGCACAACCGTTACCTCTTGAACCATTGCTTCAACAAAATGCTGCACCTTGAAAATACGGAACTTCAGGAGTTTGAAGGGTCGTACATGGACTATCACTTTTCACTGCTTCAAGCAAAGATTGAAATGCAGGAGCTGAATATTGCGGATGATGCTGAAATCGAAAGAAATGATATTTTGATTGAGCGGTTCAGGAAAATTGCAACCTACAATTCAGATGCTTCAGCGGGGAGAAAGCTAAGAGGCAGGGTAGCTATGCAGGATCGCTTGCTGGCACGTAGAATTAAAGCCCCTTTTGTGAATGTACGGCAGCCTGGAATTTGTTTTAAAACGGCCGGTGAAGTTGGAGAAACCGGAGAAGTTGGGGAAGCCGGAGAAGTTGGGGAAGCCGGAGAAGTTGGGGAAGCCGGCGAAACGGGGAATAACGTGGATGACGTCGTCCTGGCGGTCAATGGATATAAACTCGCTTATGATACGACACTTTTTGAAAATGTGTGTTTTGAAATAAAAGCAAGCGATAAAGTCGCCCTCATTGGTTCAAACGGCACAGGGAAAACAAG
>JBBRWP010000214.1:0-5631 GCA_038249175.1 Acetivibrionales bacterium
CGATATAGAACACGCCATGAACGCTATGAAGAGCGGTGCGTTTGATTATATCGCCAAACCGGTCAACGCCGATAAATTACTGATTACCATTGAAAATGCGATGCGGCGCTTCCAACTGCTGGATGAAAACCGTCGTCTGCAAAAAGATATCATGAATAAGAACGCCTACCTGCAGGGCTTACAGGATTCTGCAGAGCAGATTTTAAAAAATTTGGTCCCCCCCAACCCGCCGCCACAGTTTAATCATGTGGATGTTGCTGCCGTGTATAAAAGCTGCGACAACGTCGGTGGGGATATGTACGACTGTTTTGAACTGAATGGAAAAGTCTTTTTCTATATCTTCGATGTCAGCAGCCATGGCATATTGGCTGCTGTCATTACCATGATTATCAAATCATTTTTTGAAAACCTGAAGCGTCTGCAGGAATACACGGATGTCACTGCACGCCTGCCGGAAATGCTGCACCACCTGAACCTGGAAATGATACAAAACACCCCATCCAACATGTACGCGACCCTGTTTACCGGATACTACGAACATCAAACATCCACCATTCATTACCTTTCCGGTGGTCATATCGACCAGTATATTTTACATGACGGGGAAATTATACCGCTGCCTTCCACTGGCACCATGGTGGGTCTGTTCGACTTTGCTGAATTTGATATGGCCTCACAACCTGTCGAAGCAGGGGACAAACTGCTCCTTTTCACCGATGGTTTTACGGAGATTTGGGAAGACGATCACATTGTGGACACCGAGCATATTACCAACCTTATTCGAATGTATGCCGCAAACCCTGTAAAGGAAATGCTGACAGACCTCTATGAAGACATTATGGATTTTGCCGGCGACAAGTCTTTAGAGGACGACCTGACCATTGTCGGGTTTGAGTTTTTATGATGAAGCAGGAAAAAAAGGATTCCCACTGCACAGCCGAAACAGTCAAGAAAAATAAAAAAGAACCAATATTCCCTGAAAAGTATGAGCCTAACCTCACCTCAAAGATTGTGAAAAATAAGAATGACGCAGTCCCCGAAAAATATGACCCTACACCTCCTTCAAAGATTGTGAAAAATAAGAATCCCGCAAACCCTGAAAAATATGACCCTACACGCCCCTCAGAGATTGTGAAAAATAAGAATCCCGCAAACCCGGACAGCTTCCTCACCTGGCATGCCTCCACAGAGGGACAGCCCCGGAATATCATCGAAGTCCTCAAGCATGAACTCCATTGCTCCGGTACCATGATACGCCGTTTGCGGCAGGCGGGTATGCTTTTTGTGGATGGCAATATTGCACGCGTGGTGGATAAAATTCACCCCGGCAGTATTTTGCAAGCAAATCTTTCCGACACCGTCACTACCCTTCTGGTCGCAGAAAATATACCCATTCAAATACTTTTTGAAGATGATACCCTCATAGCCATCGATAAAGAAGACAGGATTGCTGTTCACCCTTCTTCCATTTATCGTAGTGGTACACTGGCCAATGCTGTTGCCTACCATATGCAGGGAAGTGGTTTTCAGGGACTGGTGCGACCGGTGACACGCCTGGATAGAAACACCTCCGGCATCACGCTCTTCGCCAAAAACGCCCATGCACAATATCACTTGTCCAAACAGGCGAAAAACAGTACCTTTATCAAGAAATATCTAGGGCTTTGTCTGGGGAAATGGGAACCTGCTGCAGGCACTATTTGCTTGCCACTTCAGCGAAAACCGGGGAGCATTATTGAGCGCGAAGTCCATGCGGACGGGCGACCCAGCATCACACATTATCAAACGGTTCAAACCATATTTTTGAAAGATGAAGCAAACGGCGAGTTCCTGCTCTGCAGCCTGGTAGAATTTGTTTTGGAAACCGGACGAACCCACCAAATCCGGGTGCATTGCCAAGCCAGTGGCCATCCACTGCTTGGGGACACACTCTATGGTGACCAGCCATGGCCCGGGCTTGCGGGTCAGGCTTTGCATTGCCACTTTTTATCTTTCATTCACCCGGTCAGCGGCGAAAAAATAACGCTGCATTCAAAGAATACAGCGCCTATGTTTTCCTTATTGTATTCGTCATTACCTCATGTAGATGAACCTTCATCAAACAGACAAAGCCTTTGACAGTAACACAATACCGCTTTCATTTTGGTGATGAACCAGTGATGCCTTATAGCGACAAACGTTTGATAGACACGCAATGCCACTTTCAGACCCGTCTATTTCTCTTTAATGCTGACACACGACCGAAAAAACGGGGTTTAGCAAATAAACATTTAAAGCAGTTTCCGTTTATCAATCACGCGTTTTGCTTTGCCTTCACTGCGCTGTATTGTTTTGTGTTCCACAAGGCGTACTTTCGCGTTGATGCCAAGGGTAGATTCAATGGCTGCCGTCAATTTGCGTTCCAGTGCTTCAATTTTCCGCACCTCATCAGAGAAGAGTGCCGGCGTCATTTCAATTTGAATTTCCATCTGATCCAAATTGTCGATGCGGTCCACGATAATCATATAGTGCGGTTCCAACTCCCCATATTTCATGAGGACCGATTCTATTTGAGACGGGAAGACATTCACGCCACGGATAATGAGCATATCATCCGAGCGCCCGATGACTTTGCGCATGCGTGGCTCTGTACGGCCACAAGCACAAGTTTCGTGGTTCAACACCGACAAATCTCTTGTGCGGTAGCGAATCAGTGGCAGGGCTTCCTTCGTAATACAGGTGAAAACAAGCTCACCTTCTATTCCGTCTTCCAAAACATATCCCGTTTCCGGGTCTATAATCTCCGGAATAAAATGGTCACCAGGAATATGGAGCCCGTTTTGATAGGTACAATCCATGGATACACCAGGACCCATAATTTCACTCAGTCCGTAGACGTCATAAGCTTTGATGCCCAGGCGTTCTTCGATTTGCACCCGCATCCCCTCCGTCCAGGGCTCCGCACCAAATATGCCTATTTTAAGCTTCAAATCTTCTTTTTTAATGCCGGCTTCGGCCATTTCATCTGCGATATAGAGGGCATATGAAGGGGTACAACACAATACAGTCGCCTCAAAATCGACCAGCAATTGAATTTGCCTTTTGGTGTTGCCACCGGAAACAGGGACAGCCACCGCACCCAATTTTTCTACGCCGTAGTGAAAACCCAAACCACCGGTAAACAGACCGTATCCGTAGGCGATATGCACAACATCTTTTTTGGTAACACCAACATTGACCAAAGACCTGGCCATGCATTCCGCCCAGGTATCAATATCTTTGGCTGTATAGCCCACCACTGTCTGTTTTCCCGTTGTTCCGGAAGAAGCATGTACACGGACAACATCTTCCATTGGCTTTGCAAACGCGCCAAAGGGATAGTTGTCTCTTAAGTCGGTTTTATAAGTAAAAGGTAGTTTTTTTAAGTCGTTCACCGTTTTTATATCATCCGGGACAAGACCGGTCAGTCGCATTTTTTCTGCATAATAAGGTACATTCTCATAGACCCGTTCCACAGTTTGATGCAAACGTTTTCCTTGCAAGACGGTCAATTCTTCGCCTGACATACATTCAAGATTTTCCTGCCAAAAAGTGGTCATTCTCCATCCCTCCATATTACACTGTTTTTCTGATATTCTATGTCATAGGCTACCATTCTGCAAGGAAAATACGACCACAGCGCATCATATACACTCACCTTCTAAAGTTGAGTGAGTATACTTGCTAATTTCAGATAAAAAAACGATAGGTGTCACTGGTGCTATGAATGATGCCATTGGTGCTGTAATCTAAAACCGCAATCCATTTTAGCGCTAAAAATCATCCTCAAACTCTTACGGGGAAATTTGCCTTATTCCAGCCAACCATTCCACCTTCAAGCACCTTGACATTTTTGAAGCCGGAAGACATCAGGATGCGGGCACCCGTTGCGGCACGTGAACCGGACCGGCAAACCACAACCACTGTTCCCTCTTTATACTTTTCCAACGCTTCCAGTTCGTGCGTCAGCCGACCAATCGGAACATTCTTCACGCCTTCCAAATGGCCCTCCGGCCCCTTGAGCTCTTCCGGTTCACGTACGTCCAATATCAGCCATTTTTCTGAACCCTTCGAACCCTTCGAACCCTTCGAACCCTTCTCAGGGTTAGCCTTTACAGTATTCTTGTTCAAATCCAACATACGCTTCAGAATATCAGGGCTAATCGGAATAACCGTAATGGTGTTCACGTTCTCTTCCATGGTGCCTTTGATTTCACAGGCAGGCAAATCGACAGGAATCCAGGCAGCACCTGGATCTGTGGCACAAGACTGATTTGCCGCCAACACATCTTTCATCCACTCGGCTGGCCCAAGGCGTAGATCCTCTATGTATTGCACAAACGATTGTTTGGTTTTGTGCTTCAGATGCGGATTTGTATGGCATTGATGGGTTAGCGTAGACGGCTTGCGGTTGCGGTATTCATGTGCCGGATAGACCATTACAGTATGCGGTAACGACAATATTTTTTGTAAGCTGTCATAATGCTTTCGGGCATCACCGCCGGGCAGATCATCCCGACCGCCACCGGCATCATCCAAAAACAGCAAATCTCCCGTAAACAGGTTATCTCCGACTTTTAAGCACAAAGAGTCTCCGGTATGACCCGGTGTGTGATACACGTATATTTTCACGTCGCCAACTTTAATGATATCTCCGTCAGAGACCAGTTCGTTTACACAACCGCACTTGGAGCTTTCGTGCATCACATAAGCACATTTTTTCACATCTTTCCAAGCGGCGCAGGCCGATATATGATCTGCGTGCGTATGCGTGTCAATAACATGGGTTAATGTGAATTTCCGCCATTTCAGCATTTTCATGTCTTCATCAAAACGATCAAGTGCCGGATCAATCAATGCGGCAAAGCCGCCCTCTTTATCGGCCACAAGATAGGTTTTACAGGCCTGGGTGTGTAACGATTCTAGAATCATAGGTCACCCTCCATTCTTACCAGTGTCCGTTTTACAAAACACCTACGGGAAACTGCAACTTCCGACATTAACATATCATGTTTTTGAGGTGTTCTTCAAGGGCATCATCAACAATTGTACAACAATACTACAGATACACATAAATGATGATTTCACTGCAACAATCGTGAAAGCGATTTTCCGAAGTTAAAGTATCCTGTGACAATGCAACACTTATTAACGCATACAGGTGGCTTTGAAGAGAATATTACTGGTATGGCCGTTGTGAATTACAGTGATACCGAGCCTTTGTCTTTAACTGTCAGAAAATATATGCCGAATCAGATTTATAAATCCGGCGAAATTGCATCCTATTCTAACTATGGTATTGCGTTGGCTGCTTATGTTATTGAAAGAGCGACAGGGATAGACTTCGCTGAGTATATAGAGAAGTGCAAAATAATAAACTTATCAAATTCATGTCCATACCCAATAGTATGATAAGCATGGCATTCTGCCTTGTGTTGCTTAACTTAAATTTATTATTCTAGCAATGATTTCAATACAACAACTCGAAAACAATCCCATTTCAACCATAAAACATGGCGCATACTCCGTTTTTATGGGGCAAACCACAATGTGTATATCGATTCACAGTGTGTAGGCTGCGGCAAATGTGTCGCTATATGCCCCCTTCATGTA
>JBBRWP010000215.1:0-5625 GCA_038249175.1 Acetivibrionales bacterium
AGGCACAAGGTGCAGCGGACTCTGAAGCACCCTGTGCTGCAGGTACGGAGGCACAAGGTGCAGCGGACTCTGAAGCACCCTGTTCTGTATGTGATGAAGGTACTGAAGAACCTGCTGAGGCACCTTATGCAGCTGATTCCAAAACACCTTGTGTAACCGGCGAAAAAGAAGCCCTCGCCTGGTTTTTGTTTTTTTATAACAACGAAGTTTTCAAAGAATCAGAGAATACAAAGGACGGTAATATAGATTTTCTACTTACGACCTGGATGCAAAACAATCGTTTTTCAAGAAAGACTATGCACGGGGTTTTAAAATTGCATAGCATTTACGAGCTTTGCCGGGTGCCTTCAGAACGCAATATCCGCTGCGCAGTGCTAGAACACAAAAAAGAATGGGTGGTGGATTTTTTTCAGACTATCTGTCACTCTCCTGATGCCAAAATACTAAAAACGATTGCATCCGCAGCAACGTTACAAAAAATAACCGGATCAAGACTTATCCATCTTTTACAAGAGCTACAGCCATGCACCGCCGTCCCAAAAGGCACCGCCGTCCCAAAAGGCACTGCCTTTGGCACAATTTTATCCATATTGAACATGGCTCTTTGTGAAAATCCGTGGTGCGCTGAGGACGCAACCCTTCGCACGCTTGTTAAAAAGTGCATTAAATGATGTCATGATTGTACCCCGGAAGGTCGTTTCACAACGTTTCCCCGCAAGTATATCCCGGAAGGTCGTTTCACAAGGTTTTCCCGCAAGTATATCCCGGAAGGTTGTCTCACAACGTTTCCCCGCAAGTATATCCCGGAAGGTTGTTTCACAACGTTTCTCCGCAAGTATATCCCACAATAGCGAATCTACTTTGCATTTCCCGAAACCGTCCACAACAAAATAGATCCTGCGCAGGCAACATTCAGGGAGTTTACTTCTCCAACCATGGGAATAGAAATAACCCTGTCGACAAACGTTTTCAGTCGAACACTCATCCCCTTCGCTTCGTTGCCGAGAATCACAGCAATAGGTCTGCACAGGCCGGTCCCCGCAATGGGACTTTCACCGCCAGAATCGGTCCCAACCACTTCCAGCCCAAGCTGCTGTTTCAGACCGTTCAGCCAGAACTCCAGGTCTTCCGCCGCTTCATCCTGCACGATGGGTGTACGAAACACCGCTCCAAGGCTTGCCCGTATAGCTTTGGGATCAAAGGGATCTGCACCATGTCCATTAATAACAACCAGATGAACCCCGAATGCATTGGCTGAACGGATAATTGAACCAAGATTTCCCAAGTCCGAAGGGCGATCAAGGATGAGGATAAAGGGTTCGGCATCCAGTTGTATATCCGAAAGTCTTCTCCGCTGAAGGTCTACCGTAACAAGTATCTCTGACAACGTTTCTTTATCGGAAAGTTCAGCAAAGAGGTCTTCTGGCAACTCCAGCAACTGTGCGCTTTCTTGCGAAGAGACCCATTCCTTCCCCCAGTTTGAGAGGTTTTGAAAACCGGACGATAAAATGCGTTTCACATGCCAACCACCGGCAACCGCCTGCCGGATGGGTTCAATGCCTTCAATAAAGATTTCTTTGTGTTCTGCCCGCTTTTTGCGGTTGGTCTTGATAGACAGCAGAATCTGAAAAAGGTCGTTTCGGGTATTCACCCGATAAGTGTTTTGCATAGGATTTCACTTTCTTCCAGCCCCATGGCGAATGTTTTTCAATCGGTATCTGAGCGTTTCGTCGGGTGATGTGGCAGAAAAGTATTTTCAGACAGTATTTTTTTGAAAAAAAGAACCTTTGCATCGAAAGCAAAGGTTCTTTTTGAAAACACAGTTCTTATCTTGCGCATTGCTTAAGCATGGTTAAGATTTTCCCATGCTTAGCTTAAGCATGGCTTAAGATTTTCCCATGCTTTGCTTAAGCATGGCTTAGGATTTCCCCATGCTTAGCTTAAGCATGGCTTAGGATTTTCCCATGCTTTGCTTAGGCATGGCATAGGATTTTCCCATGTTTTGCTTAAGCTTTGCATAGGCTTTACTAAGCATTACTTAAGCTTTGCCTCCACGTTACTACCGCATTGTGTAACCATTGCATATGCTTTGCCCGGACTTTAATTACGCTTTACCGGCACATCCGAGAACGTTCACCAACTTGTTTTTTACAAGTTTTTGAATTTCAGTGCGGGCAGGAGCAAGGTATTTGCGCGGGTCAAATTCTCCAGGGCTTTCGGCGAAGACTTTCCGGATGGAAGCGGTCATGGCCAAACGGAGATCGGAATCGATATTTATTTTGCAAACAGCCATGGATGCAGCTTTGCGGAGCATTTCTTCCGGAACGCCTTTGGCGCCGGGCATGCTGCCGCCATACTTGTTGATCATGTCGACATATTCCGGAATAACCGAAGATGCGCCATGCAAAACAATGGGGTAACCGGGCATACGGCGTTGAATTTCTTCGAGAATGTCAAAACGCAGGTGCGCATCACCGGCAAATTTGAATGCGCCATGGCTGGTGCCAATGGCAATGGCCAAAGAATCAACACCGGTACGCGTCACGAACTCTTCTACTTCATCAGGGTGCGTGTAGGAAGAATCTTCCGCAGAAACATTCACATCGTCTTCCACACCGGCCAGGCGGCCAAGTTCACCTTCAACGGTGACATTGTGGGCATGAGCATATTCCACGACCTTCTTTGTCAGGGCAATGTTCTCTTCGAAAGAATGGTGTGATCCATCGATCATAACGGAGGTAAAACCACCGTCGATGCAAGATTTGCATAGATCAAAGGTATCACCGTGGTCCAGATGGACAGCGATAGGCAGATTAGTTTCTATCATTGCTGCTTCGATGAGCTTCATGAGATAGGTGTGGTTCGCATATTTGCGTGCTCCTGAGGAAACCTGCAGAATCAGAGGTGCATTTACTTCTTTAGCAGCCTCGGTAATACCCTGAATAATTTCCATGTTGTTCACATTGAAAGCACCAATGGCATATCCGCCTGTATAAGCTTTCTTGAACATATCAATTGTATTGACTAATGGCATAAGGTTCATCTCCTTTTCTTTGCTTACAGCATCCGCAGTAAACAGCTTGTCAAAAATTTATCATGTCCAATCCATTTTAACAGATTGTATCATAATATCAAGATTGTTTTTGGTCCAATAACAGTTGATTTCACTGCAACAACTCGAAAACAATCCCATTTCAGCCATAAAACATGGTGCACATCCCATTTTTATGGCTGAAACGGGCTGTTTTCACCACATTTACTGCTGTTTTTTTATTCAATGAAGAGTCTTTTAGTGAAATCACGTATAAATGTACTAAAACACTTTCTTGGTCAGCTTACTGGAATGGGTTTTTCCGGTTTCGGCGTATTGAATGCGTATCATGTCTTCCGAACCCATATCTTGCAAATAAATGGTGCCGCTTCGGCGGATATCCATGCGTGTCCGGTCAAACAAGTCCGTCTGAATTGTATTTACAATGGCTTCCAGATTGTCCTTAAGCAGGTGTTCTGTTTTTGCATGTACATGCACCGGCACACGGCCATCCGATTCAGGCGCATATACACTGATATGGACACTGCCGGGTTCTCCTTCGGTGTTGCTTGGGTACAGCATATCCCGTTCAAACATTGGTTGACTCATGGGAAAAACCTCCTATAAACATTCGTAGTGTGGTCTTGTAAAAACACTATGGCTGTTTCACGTAACAATAACCTCGTGGTGCGTACAAAACATCGCATTGTGGCGCATCAATATAACACCATGGTCCGTTATACAAATAAATGGTTGAAGCGTGTTTTCCACTATCACCGGCGATGTCGCCGGGTAAGACATACACACTACGATCAGTGTATCATTTTTCTAGATTCATCCGCAAGCATGGAAGAATTTTCTTCTTCAACAAATCTTCTACCTGCGCTGTCAAACATTCCATATCTGCCTCACTGTCCAAAACATCGTTGGCCAGGCGAAGATAGGCTTCCCGGTCCAGTTGTGACTGCATTCGTTTTCGAATGTCATCTTCCGGCCATCCGCTCCGCCGATGAACACGTGCTATACGGATTTCTATGGCACAATCGACCACCCATATGGTATCGCAAACATCCAGAAAACCACGCGACACCGGAATGGGTACATCCAGAACTACCAGTCCCTTAAAACCCGCCTCCTGCAATGCATGCAGGCGCTCATCCATCTCCTGCACCACGTGGCCATGGACAATGTCTTCGAGCTGCTTTTTCTTCGTGTTATCTGAGAAAACAGCCGCTGCCAATCGCTCCCGGTTCAGGGTGCCCTTCACCACAATATCTGAACCAAAGACCTCTGCAATCTCTACCAGCGCAGGTTTTCCAGGGAATGTTACCTCGTGAGAAATGCGGTCTGCGTCGATGACAGTTGCACCGCGGTCTGCCAGCATCTGTGCTACTGTAGACTTTCCAGATCCGATACCACCGGTGACCCCTATCGTATAAAAGGTTTTATGCTTCATATGCTCCTACTTCCGGCATGGCAGCCACTACACCTGCTTCCGGCATGGCAGCCACTACGCCTGCTTCCGGCATGGCATCAACTGCACCTGCTTCCAGCATGGCAGCAACTGCTCCTGCTTCCGGCACGACATCAACTTCTCCAATCACCTGTATAGCAACCACTGCGCCTACTTCGCATCGTACCAGTTCGCTCCGTGAGCCACATCGGCAATCAAAGGTACGGATAGTTTCATGGCGTTTTCCATGTTCTCTTTCACCAGTTTTTCCACTATCGGCACGGCATCCACCGGGGTCTCCACAATTAATTCATCGTGCACCTGCAAAATGAGTTTGGCCTCCGGCACCTCTTTCAACAGGGCGTTCCGAACCTTGATCATGGCAATTTTAATGATATCAGCCGCTGTTCCCTGGATGGGCGTGTTCAAGGCAATGCGTTTGCCAAAACCACGAATATTGAAGTTGCTGCTCTTCAGTTCCGGCAGGTAACGGCGGCGGTGCAGTAAGGTTTCTACATAGCCGACTTTTTTCGCCTCTTCCACCACATCTTCCATATACTGGCGTACCCCGGGGTAGGTGTTCAAATAACCTTCGATATATTCAGCGGCTTCTCTGCGATAAATGCCCAGGTCCCGGGAAAGTCCGTAATCACTGATGCCATAAATAATGCCAAAGTTCACCGCCTTAGCCCTTCTTCGCATTTCTGAAGTCACTTCGTCCAATGCGACATGAAAAACCTGAGACGCCGTTAAACGGTGAATATCGATATTTTCCATAAAGGCTTTTTGCAGTGTGGCATCACCGGTGACATGGGCCAGCACACGTAATTCAATCTGGGAGTAGTCTGCATCCACAAACAGACAGCCTTCTTTGGGCAGAAAGGCCTTTCGGATGAGCCGACCGGCTTCCGTACGGATAGGAATATTCTGCAGATTCGGTTCTGTGCTGCTAATACGTCCCGTGACGGCTATGGTCTGGTTAAAACTTGAATGCACACGTCCTGTGACCGGAGAAATGACTTTGAGCAGGCCATCGGCATACGTGGATTTCAGCTTGGCCATTTGTCGGTATTCCAGCACCAGATTGGCAATGGGGTGATTTTCTGCCAGGGCTTCCAGAACTTCCACATCGGTCGAGTAG
>JBBRWP010000216.1:0-5620 GCA_038249175.1 Acetivibrionales bacterium
AGTTTCTCTTTGCAACGCCGGATGCAGCCATCATGTTTCGGAACACCCTCGCCTACAATGCGGTGTTTATTGTGTTGGGTATGTTTGTGACCGTTACACTGGCACTCATGATTTCGCAGCTGCATTCTGCAAAACTGGCAAGGTGCCGGCCGACCAGGCCATCGTTGAGGATGAACTCAACAAAATCACAATGGAAAAGCTCAATGCCACTGTGAAAACACTGTTTTATGACAACGATAAAACAATGTTGGCCCTATCTTCAGGCGAAGACTATGATATCGTATTCACCTGCGAATGGTTCAACAACTTTGCGGTACAGGCAGCCAACGGCTACTTTGCCGACCTGACTGAAAAGCTCAACAGTGTCGCACCCTCGCTCTATGACACCATGCCGGAAGTGGTTTGGGAAGGTGCGAAGATCAATGGCAAAATTATGGCCATCCCTGTGAAAAAGGACTATGCCGCTGAGCTCTTCTGGCGCTTTGACAAAGAACTTTTTGTAGATAAAATCGGTATGGAAATCAAAGACACTATGTCCTTCATTGACATCGAGCCTTTCCTCAAGGCGGCCAAAGATGCTTATACAAGTGGCGATGCAGCAGCTGCAAACGCCGAATACCCACTCAAACTGAACAAAGGCGGCCTTGCTGGATTGGATGCAAGCTTTGACATGATTAACCGTGACGCAGCCCTCGGCATTCCGTATTCTGCTGTCGAAACGGCTGATGCCAATAAGGTTGTCATCACCTTCGAACACCCCGATATGTATGACCGTCTGGTCGTAATGCACAATTGGTTCAAAGCTGGCTACATCAATAAAGACGCGGCTACTGTCGATGATGTGGGCACCTATTCTGCCATCAAGAATGGCCAGGGCTTCTATGGCGCTGATGCAATCTGGACAGGCGGAGACGGATATGTTCAGACTATTTCCAAATACAGTGGACCATTCCTTTCTACTTCTTCTATCCGCGGTTCAATGAATGCCATCAATGCGGGTTCCAAAAACATTGATTTGGCCCTAAAATATCAGGAAATTGTCAATACGGATCAGAACTACCGCGACATCCTGCGCTACGGCGTACCAGGCGTGCACTGGGACAAAACCGCTGAAGGCCTTGCGCAGAAAACCCAACAGGGCCGTGACAACTACGGCGTCTGGGCATTCTCTCAAGGTTCCTATTCGTTGAGTTCTGTTGAAGCAGCGGAAGGCGTGACCGTCGATCCGAATATGTGGAAAGTCATTTTTGACGGATACAAGGATCTTATCGCCACGAAGTCCATCGGTTTCTCCTTTGACATCAGCAACGTGGAAGTTCAGATTGCAGCCTGTAAGGTTGTGAAAGACAAGTACCAGGTTGCGTTGTTTACCGGCACATTGGATCCGGCAACTGAGGTTCCGAAAATGATGAAGGAACTCGAAGGCGCCGGCATCCGTGACATTCAGGCTGAGTGCCAGAAACAATACGACGCTTATGTTGCTACCAAGTAATTAGGGACTATATCTAAAAATCGCCTCTTATACCACAATAGGGAACAGGGCGGCCGGTGCCGCCCTGTTTTCAAATGAAGCTGCTGCGATACGAAGAGGGGACAGCTAAACGATATATAAAGAGCTATAAGCCATGCGGCTTCGTTGATTTCGCACAAAACCTGCTGAAAATGCTACGCATTTTCAGAATAAACACGGATAGCAATTGGAGAATAGAAATACTTTCTGAAACAAGGTGGTATTGTTCATTGACATCCAGTCACCGTATGGCCTAAGATGAAAGCACTTATCCAAATGAGGGGTACGACATCCTGAAAAAATACAACGTCGCTGAACTTAAGATGAAAGCACTTATCCAAATGAGGGGTACGACATCCTGAAAAAATACAACGTCGCTGAACTTAAGATGAAAGCACTTATCCAAATAAGGTAAACCGTCAATCGGGGGAGAGTCGAGTCATATGCGTAAGCCTTTGTACCAGAAAATATTGGACGAAATGCGGGAGAAAATTCAAAGTGGTGTCCTGCAGGAAAGTCAAGCGCTGCCGACAGAATTGGAACTGGCAGAACAATACAGTGTCAGCCGTATTACGTCCAAACGGGCAATGGAAGAACTGGAGCGTGAAGGCCTGGTTATTCGTAAACGCGGGGTTGGCAGCATTGTCGCACCAACGCCCAATCATGTAGAGCCAGCTGTCGGACTTATGATTGCCATTCTTTTCCCTTTTGAAGCTGCTGTGGGATGGATTCATGAATATGTGCGCGGCGCATTGGCTTTTCTGGAAACAAAACGATGCTTTCTGAGTATTCGAAGCTCTGGTGATTGTCGTGAACTTGAAATGTTCAGCCAAGTCCTCAAAGAGCCTATTGACGGCATTATTTACTATCCTTATTCGACCGTTGAAAATGAAGCATTGATAGCAAAAATGCTCTACAGCGGTATGCCGGTGGTGACCATTGATAAATACTATGATGGCATGGATATTAGTAGTGTCACCCCTGATAACAAGGGTGGTACGGGCATGATTGTACAGCACCTGATAGATCTTGGACATCAGAAAATCGGCTTTTTTTCCATTGAACCGGTATCCCGGGTTACATCGGTTCGGGATCGATACATGGCATACTGTCGTACACTCGTTGAAAATCGACTTCCACTGCGTGATGACCATGTCATGTGTTTTACTGACAGTGAGTTTCATAACACCGTCGACATTGACCACCTTGATCTAATAGAAGAGAAAATGAACGTCCTACTGCAAAGAGGTGTAACAGCCATTGTGGCAGAAAATGATCTGGTTGCATTGTTTCTGTATATGGCAGCACGCAACACAGACAGAATTATTCCGGCAGACTTTTCTCTGGTTGGGTTTGATGACCTTTCCTTACTTCACCAATTTAATGTTAGTATGACAACAGTCCGGCAGGACGCGTATAGTATCGGCTTTAAGGCTGCTGAAATATTGTATGCGAATATTACAGGGCGCGAAAAAAAATGTGTCCATCATGTCCAACCGGTTGAACTCGTGATTCGCACAACAACCGCCAGCCCGCGTAAAGTTATGTGGGCGATGAACGAATGAAAGGGAGACAAATCTGCAATCAACAAAGGCGTGTTCTCACTCTGCTATTAGGGCAAGCGAACATGCCTTTGTCATGGTTGAGATTGTGATCCTCCATCGGTTTTCTTCATATTGAACAATAGTTTTTCAATTTCCTCCGCTGGCATAGGTCTATGATAATAATATCCTTGGACATCATCACATAAATTCTGACTTAAAAACTCACGCTGTACCCTTGTTTCAACACCTTCAGCGATGACATTCAGTCCAAGACTCTTGGCTAAGTTAATAATAACCATTGTAATCGCACGATCTTTTTCATTGTTTTCAATGCCTTGAATAAATTGCATATCAATTTTAATCCGATCAATCGGGAGGTTTTTTAATCGACTTAATGATGAGTATTCTGTTCCGAAATCGTCAATGGCAATGCTTGCACCGATTTTTTTTAATCGGTTCAAAACTTCTTCTATATAGGTTGATTCTTTGATGGCGATGGTTTCGGTAATCTCAAGTTCAAGATATTCCGGAGAGAGGGTTGATTCAATTAGCGTTTTTTGCACAGTATCAACGATGTTCGGGTTGATCAACTGGATAGCTGACAAGTTAACAGCCATGCGTATATGCGGGAATCCTAAATTTTGCCATTCCACGCTTTGCCTGCATGCTTCTTTCAATACCCATTCGCCGATGCTATTGATCAAACCATTTTTTTCAGCCAGGGGAATAAACAAACCGGGCGAAATAAACCCTTTTTCTGGATGAATCCATCGCAGTAAGGCTTCTACGCCATTTATTTTACCGGTGGACAAGTCAACTTGAGGCTGATAATAAACATGCAGCTGATTTTTTTCAATCGCGCGATACAGGTCGTTTAAGAGCACCATGCTTGTTTTGACTTCTTTTTTCATGTCTGATGTACATAAAAAATAGCGGTTTTTTCCTTCTTCTTTTGCTTTATACATCGCTGTATTTGCATGTTTAATAAGCATTTCTGCATCATCGCCGTCTGGAGGAAAGATAGATATGCCTGTACTGCCAGTAATCCAAAAATCCTGCCCGCGAATGTGATATGACTTCGAAAGCAGATCCATCAATTTATCAGCGATGATTGAAATATCTTGATAATCCTCAATATCATTGAGCATAATCATAAACTCATCACCACCAAATCTGGCGACTGTATCAGTTTTTCGAACAGCTTCCTGTAGATTTCGCGCAACTTTTTTTAGCAAATAATCCCCACCCATATGTCCTAAGGTGTCATTTACTGCTTTGAAGTTATCAATGTCCATAAACAGTACAGCGACGAATTTTCCATTTCGTTTGGCTAACTGAATCGCCTGATTCGTTCTATCCTTAAACAAAAACCGATTGGGCAGTTTTGTCAAACGATCATAGTAAGCCATAAATTCTATCTTTTTTTCATCTTTGATTTTCGCTAACCCATGTGAGATTAAGTTCGATAAAATATTCAATTGCTTGATATTTTCCTCTGTCCATTTTTTATATGAAAGCACAGAGTCAATACCCAAAAAACCTTGCAAATTGTTGTCCCCGCCAACAGGTACAGAGATCAAAGATTTTACTTTTTGCCGCATCAGTTGTTCTTGCTCTGCGCTAGCCTCAGCCGGCATTTTATAAACATTCTCAATATAAACAAGCTTATTATTTTTGAGCTGCGCTATCCACCAGGGGAAAACGTCAAGGGACATGTCCGCAATCGTACCGACTTCCGGGCCTATCCCTTCACCGCACCATTCATAGGAATAGGACATGGTATTGTCTTTGTGATTGATTAAAAACAAATAGATACGGTCTGTTTGAAAAAACAAGCCAATCACTGCCAACAGTTTATTCATTTTTTCATCTAGATTTTTTTGATTGATATTGACAAACTCCAGGGAAATCTCTGAGTTTATTTTTTGAAAGGCAATTTGTATTGCATTTTCTTTTATTTTTGAAACATAGATTTTATTTACGTATAACCCTATGAAGAGAGCAATCAGAATAAGCAATATTCTTGCCATATAATCATATTGATCAATCTTCACAGCTGCCACAGGTTTCAACATCCAAATGAACCTTTGCGTAATAATGGCCATCACTGCGGAAGAAACCAATAATGTTCTTTTACTAAATAGGAGAGAACTCATAATGACAACCAATGGGAACGCCCATATGGTTAAGCCGCCGTCATAGACAAACTGAAAGATAACAAAAGGAATACTCAACACAAGAACAATAATTGTGAGCGCTTCTTTGATGGATTTTTTACGGACGCGTTGAAAGATTAACAAACAAAGACCCATACCAAACAGGAAGCCTGCCCTTAATAACGCACGTTTGAGATTGCTATTATCGTCAAGGAGAAACGGTATGATTCCCGATAGGAGACTGAGTGTTCCTCCTAAAAAAAAGGCGATAGCCAAATTTTTAAATACAATTTTTTGGTCCGCATCTGTAACGATAATTTCTTCCTTTTTATAATTTTTCTGACCCATGACACCATAATTTCTTGCAGAATAGTACATAGCCCAGGTAGGAAACAGTATAAAAAATGGTG
>JBBRWP010000217.1:0-5588 GCA_038249175.1 Acetivibrionales bacterium
TAGATAATTTTTTTGTCTTGCTGTAAAAATGTAAGCTGGGTATTGGCTGGCTGAAGGGTTACGGACGAAATTTTTTCTCCTTCAGGCATTATAATCGTCACAGAGACATTGTGTACAGGCAGAATATCCTCTATCACTTCAACACCATCGCCACGTTTCACAGGACTGGCATAGAGCAGGTGGTTGATATAACGGTTTTCTAAAGGTTGTTTCATGAGCGTCACAATCCCTTGTGCCGGCAGCGATGTTTGCAATGTTTTTCCAGGCAACAGGCGGTTCAACGCATAGAGGAAGCTCTCCCGCAACACAAGACTACCCTTCGTTGCATAATCTTCGAAGATATTCCAGGCCACATAAATACCTGCAGATCCTTCAACCATGCCGGGTCCGCCGGATTTGCCGCTGCTCGGCGTATGTTGATGGGAACAGAAGGTAAATGTTCTGCGGTTGAAGTAAGGATCCTCGCGTTCACCCAGAACCGTGCCGCCATCGACAGCAATGCGCTGGCCTTTGGCATAGAAAATATAGGCTGCTGGAAACAGATTGTCCATCTCAAAACTCGGGCAGAAGTAATCCGGTTGGAAGGGGTTCTCCTCCAGCCACTTCGCACCAAAATCAAAGGCAAAGCCTTCACACCCTTCGCTATTACAGGCATAGAGGCCTGATTCTCCTGTCGCCAGCAATTTTCCACCGGCATTGACAAAGGCTGTCATTTTACCCTTGAGCGCTTCAGTAATGCGAATTTTATCCGGCAACACCAGTACCTTGTACCGCGAAAAGTCAGATTCAATATCCAATACATCGAAGAGAATCTTTCCTTCCAGCAACATCCGCACGGCACCTGTATCCGAAATGCCGGTATGACCATGCCCACCCGTCGAAGATTCTTTAACACCACAAGCTTCCACGGACAATACACCGACATCGGCTATATTTTGAACATTACAGCACCATGCCTCCTTGGTTTCCGCTTCAGCGTAAGCCGCTCCCACCAAACGATAGGTGGCTTCCTCCATTTTTCCTTCCGGGTGCAGCTGATCACCAATAGAGCACTTTGCCCCGTTAGCCATGTTTAAGGCAACCTCATAGCGCAAAGCATTCGGGTGCTTGAACCCGCCAAATTCTCCCCATGACGTATGAAATTTTCCGGTCATGCCCAAAAACTCCATGCCCAGTTGCTGAACGTAACGTGCAGACAGCGGGAAGTGGTCATAGCCCCAACCACCGGTGGGTAAAGATTCCAGTTCCAAATGCGTATCCATGAAAGCCAGGTCGCGACGCCCCCGCAGAATATGACCACCATTATGAAAAATACGCAAACCTGGTTTGACATCCTGAATGGTTTTGTTCATGCGTGCCGTGTAGTTGGCGTATGTTTTTTCCCATAGGGATTGCATCGCCTCTTTGTCATCCGGCGTTTTCCCCAACTTCCGGACAGACGCCACACAATGCTGACAATAACATTCACGCACCCCGACAATATCCAGGAAGATGCCATCGGCGTCGTAGTTCTCGACAACTTCCTTCACCTGTGCAGCCAGATAGTCCAGATAAGGTGAATTCATGCAAAATTCATGATAACCTGGTTCCATAAAGCTTTTGGCCCAGGCGGTACTTTCATCTTTATTCCGGAACAACCAATCCGGGTGTCGACGTGTCATTTTTTCATCCAAACCGGCCGAAATATAAACAGGTACTTTAACCCCAATTTCGTGGGCTGCCTCTATTTGAGCCGCTAACAAGTCGAAGGATAGGCCCGGGTGCTGCTCATTGGCTTTAGACGGATGGTAAGCCCAGCCATGGTGGCACTTTGAAAAAACCGTGATGGAATTGACATGTCCAATTTTGAGCGCCTTTTGAAATTGATCCTTAGAAAATTCACCGCCAATGTTGCCAATGGCTTCTGAGGTGTGAAAGTCGAGGTGGATTTGACGAAAAGGTAATACATCCATAATGAAATCCTCCTGAACGCGCTGCGTTCCATGCAATATACGCATGACTGTTTTATTTGTTTCCTTACTTATCCCTCAACAACTTCCATTGCAATTTCAGCCCATCGACTTAATCGCTCAGGTTCATGCCTCACGGTTGAAATATCTTTCAAAATGAGTTCCAGATTCACTTGATTGGCTTTTGCCAGATCAACAGTTAGCTGTAAATCTCTTTTGACTTCATCCCAATCCACGGAAGCCATTGCTATAAAAGCCGGTGTGGGTTTGTTTGAAAGAATCAGCTTGCTGCCAATATTCTCTGCAAAACGTTTACGATCGCTCCAGGGACTGCATGAAACCTTCCGGACGTTTGGAATTCTTTTCACAATTTCCAGCCTATCATCCAGACGGTCACAACAGCCGTAATAAATCATACCAAAATATTCTGCCATTTTCGTGATATAAGGAAGCTCAAATTCTTCGGTCACCTTGGGAGAAACAGCGGTAAAAAGCTGTGCCAGACCAAATGCCCAGGAGTTTTTCGAGACAGGTCCTTTTCCCTGACCAAATTCAGGCAACAGTTCATCCGTATAGACATAAGAACAGTGGCAGGTATTTGAAATCTCATTGTGAACGGAGAGTTCATTGGCTTGTTTGATACCGGCGATGGTCGCTTCTGTCAATCTATCCATACAGGCATGCATAAATTCGGGTCTGTCCATCAGCTCAAGGTAACAATCTTCCACGGGCATCACTTGCGACAAATAATCCCAAATCCCTAAGTGGAACTGTAAACCATGGCTCTGAACAAGCGGTGCCACTCCATCAAAGATGTCATGGGCTACCTGCATCCGTTCCTGATTTTTGGCGATGTCTACAGTAACCTTCAAATCCTTAATTCTTTCAATGTCTTCAAATTCTTTGAGCACCCTTGTGAAATGCTGCGAAGGCGCTGTATCACCCTCGGCAAGAGACAGTTTGTCTACATTGGGATGCAGGCCGTAGTCGGTACAGTGGATTGCTTGTGGCACCGTGATAAATGGTTCAATCACCATGTCCACAGGAAAGTGCTGCCACATGTAGATTGTTTTACGAAGCGACGATTCTACTTCTCTTAAAAAAGGGTCTTGCGTCACACAGGTGAGGACGTCATTCACATTGAGCTCATTCCAAGGCAATTGGTCCATGACGACCATGGGACGCTGCATCTTTCTGCGGTTTAACGCCTTCCAAAGCAGCATTTTCTCCTTGTGAACCGCCAATGTAGCGATATCCATATATTGAGCACCTAAACTTCTGAGCACCTCTTTCTCTTGCACCGAAACTTGCATATCCTTTTACCTCCTGCTGGGTTTGTGTCTGTTAAATTCGCACTGTGCCGTTTCTGTTAAAAAATCGATCACAACGTTTATCTGCCTACGATACCACAATACCCTGTTGATCATGAAAATAATATAAAAACCTTGTCGTTTTTAATCATATATTTACTTTTTTACACGAGCAGCGACAATGTCGTTATTCCTTTATCATTGCGTTGTGGCAAAGATAAGACGAATCAGAACGAGGTAAATCAATCCACTGCATGGCCGTTATCTGAAATGGATACAAACGAAACAATCAACCGCCAACTACAGGCACTTCCTCCTTTTTCAAGTACTTGAACTGCGCCATAAACAACTTCCAATAGGCGCCCTGAGCATCCATCAGTTCCGCGTGTGTCCCGGCTTCGCTGATACCGCCGTTTTCAATGACCATAATGCGATCCGCACTTTGTATTGTAGAAAGACGATGGGCAATGACAAAAGATGTTCTGTTTTTCAGAAGTTTTTTAATGCCGTCCTGAACGAGTTTTTCTGTATGCGTATCAATGCTGGCCGTTGCCTCATCCAGTATCAATATTTGCGGATCCGCCAGAAGGGCTCGTGCAAAGGCAATGAGCTGGCGCTGCCCGCCCGAAAGCCTTGCGCCGCGTTCATTCACATCGGTATCATATCCTTTTTCAAACTGCATGATAAACTCGTGTGCCTGCACCACTTTCGCTGCCTCTTCTGTTTCTATATCTGTTGCATCCAGTTTCCCGTAGCGGATGTTGTCACGTATCGTGCCGGAGAAGAGGAAACTGTCCTGCATCATAATGCCCATCTGGCTGCGCAGACTTTCGATGGAAACCTTCGTCACGTCAAAGCCATCAATGAGAACACGACCTCCCTGTGCTTCATAGAATCGGGATATCAGGTTGACCACCGTTGTTTTCCCCACACCGGTGGGACCGACGAGGGCAACGGTTTCGCCTTCCCGCACCTGCATACTCACATTTTTCAGAACCGGTTTCCCGGCTTCGTAGGCAAAAGAAACATGGTCAAAGACGACATTCCCCTGAATTTTAGGAAGATCCATACAATCTTGACAGTCGGAAATATCAGGTTCTATGTCCAAAATTTCAAAAATACGCTCTGCGCCGGTGATGTTTGTCACCAGCTGATTATAAAAGTTGCTGATGTTCATGACCGGCTGCCAGAACATCCCAATGTAACTGGAGAAAGCAACCAGTAAACCAATGGTTATCGTGCCGGTATTGATGAGCGCCAATCCGTAAGAAAAAACAACGATGGTGCCCACACCCCAGGACAGTTCAACCGAAGGCCAGACAAAGTCGCCAAATATAACTGCCGACACAAACGCTTGACGCCATTCCGTCACCAGTGTCCAAAAAGTTTTACTGGTCTCCTTTTCTGCTGCAAAGGATTGCACCACGCGTATCCCCGAAAAATCTTCATGGGTAAATGCATTCATATTGGACGACTTTTTCCGAAAATTCTGCCATCCTTTATGAGAAAACCGGCTGACCAGAATCAGGATAATCATCATGAAAGGTATGGTCACAAGCGAAATCAGGGCCAATCGCCAATTCATCACCAGCATAATGCTCACAACTGCGATAATCTTTATCGCCTCAGGGATCAGGCTGGTCACAGAGTTTGTAAAAAGATCGTTTAACGAATTAACGTCGCCAATGATGCGCGCGAGGATTTTCCCAACCGGCCGGCTGTCAAAGAAAGAAAAGGAGAGCTTTTGAATATGAGTGTATAATTCCTGGCGGATGGTGAGCAAAATATCGTTGGTCACTTTTGACATCTTGATCATGCGGAAGCGTGCGGTGTACATAGAAATCAGGCTGAGCACAAGCATCACCAGTCCAATCGCCAGGATACCAACCCGATCCTTGTTTGCAATGTATTTATCAATACCCAGTTTCATAAAAAACGGATTGAACACGTCCACACCGACAGCGACGACCATGAGCAGTAGCGTCTGCAGCACAGCTTTTCTATGTACTTTCAAATAGGCAAACAAACGAAGAATGGTCTTTGCATTGATTTTCTGTTCCATGACCTCGTCTTCGCGAAAATTGTTAATTGGCATTTTTATCCTCTCTTTTCTATGATTTCCATGTTGCGTAAGTCTTAGTGATTAGAATCATATGATGATCATTCATAGCAAACCCTTTTAACCACAAAATTAACATCTATTATAGATTCTAGTGTACTGTCTGGTTGATATATAGTTAATATATGGCTTAATAAAAACCGGTAATGATCGTTCATTATAGTTGGAAATATGAATTACTGAACCTGTCATTATGTTAAATTTGAACCA
>JBBRWP010000218.1:0-5573 GCA_038249175.1 Acetivibrionales bacterium
ATTCGCCACAATATCCGCCAGTGACCTGCGCCATCCATAAATGCAGATTCTTCGATTTCCTTTGGAATGCCACGAAAGAAATTCATCACCAATACAATGTTAAACACCTGTACGGCGCCCGGCAAAACCAGTGCCCATATGCTGTCAAGCAAACCGGTATACCTTACGACCATATACGTAGGAATCATACCCCCACTGAAAAGCATTGTAAAAACGAAAATCCAAATGAATACAGGTTGTGCACGAAACTCATTCTTTGATTTTGACAATGGATACGCCGAGAGAATTGTAACGAGGGTACTGATGGACACCCCAAGAAAAATGCGTCTTACCGATACCACCATTGCCTGCCAGAATTGTGTTTTTTGCAAAACATACTGGTACGACTTCAACGTAAAATTCACCGGCCAGAGGCTCACTTCACCAGCGGTCACAGAGATACTGGCGCTTAAGGACAGTGAAAGGATATGAATCATCGGCAGCAAACATACGGCTGCATATAGAATGAAACCGAACCCGTTGAGTATTTTGAATAGTTTTCTTCCCGGTGACCTGTCTACCACGATTTATCCTCCTTCTACCAGACGCGATAATCTGCTGTTTTATAAGCGATAATATAAGAGCCCGCAACGAGAATAAAACTGACCACGGAACGCATCAAGCCAACTGCTGCTGCCAGTGAATACTGTGCCTGCTGCAACCCCATACGGTACACCCATGTATCAATGACATCCCCTGTTGAATAAACCAAGGGGCTGTACAGCATCAGGATTTGATCAAATCCCGCATTCAAAACATACCCCATACTGAGCGTAATCATGAGAATGATCATAGGCCGAATGCCCGGCAAGGTAATGTGCCATGTTTGCTTTAGTCTTCCCGCACCATCGATGCAAGCGGCTTCATAAAGTGTGGGGCTTATACTCGTGATGGCTGCCAGGAAAACAATCGTTCCAAACCCTGTTATCTGCCACATTTCAGTAATCACAAGCATCCATGGGAAAATCTTAGGGCTGCCCAAAAACAACGTTGCCTGTATGCCAAAAACCGCCAGCATTTCATTCACAATCCCATCTCTTGCCAGAATATCTTTAAGAACACCCCCCAGAATAACCCAGGAAAGAAAATACGGGAAATAGATAATGGTTTGCACCGTTCTCTTAAATACCCTGGAAGTAACCTCATTGAGCAACAAAGCAGCCAGAATTGCCGCAACTGTTTCAAAAACAATTTTCATCACGGCAATATACAGGGTGTTGCCAACAACTTGTTTCACGTCCGGAAATGAAAAAATCCGTTGAATGTTTGCCAACCCAGTCCATTTTGAGTGAAAAAATCCCATAAGGGGTTCAAATTTCTGGAAGGCCATGACCAAGCCAAACATAGGTCCATAGCTGTAAACCAGCAAAAGGGCCAATGGGATCAGCAACATGGCATATAAGGGCAATTCTCGTTTTAACAGAAGTTTATTTTTCATGCATACCCCGGTTCATTCATAGCGCTCTGTCCGGAAAACCAATCGTCGTGTGTTCATAGAAAAGTTTTCCGGACAGTGTCGCCTCGTATATGTGCACTTTATTTTACAGAATAGAAACCAACCACAATCGCGGACTACTTCATTTGAACAAACCAGTCTTGAATGCTTTTACCGCCATTGGCAGTAAACCAGTCATTGACTTCCTTGGTCGCTTGCTGACCATACATGGCATCATATTGTGCCATAAATGCATCAAATCCTGTCGCATCACCATTGATGATAAAGTTGATAAACATTTCGTCATACATTTTTTTAACGCTTGGTGCATTTTCTATCATAAACTCTGTTGGTTCAGCTGTATACTCTGTGAATTGGTATAATTTATTTTTCATGTACCCGTCAATGACACCGAAAGAGCCGTCTTTGGTATAAGAGCGATACGGCGGAAACCCGCTGATATCACCGGTTTTCTGATAGCTTAAAATCTGGTCAAACATAGACTTGTAACAAGCCGGCAACCCATCACCATTCCCTTTTTCCAATGCTTCCGACATACTGATATATCCTTCATAATTAAAGGCAGGATTCCAGATTTGAAGCGGGTAGCAAATAAATATTTGATTGTTGTCGACCGGATCTGTGTTGTATTTGCTCCATTCTGTTGATGTTTCAGGATTATTGTTCAAGTCATGATACAGGTTTGTCATCTTAACCAGTGCTTCAGGATGTTCAAATTCTGAATTGACGACATTAATCCAATATACGGAACCAATATTGTTGTTGCTCTTGGCTGGCTGAGCATTGATGGAAGGTATTGCCACCGGAACCCAATCTGATTTAGGATCTTTATCCAGCGTTAATAACAATGGCCAGTATGCACCCCATAGATCTGCAAACATGATGCCGAATTTATTGGTGGTTAAATGTTCCTGCAGTTTCGAATCATCCATTAAGGCAAAGTCCTGTTCCAAATATCCTTTTTTATACCACTCCGACAGTTTTTCCAGGGCTAATTTTGTTCCCCCTCTGTAACTCGCTCCAAACATGCCTTCCTGAATTTTAGCCTGATCATCCTTAACCCATTCCAGAGGATAGACATGGAACATATTGAAATAAGCGACATTCATGCCATAATTCCCGGAGTTTCCCGCCATATTGGCTCCTGCAACACCCACGGCGTAGGTGTCGTTTTCACCATTGCCATCAGGGTCCTTGCTTACAAACGCATCCATAATGGCCTCAAGGTCAGCCATGGTTTTAGGTGTATTCAAATTCAGCTTTTTCAACCAATCGGCACGAATCCAAACCATGTTTGCTGATTCTTTGTAGGAAGCACCGCTTGCTTCACCGTAAATCTTACCGCCTTTTGTTGCTGCTTCCAATAACGAGGCATATTCTCCAGTCATATATTTTTTGGTATAGGCTGTGGCATATTGCTGCATAGATTCTGTGATATCAGCAATCTGACCAGCTTTATATAACTTTTCAAAGTTGCTGCGACTGGCGGACATCATATCCGGCAGATCTCCGGAAGCCATCATTATGTTAATTTTTTCTTCTCCTTGCGACCCTGGTGCAGTCCACAGAAAACGATACTTGATGCCCAGTTTTTCTTCATAAGTACGGGTATAAATGTTGTTGTTGATATCGTCCCCCTCAGGAAACCAGAAAGGACCATCATTGCCTGCGTGAATGAGGGTAACTTCGATTGGCGGATCATATTTGCCATAAGGATCTTGCGGGGGTGGAACAGAAGCATCCAGAAGCACACCGGATGCATTTTCTGTTGTTGATGTTTTACTTGCAGCAGTAGCTGAAGCCGTCTCTTTTGGCACTGCGCTTCCACATGCTGCCATACTGAGCAACATCAATATACACAACCCCATTGCAACAATCTTTGACAACGATAAAAAATGTTTTCCCATTTCATTTCTCCTTTCAAAACCAAACGGATAAATCAACCGTTCAACCGAGGTCTGCACCTTTCATATCCACTGAAGTGTATAGCACCAAAAACGATGCACAGCCATTCTTAACTGTCATTTTTCGGTCATCTTGCTGGTGTGTTCAAGTGTAACGCCATTATAAACAATGAACCTTCGACCGCCTGTTCCTCCTTAAGGACATGCTGATACGATATCGAAAAGGTTCGGGCTTTCCCCCCTTTCTACATAAATACTGCTGACAATATTGCCAATCTCTGCGCAAGCCATTAAACTGCATTCCAAAAGCATGCCAAGGATAAACCCTGCATTAAAATGATCGCCTCCCCCGGTAAGTATTCGTGGTTGCTGTATCACCTGACCAATAGCTTCTTCTGTATTTTCTTTCGTAAAAACTCTGGCATAATGTTTTCCATGATGCACAAGGATATCTACGCCGTCTGAAGATACAAGCAATTCCCCACGTTTTGTTTCCGATAAAGTGCTTTCTGTATGGCCGTCATGAACCATTTTTTCCTTTTGAACGACATCGGAAAGTGATACAAGCTCATTATTGTTCACAGATAGTACTGTTTTCCCAATTTCACCATATTTTTTCATTAACGATATCACCGAAAGAAGTGCTGTGTCCGATCTGCCAGAACTGTCTGCCAAATCGAAAAAGAACAGCCGATTTTCATTTTTGGGAAGCTTTTTAACCATTTCATACAAATCTGCCCATATGGCATGCATATTTTCAAGCTCGCCCCAATTCACCATGGCAATGACAGTGGCATCAGTGAGCATCTCTATAAGTTTCTCTTTCCCTGTTTTTTGACAAATGTCATCCCATGTCATTTTTTCAACGCTGCCATGATCTGCAAGAAACAATTTAGAGTCTGAAAATTCAATGGCAATACACTCTCCTGGCGCTGCAACACTGTATTTTATGCAATTTTTATGCATATCAGAAAACAGATTATTTTCCAATACATTACCCAGCGCACCAACACAGGAAACCTGTACATCCAACGTTCCCAGGGCATTGGCTGTGATAGGCATATTCCCGCCAATACGTCTAAACTGACGGTTGAAAGACAGCGAAGTGTTTTGATTTTCGCGATGCATCAAAAGCTGGCCAAATGAAGTCATAGAAGTCATATTGCCACGTGAATCCGTCATCAGTTTCATAACGGTATCAATATACCCATCAAAACCGATAAACACTTTCGGCCGAAAGGCGATTGGTGTATCCAGATAATGCTTTATTTTACCCTTTATCATCTGTTTCTCCAATTCTTTATTATTTAACTTAATTAATTATATAATGACAAAAAAACCTTTTGTTGTACTTCAAAAAGCATTCTCCCCCAACCAATCGTCCATAACATAATTAAAGGTCAGGACTGCTGCACCAACAATCCCCGGATCTTCGCATACAGATTGCTGCACATCGCTTTCCATTAAAGAAAGCTGCTCTATTGATTTATCAAGGGCACGAAATAGATCTGGTCCAAACAGGTCCATTGTCAATCCCCCCAAAACAATCAGTTTAATATCCAATTGTGTCGCAAGATTTGCTACAGTGGGTGATAGAATATCCGTAATTTCGGAAACAACCCGCTTTGAAACAGCAGAAATATCTTCTTGATTGCTTAATGGGTATTTATTCTTCAATGCATCCAATCCGATTTTGCTTTCCAACCATCCCGGTTGTGTTCTGTCTACGGTAAATTGTGTATTCTGAACCGCATAGCCCAGTTCACCGGCAAGATTCCTGGCGCCCTTTCTCACCTTTCCGTTTAAAACAATACCCGCACCAATTCCTGTACCGATGGAAATATACAATAAATCTTCTTCTCCGGGTAACTTGCGAAAGAAAAACTCACCAGCCGCTGATTCATTTACATCATTTTCCAAAAAACATGCAAGCCTGTTTTTTTTGTTATTTCCTTGCATATTTCATGACAAGCCATAGGTTCTGTGATGCCAATGAGTGGAGCAAAGATAATCCTCTTTTTCAGTGCATCCACAGCCTGATCCATACGTGATAATGTCTCAATGCACCACACGTGATTATGTCCCAAACCAAAATGAAGTATACTGAAGCTTCATAACAATCAGCGAGGTGGTAAATATGAGCGGTTCTTTATCCTGAAAATGAATGATTTGAA
>JBBRWP010000219.1:0-5570 GCA_038249175.1 Acetivibrionales bacterium
GCCAGCAGGTTTGCATGGTCCTGCATGCGTTCAAAAAGATAATAAAAAGGTTCATAGGCTTCTGTTGACCGGTCCAACATCCCTTCCAAACCATCAAAGAGATTCTTCAGCAGGCTGCTTTTCCCGGCATAGGTGTGGCGCGCTTTGGTATAAAGTCTTTGAAATTCTCCTTTGCGGCGGGTAACGCTTTCCCTGGCTTCTTTTAGTTTCTCGAGTCCTTCATCCAGCGTATCCTGCCAATTTTCCGGCACGACAAATCCGCTTGCCGTTTTATCTGGATGGCTTTTACCCAAGGCATCCGACAGTCGCTGTCCTCCGGCGGCCATCTCGCGGCCAAGGCTCTCCAACTGCTTTTGTCGGCTTCTCAATTCTGCCAATCTGCTATCGGTCTCTTTTTTTCGTTCCCTATACCGGCCATGAATTTCCTGCTCTGCCAAGGGTTCAGACAGGCCGCTTTCATTTAACCTTTTTCCGGCATGCTCCAGGTTGGCAACACTACGCGCTTCTTTCCCAGCGGCCGCCAACAACGTAGTTTCTATCATTTTCACTTGTTTCTGAAGCCCTGCCTGTTCATTTTCCAGAAGGTTTTCTTCTACTTCATCATAGGCCGGCCAAAACGCATCCGACGCGATATGTTTTTTATCCACTTCCTTTTGTCTTTCTGCCAGATCTGACTGCAATTCCTTTGTGCGGCGTTCCAACTCTCGTATACCCTGACCCTGCTCTTCCTGCAGTTCTTTCAGTGTTGCTTCAAGCATCTCACATGTCCCTGACAGCACAGATTCGCCCGCTTCAAGGACGTTGTCCTGATACGTATCGCGGGCAATTCTGGCAACTTGCTCCTGGTTTGCATAGCTGACCCGTTCATTATCTTTTTCCAAAAGCCGTTCGCTCTGCTCTTCTGTCTGTAGCCGCACCTGCTGCTGCTCTGCTTGCAAACGCTTCAATAGCACGGTGCTATCTGCCTGTTTGCATCGATTCTCCACATAGAGTTCATTACCAGAAAGTAATTTCTCCCATGTTTCTATTTTCTGCACAGCATTTATGCACTGTTTTCGTGCTTCGGGTAGATTCTGACGAATCAGATTGTTATATTGCTTTTGTTTTTGTTGCAAAGTGCTGTGTAGGACCTGCAATTTTTCAGCAGTCAAGTCCATCGATTTCACCAGGCGCAACAGCTCTGCCTCCTGTATCTCTTTCCAACCTTCCGCCCAGGGAAAGGATGAAATCGTCTGCAGATTGTTCGTGACGCGGGTCTGTTCTTCACGCAAGTTATCGACCGATGCCTGTAGCAACGCACACTGTTCCTCAGCCGCTGTCATGAGGCGTTGGCTTGCATCCGCCTGCAAAGCATCCGGGTTGTACAAGGCAGTAAAGAGCAATCTGTCTTCTAACGCCGTAAAGCTACGCCCTTGCCATGGTTTTTCTAGAGACGCCGTTTCAAACGTTTTTTCTGTGTCAGCAATTCTATGCCAACTTTTCAGCCCCTCATAGGTCATCAACGGCGTCAACCCGCGTCGTACCAATTGTCCCGACATCGCTGGCAAAGCAGCCAAATGAGCGGAAGACAGGAGAAGAGCATAGGGCAAAAAAGGCATTTCTGCCAGCAGGGCTTCCCGCTCTGCCGGATCGCGTCTTCTTAAATAGTCTTCACCGGTTTGGTGTGCCATGTTCATTTCCGTTAAATATTGTGTCCATTCTCCCTGCACGTGGTAACGCCCATGCCGCAAATCTTCCAAGAGGGTCTGCTGCTGCTGTCTTTCCTGTTCATCAAGCCCAATGCGCCGATACAAGTCATGAATTTTCTCTTTGAAATGCAATACAGCTGTTTCTTTGTTTTCAGAACCATCCAACCCATTGTCTTGAAGGATGCGGCTGCGCTCAGCCATTTTTTGTCGCCACTGCTCTAATGCGGCTTCTATGGCCTGAACCTGTGCGGCCTGAGCCATTTGTTGTTTTTCAGCCGACCGTAAATCGTCCGATAAACGGCTTTGTTCAAGGGTTAGAGCTGTTTCCTCTTTTTCCATTTTTATAAGACTTTCGTCTGCCATGTTCCGCGCCTTCACCCATTGCGCCGATAGTCGGGCCGTTTCTGGCGCGGACAGTTCCCCTGCCATGTTCCTTGACAAGATGATGACAAGCGTATCACAAGCCTGTCTTTCCCGTTCTTCAAAAACAGCCACCTGCTTGTTCAGCCCTTCGTGTTCTGCTGTCAGCCGCTGCAGTTCCTGAACAATTTTCGTTCCCTGCGCTTTCAGTTGCCCCTGCAATTCCCTGATTTCACTAACGGTTGCCGCTGCTTTTTGGTGTAAGGCTACCCTATCCTGCAGTCGCAAATCCCAGGCACTCCGCAAAGAGGCTTTCAATAGGTGAATCCGAAGAGTGACGCTTTCATCCGCTTCAACTTCCTGCATTTTGCGCTGCAACACAGCAATTTTCGCCTGCAGAACATCCATTTGAACCCGAATTTTTGCCGCACCCAGTAGATGCAAAAGCGCTGCAACCTGGTCTGCCTTTGCCGTCACTTCCGTTTTATCCGCCATCACTTTTTCTTTGGCATCTTTTTCCGTTATCCATGTGGCTTTTGCCAGATGAACCGCTTCCGAATATTCTTCCTGTTGTAGATGCAGCAACTGTTGTCCCAAAAGGCGCTGGTCGCTTTCGTTTTCTGTGCGTTCCCTCTCCGTCACTTCTGCCTGTACTGCCAGCCATTCTCGCAAAGAAGCCAAAACGGCCTCAGAAGTGCGCATGTCGTCCAATTGCACAGCCAAAGAAGATGCCTGCTCTTTCAGGCTTTCAAATGCCGGCAAAAAAACAGACAACTGCTGCTTTTCCAGCAAAAGTCCCTCATTTTCCAGTGTCTCCTGCAAGAGGTTCTGAAACATGCGCTGCAGATTTTTCTCATCTGCACCTTCATCCCCGGCATTCGGTGCCATGGTTTGTTCTATCGTTTTAATGAGCCAGACATTGAGGAGTTGATCTGATGTTTTGCATTTAGAGAAAATCTCTTCCAGCCCGCCTTCCGAATCATTGACGCGGAGCATCACGTTTTGCCATTCGTCCTGAGAAATGCCATACTCCATCAATTTCTTGCGGTGTGCGGCCAGGTCATCCTGTGGAAAATAGGATAGGTGCAGCGGATCCCGCCGCGTTGCCTCTTTCATCATGTCCTGTGCAGCTTTGTATCCTGTGATGTGAACGATGCCTTCCTCATGGCGCACCAAATCGATGTTTGCCAGATCGAATGCGCTGGCATGACTGTACTGTGACAAAAAACAGAACAGCCGGATACGGCCTTTTTCATCTTCATCCCCGGTTCTTGTTTCCTGTGCAGCTATGCCGATTCCTGTTAGCAGATAGCCGCCGGCACCATCGAGCTTCCATTCGATTAACGCATAGGCCGGGGTTTTCTTTTTCCTGAAAAAATCTGCGATTTGCCGGCCCTGTATACGCGCACGCGGTACAACCGGCTGCAACATCAGTTGCACCAGCACGCTCTTACCACCGCCGTTGGCCAAATTCAAGAGGGCATTTTCACCCCCGTGCAGGTTGAATGTTTCATCCAGAATGTGTCTGGCATCGTTGTTATATGAAAAATTGATGACACGGATACGATTGATGTTCGGCATCGGTCTTCTCCTCTACGATTCTATTGCAATGACTAAAACTTCCGCCCTTCAGGGCAAAGTGTAGGCAATTTAACTTAATTTCAGCACTTCAAAGCAAAGAATAGCGGTTTAGCTCAATTTCAGTACACTCAGACCAAAAATCGGAGCGCGCACGCCAGCATTTTCTACATCCCTTTGAAAATAGCCTGAACCTCTGCCACACGGGCATCGCTTAAATAGTAATGCAACATCAGGTCATCCAGTTTGCGCGTAGGGCGTATTTCTTTATCTTCATCCGTCAAGCGAATCAATTTATGTGTTACGAGGAGGTTCAGCGCGCTTTGCACTGTAGCTTCCTTGGTTTTTTTGCTCCGTCCATCCTCATAGACCAGCTTGCTGGACCACAACTCACTGATACGAACGAAGTTCAGGGATGCCGGCTCTTCCAGTACACTACTGGCGTCTGCATCCTCCAAAACAGCTGCATAGCGTTTATCCATTTCGACTATCAACGCTGCCACCCGCATAAATTCACGCTGTTTGGGGTTTTGGTTGTGTCCGCCGTAAAAACAGCTGAGTAAAACCATGATAATATGGCATATCATAAAACCATCTGCATTCAGGCCGTCTGTGCTGAACCAGCGGCGAAAATCCCGGCTCTGAAAACCAAACAAATCGTTATCGCTGTCCGGGGACAGGTAAAAAGCATTGGGTGCATCCACCAGATGAAAATCGAACTCCTCTTCAAACACAGAAATGGCCGCACGGATTTCTGGATCTTTCAAATCTAAAAACATTTCTCTATCACTTCCACTGCTCACTTCTCCAGTTGCCAGCAAGTGTTTGAAAATACGGGATGCCTTTTGAACTATTTCCATCGATTTTCCTTTCTGTGATGATTCCTGTACTGACGCGTTGTCGTTAATTTTTTTGTGTCCGGCGATACTATCTCGCTATATTTTTTGTGTCTGGCGATACTATCTCGCTATATTTTTTGTGTCTTGCGATATTATCTCGCTATATTTTTTTGTCTGGCGATACTATCTCGCTATATTTTTGTGTCTGGCGATATTATCTCGCTATATTTTTTTGTCTGGCGATACTATCTATAGATATGTTGCGACCAGCTATGCTGTCGCTACGTTTGTTGCATCCAACGGTATTGCTCTACGTTTGTTGATTTTCGCAGACATCTATCAGCAATCACATCTGCTTTTCCAGTTCCACAGAAAAATAAAAATCGCTGACGGTGGTCTTGCTTTCAAATACCGCACCGTTGTGCTGCATGCGCGTGGTCATTTCCAGCACAGCCCCATCCGGCCAGGAAATCAATAGACGACGAACGCCATATAAATCTGGCTGTCCTGCGGCCACGCGGTATAGACAGTAGGCCAAGTCGAACTCGCCCGTTGCATTGTCTGCCACTTCCGCACGTTCTGCACGCCAGGCAGCCACGTCTATCTGTTCCGCTTCATAAAGGCGCATCACCATTTGAAACAAAGTGCCCTTATCCGGCGAACGCTGTAGTAACTCTCCTTTTTCCAAGGCTTCTTTGAAATTGGATAATCGGAAACCATCTGGATGAAGACTGGCGAAGCGGAGCAAATGGTCCGTAAGTTGTAGATGAAAGCGGTTCAAATCTTTAATTTTCTGCGCTTCCATATCTGCCTCCAGGCCTTCGAAAACTACGCCCGATGCCTGTTCCTCCAACTGTTTCAGCTTTGCCTGCGGTGCATAAATAGCCGGTATGCCAAGCGATTTTGGCATTTCGGATAGAAACAAGGGGTTCAGCAGGCGAAACAATCGGTTCATCTGTTGTTCATCTGCCCGCATCATCGGTTTCAGGATTTCTTCTTCCAAATCAAAACGGTTCAACAAACGGCGGCTAAAGGCATCCTGCATAATGTCATTGTACATAGCGGATACCGTATGCCGTTCCAAAATCATTGCCTGCTGCTCAGA